>NZ_JAMYTF010000069.1:0-21553 GCF_040322295.1 Mesorhizobium sp. M0159
CAAAGGAAAGCCCGGCCGACACCGCCAGCACGGCCGAAGCCAAAAGGATGCGTTTCATCTTCTTTCTCCTGTCTGAATGCGCGGGATGCGCCTGGCAAATTGAACAGGCAGACAGAAAGAGTGTTCCCCGATGCAGTTCAACTTTTGTAACTCTGACAACGATGAGCCTTCTGAGACGATTCATCGCCCTTGGCTCCGCTGCGGCATGTTTGCCTTCGGTCTCCTTTGCGGATGCGCAACGATTAGACCGAAAAATAGTCGCGATTTCGCCCATCGGTTGCATTCCGGCCTCGAACACGTTAGTTTTGACGCTAGCGTTCCCGGGGGGGAGGTGGATGAGCATCGTCCAAAGGGTCGGTCCAGTTCTAGAACAGGCGATTGCCGCAATCCTCAACAGGGCGGACCGGGGGGACACCGTCTCGGTCAAAGCCGCACTATACCACGTTCGGCAGTCTGCGCCTGATTTGACAGTATGCGACGACCATATAACCGAGGCTATCCTCGAAGTCGCTGCGGCCCTTGACCTGTTGGTGGCTTTCGATAGTCGCGAGTAGCCGATCAATCGAGCGTAGCGGTCTGATAGGAACGGCCCGGCAGCCAATCGGGGGGTGACCAGCGGCCGCTGGCGCTAACTGGCGGCAATTGGGTCGTTCGCCGGTTGCGCAAGTTATAGGCCATCTCATGCATCATTGCTAATTTTGGTAATCTGATTACCCCTAGCCGCCGGATCTCACGATCCAGGCTCGGTTCCTTGCGTAGGTGGGCAGGTGCAGGCACCAGCCGGCTGGAGTTCATTGAGCCTTGATGCCGACCTTGGTCGAGAAGCCGCCCGAGGCGACGCCTGGATATACGAGGTGGAGTTCGACGGCTACTGGGCCTGTCTGCCGGAAGGTCAGCATTTAGGTCGGCGTCGACCAGAAGCTTGGAAACCGTGTTGATCGGCATGTCGGCAAACGCGGGACCTTTGCTAGATGATTGCCTTTTTTCTGCGCGACCCGACAGATTCACCTGAGCATGCCCTGTAATGTCACGTAATAGGGCAACATGACCGATCCATTGCTGCGCGCCTGTGTTCGGTATACCTAGCGGGCGAATTCAGCTGATCTGACATTTTATCGATGGCAAACACCGCGAACCCAGTTGATGAGAATTCCGACGAGCATCGGCGCGAGCGCCGCCAACGTGTGCTAAAGGGCGGGACGATCATCACCGGATCCAGATCAGCTGCACCTTGCGCAATCAGCATGAGGGGGGCGCTGAGCTGAAGGTCGCGCCCGATGCCAAGGGTTCCCGATCGCTTCTTGCTCTACGTGTCGGTCGATGGAGTTGCCTATCGATGGGAGGTTCGCTGGCGTCGCAACGACCGCATCGGCGTCAAATTCACCGGCACCGAGCCAAAACCGAAACTTCACTACGGCTGACCGACGGCAAGATGAAAGTCAGAATTTTTTTCTGGCACTGCCAGTTATTTTTCATGTCCCAAACAGCACAAGTTGCACCGCCCACTCTTGCCGAGGACAGCCTGGACAGGACGTGAACTGCGCAGCCGTCCTTGAAACCGCTTTCACGGCTCTGGTGTCCTCTTGCATCGAGCAAGGCTGGACGGCTGAAGAGACTGCCACCGCACTTTTTAACTTCGCCAAGAGACCACCTGAACAGCTCAAGGCGACGACATCGACTTAAGTTCGCCTAGCTGTGCGCTGTTTTGACATTTTGACATCGCGGTGTCGGATTATTTGCATGCAAACGAGTGTTGCGACGCTATCCTCCCTCCTCAAATTCTGGGAGGAATGCATGGCTCCGCATGAGCGACATGCCGTTGAAATCGTCAGAGACAAAGACTGGTCGGTCCGCGTGACGGTCAATGGCACCACCACCACCGTCCCTTTTGCATCCGAGAGCTACGCGCGCTCGTTTGCAGATGGTCAGGCGTTCCGGCTGGGCGTTCAGGTGGCGGAGCTTAAGAAGGCAGCCTAGCTGCGCGCCGACGCGACTCGGTACAATATACTCGTCAAACGCCGCTTCGAGTTCGCTCGTGCAGGCGACATCGCCCGCCTGGACAACAGCTTCCCGGTCTGGAACGGCGCGCCAAGCCTGTCATTTCGAGAGAATCCGGTTTAATCGTTAGTATCGCCCAGCCGTCGCCTTGGCACCACGGCGTCGATTTGGGTTGGAACGACGTTATAGTCGCCGCAGAGAACACTGGGTGCCCCAATTTCGAGCAAGTGCTGGCCGTAGTTGATGAGACGATCGAACCAGCGCAGCTTGTAGTCGAACTTTGGGCCAGGCGCTGGATTGCCAGTGGGCAGATAGAGACAGCCCACAACGACCCCATCCACCTCGGCCTCGATATAGCGGCTGAGTGTCGTCAGGATCGCCAGGCAGGGCCGCGTCGGCCTTCCACAGGTTCCATTCCTCGGGCCAGGATCGCCACACCGTTGTAGGATTTCTGGCCGTACCAGATTGCGCCGTAACCCGCCTCTCTGATCGCATCGATAGGAAACTTGACGTCCGACCTCTTCAATTCCTGCAGGCAAACGATGTCGTAGTCGCTTTCGCCTAACCACTTCAGGAGCACAGGCAGTCGGCCGTTGACGCCGTTCACATTGAAGGTAGCGATGCGAGTCATGTGCATGCCCCCTCGTGAGATATTCGCGGCAGTCGGCGCGCAGCGCGGGGTGGCGTTTCCCCCTGCGCTGAACCCTCAGCTCTTGCTATCGTCAACTTCGCCGGCATCCTGTGCGGCCGAGGCTCACTTTTTGCCCAGCTTGTGTTCGACCATGGCAGTTCACCGCAAGAATGCAGTCGTTTTCTAAGCGACACCCGACTCCCCTCGCTGATCGGGAATCACTTTACCAAGCAACGCGTTGCCACACAGGCTAGCGCCGCATCTATCGCTCGCGACCTCGCCTACTACGCTCCCGACTGCGGGCTTTTCGACGGGCAGCTCTAAGTTCGGCAAGCGTTGGCCTCCACCAGCCCCTGAAGCGTTCGGTTGGCCCGTCCCGAGCGGGCCATGTGCTCACAAGCTCGGCCAGCGTAGCCCAACGCCACCTGCCCCAAACGAAGTCGCCGTTCGGAGGCATTGCGTGGGGATAGAAGGTGGCTGCGTCGGATAGCTCAACCAGTTCACCGGAAATTTCATCGAAGACGACAATCCCGTACTGTTCCGTTGCGACTGCGCGGCCCAGGGTAGGTAGATCTTGAACTGGCAACGGGTAGCGATGGCGCCGGCGTTCAGCAGCCCGCTTTTGTGCGGCCTTATATGCTTCGGTGTTCCTGGCAGCCGCACGTCGCAGTTTCCTTTCCTCCGGTTCGGCAAGCTGCGCAGCCTTTTCGATGTTTGGCCATCGGCGCCGGAGCTCTTCATATGAGCGGCATGGAACTCTCCAGGCCCGCAACTCATCGTCCCAACTCGCCCACGGAACCGCACGCAATTCTTCAAGCACCGTCCTCGAATACGGCGTGCGAATACGGAGGTCGTCCGCAATTTCCAGATACCGGCTCGAAATTGGGTCGAAGGCGAAGGCATCGCGTCCCTTGCTATCGTCATGGGGCGCCCGTAACGCTGCCTCTTTCGCCAGCCAGCGGTCGATCCGCCGGGCTGCTGTGTTGCCGGGGACAAACCAGCTCCTGCGCTCGTCGCTCCATCTGGCACGCGGAAAAGCTTGCTGAAACCGCTCCACCGCCATTCGATCGAACGAAAAGCGGGCTTCGGCACCAGGTGCCTCGCGTTTCTGCGGCGGGGGACGAGCGTCGGATTCCATCGTAGTGCATCAGTCGAGTTCGCTGCACTGAACGCAGCGCCGGCCCTAAAGGTTCACCAGCCGGACAAGCCCCGCGGGAATATTGCGCCTGAACCCTGATGCCCAATGCTCAGGACGCGCGCAGTGAAACTTTCCCCACACTCGTCGGTTAAGGACTGCCGAGAGGACGAATGATGTCTAAATCAGATGAGAGCGGCTGCGGCCGTGCGGCCGAAAAAGGCTCGTTCGCGTCCCATAAAAGGGGCGGACGCAGAGGTGAAACATGCCCTCGAGACACAGGATCTGTCGCCAACTCAGGCGCGGGAATTGGTGCGTCGGTACGGAAACGACTGGCGAAAGATTGGCGAGGCAGCCAAGTCCTACAAAGACGACTGACAACTCCCCCATTGCCGGCATGATGCGAGGATCAGCACCTGAGCCTTCCATTGCCAATGGGCAAATGTTTGTTGAGAACTCCGAGTGACCCGCATCGCGACCTTCAACTTGAACGGCGTGAACGGTCGCCTGCCCTTGCTCATCAAGTGGCTGGGTCAGACCGACTATGACATCGTGTGCCTTCAAGAATTGAAGACTTCGGATGAGAAATTTCCCGCGGAAGCCGTCAGGAACGCCGGTTATGGCGCGATCTGGCACGGGCAAAAGTCCTACAACGGTGTAGCTATACTCGCACGGGGAAAGGAGCCCCTGGAGCGTCGACGCGGCCTGCCGGGTGACCCTGACGATACTCACAGCCGGTATATCGAGGCAGAGGTGGATGGGATCGTGGTGGGGTGCATCTACCTGCCCAACGGCAATCCAGCGCCCGGCCCGAAATTCGACTATAAGCTCCGCTGGTTCGACCGTCTGATCAGCTACGGCCAGCTACTGCTCAAGGAGGGGATCACAAGCGTTCTGTGCGGCGACTACAACGTCGTGCCAACGCCGCTCGATGCCGTGGTGCCGAGACGTTGGACGGGCGACGCAGTCTACTTTCCGGAGAGCAGGCAGGCCTACGCCGAAATGCTAGACAATGGCTGGATGGATGCCGTCCGTACCATCCATCCGGAAAAAGGCATCTACACGTATTGGAACTTCTCCTACCGGGGCGGCTATGATCGGAGCTCCGGCCTGCGGATGGATCATCTCCTCGTCAGCCCATCACTTTCGAACAGGTTACGTGACGCGGGCGTGGACGCTGACCTGCGAAGTTGGGAAAAGCCGAGCGATCATGTGCCTGCCTGGATAGAGCTCGACCTCTCGGCAACGAGTTGAGTCATCCATTGTTCGGCGGGCGTCTTCGCCCACTGCTAACAGATGCCTTATGGGAAGTTCGTCCCCTGTCCTTGATGCTCACGCTGCCTTTCTGGCGGCCGCCCTGAACGGACGGTCAATGGTAAAGGCATCTGGACGGATGGCTGCCTCAACCTGGCTCCAGGTCACGGGACGGGCGATTGGGAAGCCAGGTCGCGCCCGTGGGGAGAAGGGGCCGACCGCCGTGTTACCGCGCCCATTGCGAAGGTAGTCGATGAAGATGCGGCCCTTTCGGGCTGCCGGCGCGGCGGAGAGCAGATAGCGATCAGGATGAGCTTCAGCGAGGCGCTTGGCGAACGATCGGGCAAGGAGCCGGGCATTGTCGTGCGTGATCTTCGTCTCAAGTGGGGCCATCAGGTGAATTCCCTTGCCGCCCGTCACCTTCGGCCAGCTCTCCAGACCTTCCGCTTCCATGATGTCGCGGAGCGTTAGCGCGGTCTCGATCACTTTATCCCACTCGATCCCCTCGCCCGGATCAAGGTCCAGAACGATGCGGTCGGCATGCTCGATGTCGTCAACGGTGGCATTCCAAGGATGCAGCTCTACCGCATTCATCTCGACCAGCCCCAGCAAGCCGGCAAGGTCGTCCACCCACACGCGCACACCTTCGCCACCCCCGCGCTTCTGAACGCGCAACTGATGCACTGCTGCTGGGATCTTCGGCAGCGCGCCTTTGTGGTAGAAGGTTGCCCCGAGAGCATGGCGGACCAGCTTCAGCGGTCGGTGGCCGAGATGGACGAGTGCGTGATCGGCAACCCTCTGCCAATAACGCGCAAGCTCTTCCTTGGAGGGCGAGACCGCGTCGGGCAGCAGTTGCAGGATGTTCTCGCTGGGAACGCCATGTTCCTGGGCTGGCCCACGTCGCTTTGATGGCGCCGGAGGCTTGGCCGGGATCGCCACGAGGTCTTCTCGCAGACCCTTGAATACTGCCTCGCGCAACACGCCGCGATCAGTGACGCCGCTGAACTGTACCTCGGCCAGCACCTCTGGTCTGACCCACGTCGCCTTCGGTTTCACGATGGGCTCTGACAAAGGTGACTTGCTGATGATCAGCGGGTCAAGCCGCTCTCGAACCCGTTGCGCAGCGCTCAATGTATAGCCGCTGCGAGCCTTCCCGGCATAGAGCAGTCGGTCGCCCTCGCGACGGCCGATGTAAAGCGATGCGATGCGGCGCGGGTAAGCGCCGAGCTTCTCGACAAATGCCACGATGGGGAAAGTGTCGCTCTTAATGCACTTCACCTTGAGCCAACTCGTCTGGATACCCGAGCGGTACGTGGCATCGGTGCGCTTAGACACAATCCCCTCCAAGCCCATTCGGCAGGCATGTTCAAACACGTCCGTGCCGCTCACCTCCAGATGCTCGGCATAGGTCAGTGTCGGCGCCGTATTCTTCAACAGTTTCTCCAGGGCTGCCTTGCGCTTAACCAGCGGCTGCTGTCGTAGATCGCGCCCGTTGAGGTGCAGCAGGTCGAACGCGTAGAAGATGAGCCTTGCCGAGTTTGGATTGCCCAACTCCCGTTCCAGGGCTTGGTAATCCGGCAGGCCGCTGTCGCCGAGAACGACAGCCTCCCCGTCGATGATCGCCTTCACCGGCAAGCCCGCCGCCGCTTGAACCATTCGTCGGTATCGGTGCGACCAGTCGTAGCCACGGCGCGTGAAGGCTCGCGCTTTGCCGCCCTCAATGATCAGTTCGGTGCGGTAGCCATCGTACTTGATCTCATGAAGCCAGTCGCTGCCCTCAGGCGCGTTCTCGACCAGCGTGGGCGACTGAAACTCAATGAAAGAGAGCCGACCATCCCCGGTTTTGGAACTCATCGCACACTCCTGACCTCCACCCCAACTTTGGTGCCGCTGAATAGGTTCCGCAACAGAGCTGGCCGGAGGAGTAGGGTCCCGAGCCGGTTTACCCGATCCTTGCTCGAACCGGGCTTGGTTGAGGGAACTCTGAGTTAAGCCGTCACTTATGTACGAATGTCGCTCCATTGGTTCTCCCCGCCAGTGTCCGTAAGGACCAGCCGCGCTGGCATTGCCTATCAGTGCAACAACGTCGAGAAGGGGCCGCCGAGCAGCTGCCAAGCGTGGCCCCAAGTGGCATAGCGCAGTGCAGCTCTGCATGGATGAAATGATCGATCAGGTGAAACCCGAAGTGGTCCGCAGGGCGTTTCTCGAAGCGGCCAAGGAAGAGGGAAACCTACTGCCTCCGTAGCATTTGCGACCGAAAGCCCTGCTCTTGGTTGGGCACGAACCTGACAAAAAGCATCGTCGGCATCACCCTGCCCTACAGAACATTCGACAAGCTGCGTTCAGTCCACAGATCGGAGGTTATCGAGAACAAGCGGCTCGATGCCGCCCTGGAACTGGTCCCCAGATTGCAGATTGGCCGCGACCTTCAGCGGAGCCGGCGTGGGCCGCGACGCACACTGGTCAGACGAACCACATGTTCGGCATTCCCGATGGAAGTCAGAGCAACGGCCATGTGAAGCGTGGCCGCAAGCCCGGCAAGAAGACGGTTTTCACGAAAGACCCTACGATCATCGCGCGCCGTGAACAGGTCCTTGCCGGAATGGCTGCCGCCAGGGCGAGAGCCCAAATGTCAAAGTTGATATGGCGGACGCCGAGAGCGATACCCGCGGAGATATGCTCGCAATGTTGGACGAGTTTCCCAATCAACCGGAAACCGCAACCACCTGGAGAAGCGGCCTCTAGCAGGCCAGCATTGTGCTGGTCAATCGCGAGATGGCCGACATGGCCGCGGCGGCCGTGGCGGGGCTCGGCCTCGCGGTGCTGCCCCGCATCATCGGAGATAGCGAGCCGGGGTTGCGGCGGTTGACCGGGGAAATCCTGGGGCGGCAGAGCCTCTCGGTCGTCTACCGCCGCGAGGCCGCGCTGGCGAGTTCGGTTCCAATCATCGTCCGTTTCCTGATCAACGTGATGCGGCGACATTTTGGCGCGATGCCGCGCTGAGCGGTCAGAACCTGAAGGTCGACGAGACAATCGACGGCTTGTGTGAGTTGAGCCTTTGCCCATGGCCGTGCGGCGGCTTCCCTTGCTGTGTTGAAGGTCAGTGCCAACTGTTGCTACCGGTGGTGCTCGGCTGGTGCGACGAGAACTTCAGCCATAGTGAAGGCGCGGTTTGGGCACTGTTTCGGTGAACTGCACACCGACACGGTCGTTCCTGCGCCAGCGCAACACAGACCGATAGGCAACGCCATCGGTCGGCACGTAGAGAAGGAAATGCTCCGGCACCAGGGCTTCGACCGGCACCTTGAGTTCGGCTCCGCCGACGTTCTGGTTTCGAATGGTGCAGCTGATTTCGGAGTTGTTGATGCCGTTAATGATCGCGGCACCCTTCAGGACGCGCTGTCTCCGTTCGCGGCGGTTGTCGCCTTCTTCAACCATTGTGACCTCCGTTAGGCGCCCCACTTGTATATCAGAACCGCCCACGCGCGAGCCGGATTGAATCGCGGAGCGTTGTTACCCGCGTCGAGCTGCGATCGCTGTCCAGTCGGGTCAAAAGGGTGTTTCCATATGCCTCGGCCCCTTGCCTCGGCCTGATACAGCGCCCTGTCAGGATTCTTGAACTACCCTTCCGGGTAGCCGATGGGTCCGCCCGGAGGGGGTGCCAACGTCCGCCTTCAGTCGTTGCGCCAAGTTCTTCATGAGCCGCGTCGGGAGGCTAAGGTCGCCGGTCCCATCGCAGGGCCGGACATCAGCAGTGCGAATTCATCTCCACCAATCTCGCAACCAAGTCACCACGTCTGATTGCTTTCTCAAGACGCCGCGCAATCGCGACCAGAAGCGTCTCGCCAACGGCATGCTCGAAATTGTCCTCGCGTGGCGTCGCCAGTTTTTTTCGGAGAGATGATCGTCCAGGCTTGTGCCCGGACCAAGCGGCTCCTCCCGATGTTCGACAGGCGCCTGAATGATATCGGCGAATTTGTCCGCGGCACCCGCAGGTGCGCTGTGCGAGGGAATAACTGCCGGAATATGTGCTCTTCGTCGCCAGGCCGGCGCCGATCGCCGTTAAGCGATAGCGCCCGCTGTGCATGGACTTCCGCACTGGCGAGATCGTGAGCGAGCGCGGAGCCGGCGGCCGGCATTATGTCCGTCAGGGAGTCTCTGCCGTCGGGTCCGCGCTGTGCAGCGCGCGGGCGATGGCGTTAGGCAGGGAATAGCGGCCGAGGTGAGGGACGGCAAGCCGCGCATTGCCGGGGCAAAGGCCGTGATCATACATGCCGTCCCCGATCTATAGCCAGGATGAAGGCCCGCGCCCGAAGTCTACGTTCTGCGCCGGTGGCGGTGAAGCAGACCTGAACGCGAGCAAAGAAGAACAAGCCGATCACTGCGCATGTTGCGTAAAGAGACTATTGGGTGCGCTCATGACGCAACCAATGGAACTGTGACAGTTGTCGCATAATTTATCGAGTATCGGTCGAAGTACGGAAACTCGATCGCGAACGCATATTTGGCGGTCAGATGGGCCATTCGAAAGCCGCCGCTGGGGGCGTCGATTGCTATTGTTATGTCGACATCGGTTAATCCCAAACTCAGCAATTTTGCCGTGGCTATCGCTTTTATCTCGGCTTCGGTCAGCGAATTCTTCATTTGCAGCGCTCGTGAGGACGTTTCCAGAGTGTAGCGAACACTTGACATGGCATTCAGAGCCCAGCCGAATGCGAAGATGCCGATCAAAAGCATTATCAGAATAGGCGCGATCAGCGCGAACTCCAGTGCGGCTCCGCCTGATGCCTCACGTATGAAGGCTCTCCCTTTAGCGAACACGTATCACCTGTTTGTGGCTGAGCTCGCGCGAGAGGGAAAACTCGCCGAAACTGAAGGGCGGGGACCAGGTGGCCGTCGCCTGTATTTCAACGAAAACCGCGGAAGCTTTCAAACTGTCGCACAGCACAGATGGATCGACCACGATGATCCCGCACATATGTTTCCGGCTCAGCGTCACCTGCGCGTCATCGGGATGATTTTCCCAGCTCGAAAGGGCGACGGTCTGGGTAGCCGCGTCGTCGGCTGCGCCTTGCATCACGAGATTGGCCGCCGTTTTCACGCCCGCACGCATCGACAACGCGCTTGATACAAAAGACCAGCCGTCAATGATGCCAAGAAGTACCAGGCAAAGGATCGGCACAACCAGCGCAAACTCCACCGCGGCAATACCCGAATCGCTCCCGAACATCCGGGCTGGTAACCGTGCCACGAAGATTACTCGACAAGCTTTATCGATTGCGTGGCCGGAATGTCTCGCATCCCAAGGCTCGTGCAATCCTGATTGACGTTCGCATTGCCGGACCACTGCACGGTACTGGCGACGACCTGAGTGCAACCACCTTTGCCCGAGAAATTGCCGAGGTAATTGACATCCTGTGTTGGAAAATACAAAGCGCCGGTCAAAAGCGAATCTGCCGTGCCATTAAACGTGTTCGATCCCGTCTGGTTAGCTTTGTCTCCGTAAAACAGCACCCCCGAATAGGTGCCTAACGTCGGTGCGCTGAGCTTGACAATGGCCGTGCCGTTCATGCTGACGCCCGAGCTGCCGGCCAGATAGATAATGACTCCCTCGCCTGAAATATTTGCATTCGAGTTCGCTTTGAAATCTCCCCCCTGAATGACGTATACCCCGGGCGAGAGCGTCACATTGCCGCTCAAGCTGAGCCCCCTGCAGTATGTTCCAGGTTGCAACGTCGACTGATTGCTGTTTTGACAGGGGTTCGTGGCCGGTGGCGCCGGCAAGTCGGCAAAAGGATCGGCAGCGGGCAACGCCTGGGTTATCGGACTGGCGCAGACGGTCGTCACGGGGTTGCTCAACGAAACACCGCCTGCCGATATTAGGCAATCGACCTGAAGGTTTGCCGATCCCTGAAGCTTGATGGCGTCCGCGGCTATCGAATTCGACATCACGACGCAGCCGGTCAGTTTGAGGTTCGAACTGCCGGAAAACAGCGCCGCTTTCGGAGCGGAAGGATTGCGCGCCATAAGGCAGGCCTTTGAAGAATCCGTGATAAGAGCCACCGCTCTTGCCCGTGCGCCGACCGGGTTTTGCGTGAATATCGATGTGAAAAACCGATCGAGGGTCTGATGAACGATGACCTCGACGGCCTTTTGGGCGACATTCGGGCCGGAAGACGGAGGCGTGAAGATTTCGATTGTGCCTGTTGACGGGTCCCAGCCGTTCGTCGTCGCTGACAGTGTCGCGGCGGAGACAATCGTTGGCTTGTCAGATCCCGAAATCTTTTCCAAAGCGCCAGCATAGGCCGCCGCATCCGCCACCGCCTGTAATTTCAGGCTGCTAAAATACCAGTAGGAGGTCTCGATACCGAGACCCGCTGCGCCGACGACAATCGGCAAAGACAGGGCAAAAATAGTAGCAACGTTGCCGCTCTCGCCTGTTTGTAGCAGACGGCTAACAAACCGCCTCAAGATACGGGCGCCCCATTCCATGGAAATATTTAAGCCAGGATGAATGAAGGAACGACTAAGGATTTCACTCCATTTGACAGGTGCGCTCCTTGGGCGGCCGGCACGAGCTCCGGCCGCCGCACTCGGCGAGCACGCTGCTAATAGCTGTACCTGCGCGCCGGCGATGCCGATGTCGCGATTCGTTACGCGCACAGGATGCCTCCGGCCGTTGTGATTGTGGACCCGCCAGAGCGCAACTGCTCGACAACGCGCCTTTGCTATTGATGATAATGCAGATTTGCATTATCTAATCGTGTGGATGAGTTGGAGCTGCGAAAATGACTACATTGACGGTGACGGCACGGGGACAGGTGACCTTCCGCAAGGACGTTCTGCAGCATCTGGGCATCAGGCCGGGCGAGAAGATCGAACTTGATCTGCTCCCCGACGGCCGGGCGGAATTGAAGGCGGCGCGGGCGAAGGGATCATTCCGGGAGCTCTACGGTTTTCTCAAGGGCAAGACGAATGGCCGGGTGTTGAGCATTGAAGAGATCAACGAGGCAATCGCGGAAGCGGGTACTGCAGCGGGATCGAGCAAGGAATGAAAGTCACGGCCGATGCCAACGTTCTGCTGCGTGCCTATGTCGCCGACGATGAACGACAGGCGGAAGCGGCCGTCGATCTCTTGGCGAAGGCAGACATCGTGGCCGTTAGCCTTCAGGCCTTGTGCGAGTTCGCATGGGTTTTGGGCCGACAGTATCAAACCGCACGCGCAGATATCGTGGCGGCAATCCGAGCCTTGGCGAATACCGCAAATGTCGTCGTCAACCGGCCAGCTGTCGTGGCAGGGCTTGCAGTGCTTGAGGCCGGCGGTGATTTTGCGGACGGCGTGATTGCCTTCGACGGCGACTGGCTGGGCGGGGAGACATTCCTCTCCTTCGACCGCAAAGCGGTTAAACTGCTGTCAGCGCAAGGACATCCTGTTCAGCTTCTTTCCTAGCTGTCCTCAGGCGTGTCGACATTGTATTGCCTGACGCGCCTGGCGGAATCCAACCCATTAAATGCCGGGACTAAACAGCTAGCCACAACGAGAGCAACTGCTGATCTGTAGAATGAGCAGGTTCGGTGAACTTTGCGTTCTCCTTACAGATCGTGTCCTGGACACTCCGCAGTTCACGTTCGACGCGCTTGCCGGCGCCCGCGTCTGGTACATCTCGAATGATGTGACAGTGCAATATGCTGGGTTCTCCTGTCGCGCGAGGAGGATTTCGGCTGGGTCGATCCGGTGATCGGGGCGCGCGCCTTCTACAACATCACCGACAGGCTTTCCGTGATGGCGCAGGCGGATATAGGAGGGCCCCGGGGTGGGCGCCGATTTCACCTGGCAGGTGCTCGGAACCGTGAATTACCTGCTTACCGACCACTTCTCGGTTTCCGCCGGCTATAAGCACTTGCCGATCGACTACGATGACGAAGGCTATGTGTTTGATGCAACCCTGTCCGGTCCGGTTCTCGGCATAACATACCGCTTCTGAGCCGCCCATGTCTGAGGTTCCATACTGACGGTGTGCTTTTCCTGGCCGTGGATTGATCCTTCTGCCACGGAAGTGCTGATTGCTTCACGTGTCGGCGGTTCGGCGTCTTCGCCGTCATTCTGCTATCGCGCGAACGCTCTCCGGTGAGCTGATAGGGCGCGGCATCCGCGCCAATGTGATCAGCCCGGGCCCGATAGACACGCCGCTCAACGACAAGCTTGGTCTGGGTCCGGTGGAAACGAAGGCTCGGGCGAAAGCTGTCGTCGGGATGGTCCCGGCAGGCCGCTTTGGGACGGCCGAGGAAATTGCCAATGCGGTGGTGTTTCTGGCGTCCCGCGACAACGCCAGCCGGAGCGCCGCAGTATCGACGTCAACGATCTGATCCGCGCGGTTCTCGATATCGCCGGCTACGGTTTGCGCACGGCAGGCATCGAGGTGCAATGCCGGCTCGCGAGGGCCTGCCGCCTCTGGAACTTGACCCTGACCAGATGCATCAGGTGTTCTACAACCTGATCGTCAACGCGCAACAGGCGCTGCAGGAGATACCGGGACCGCGGCGGATCGAGATCGAAACGGCGCTTGAAGGCAATGACCTCCAGATCGTGATCGCCGACAATGGCCCCGGTGTGCCCGCCGAGATCCGGAACGGTCGCCATCTCCGCGCTCAGAACGCCTAGTCTCAGTCTAGCGAGGAGTTCGATCGACGTGGCCGTGACGATCGGCTGAAGCCATCGCAGGACCATTATTTTGAAGGGCCCGCTGCACCTTCCCGGGGCAGCGGGCTTGGCATTTGTGCGAATGCTAACTCCTTTGGTACGACCCCAAAATCAACCATCCAGGTTTTCATAAATGGCCCCTTCCCCGCAGCACGCTGTCTGGGATGTTTCGGCACACGATCGTGATATCGAAGCTGCATATCAGGCTGCAGCAAAAAGCTCATGCTGACCGGCCGGACGAGATCGAAAGAAGGTTCGGCTGCGTCAGGCGTCCTGGCAATCCGCCCGACTGAGCACCAGAACCGACCCTCCCGACGGATTTTCGCGAGCTGCATTCCTCCCTCCCCTCCTTACCAAAACCGCCGCTCGCGAATTCGCTGGCGAGTATATCTCGGATGTGATATACATATATCACTCGGAAGATATACAAATGCCGCTCTTCATTCGCGATCCCGACGTCGATGCCATGGCCGTCGAGCTGCAGCAGATTACCAACGCGCGCAGCAAGACCGAGGCCGTCAGAACCGCCTTGCGCCATGAGATCGAGCGCAACCGCGGCAGCGTCCCGCTGCGCGAGAGACTTGCCAAAGTCAAGGAAATGGCGCGGCGGATCGGGCCGGCCAACCCTGATTTCGATATGAAGAAATTCACCGACGAAATGTGGGGCGACGACTGATGTTCGTCGATGCCTCGGTGATCGTTGCCATCCTGAACGAGGAACCTGGCGCGGAAGAACTGGAAAAGCGGCTCGCGGCCGCGACCAAGCCGCTGTATATCTCCCCGCTCGTCCGGTTCGAGGCAGCCCAGGGTCTCGCGCGAGCATCGGCCGAAGCCATCAAAAAGAACGCCAAGCCCACGGCCGACATGCTGGCGCAAGCCCGTGATACCGTCGACGCCTTTTTGATCGAGATCGCCGGCAAAGAAATCATGATATCCGGCGACATCGGCGACCGGGCGATCGAAGCCAGCATGAAATACGGCAAAGCAGTCGGGCACAAAGCCGATCTCAATTTCGGCGATTGTTTTGCCTATGCTTGCGCGAAGGCTCACCGGCTTGCCCTGCTTTACAAGGGCAATGACTTTTCACAAACTGATCTGGCGTAAGGCTTTCCAGGCCTTGCATCGCGGCGCGAGAGCCGATGGGCCCCTTTTGCATGCTTTGGGCGAATCGTCGTCTTTCATGGCTAAACGCAATATTACGAGGAACGTTCGCTGCAGCACTGGTTTTCTTCGGCCGGATCAACCCCGTCACGACGGGGCCCTCGGCGGGCTGGAGCTGCCGGGCGTGCAGGGACGCGTTCCTTGAGGGCCTTGGAGACGACCACCGCTGGCGGGCCTCGGCCGCACGGAACTCCGCGAGAAGTGCGACGGCGCGTTCGCTGTAGCCCGGCTGACGCCGGCCTCGCGCGCCAGGTTGGCGACGGTCAGCGCCCCGTCGGTGCGCTCAGGCGGCTGTCGAGCAGCCGCACCATCGCCGCCCTCAGCGCCGCTTCACCACCTTGCGGCCGGCAAGCCAAAAGCCGTGCAGGATAGAATGTTGGACGCGCTGGCGGTCGCAAGCTTCGGGCAGAAGGCCGATCTGGCAAAGCCGATGAAGCACCGGGGTCAGGCGTGATGGAAATCACCTTGCCCTACCCCTCCGACGCCTACAGGGTCATCTATGCCGTCCAGCTCGGCGATTCCATCTGGGTCGTGCGTGCATTCCAGAAGAAGTCGACCACGGGCATCGCCACGCCTAAGGAGGCGATCGACCTCATCAAGGCGCGGCTGAAGCAAACACGGAAGATCGAGTCATGACAGAGAAAAAATCTAGATCGTCAGAGGCAGCGGCAATGTCTACGCGGACATGGGGGATCCCGACGCCGATACCAAGCAGATGAAGGCCTTCCTGGCGGCCGAGATCATCGCTGCGCTGAATCGGCGGCACCTCACGGTCAGAGCTGCGGCGGAGGTGACCGGCGTTAGGCCGTCGGATATTTCGAACATCCGCAACGCCCATCTTGGCAAGTTTACCATCGATCGGCTTGTGCGGGTGCTGAACCGGCTTGACCGAAAGGTGACCGTCACGGTCGAGAAGGCGAGACATGGAACTGTCGCCGCCTAACGCCTAATATGGCCAAGTTGCTCTGCCGGCGACCGGCAATGCCCTCCCTGTTGGCTCTTGGTCAATGAAGCCGAGTAGCTGAGGGTCGTCGAGGAAGATATCGACGTCGTGGCTTTCGCGATGGTTGATCTCGATCATCATCGCCGTGCCGCCGCCAAACGACCATTCGAATTCAAAACCTCCGGCCTTCTTCCGGAGCTGGTCGATCAGATCGGCAGCAATGGCGAAAAGCCGCCGCCATTCGGACGGACGACGGCTATGGACCTCGATCATCAAGCAGCGAGTTAATAGGTCTCGCCGGACCAGGCAGAGAAATGGGCCGCGAAAGCCTTCAGATCATCGACCGCTATCTGGTGCGCGGCGGCGAACTCCATCTGCTGCTCGACCGGCACTTCTGCAAGGAAGGCACTGACCTGCCCAGGATACTGCTTCGCCCGATCTAGATCCGAAAGACAATGAGCCAGCGCCACCCCGTCGAGCTGTTCGCTGTAGGGCGCGTTAACTGTCGTCAGAACCAAGGCCAGATGCTCGCTCATAGTCATGCAAAATAGTCAATTCGTGGATGGGCACAAGCTGCGAGACTCGGGCACTGCAAATGGCTCGCGAGGCTCACAATCGTCCTTCCGTCGACCACAGTGACGCCTGAGCGGTCATGCGCGCGTAGACGGACGAGCTACAGAAGCGCGCGGGTCGAGCAGCATTCGGCCGGCTGCGAACTGACTTCGGAGCATGACTCCGGCACGTCCCGCCCTTACTAGCTGCCGCGCGCGACGGTTCCGCGTCGACTCACCAAAGGCTCTGACGGTCCCCTCCTCGCGCTTGAAGCCGTAAGGTGTAAACGGCGGTTCCGCATTTCAGCTTACGACTTCAATTGAAATCGGGAAATAAAACCGACACCCGCAAATACCAACGCCGCCGCGATCGTTACCGAGTCAACCTGACCAAAGCGTCCGGGCTCTAAAAAGCACCCTCCCCTACCGGCGCGGTTCGAGGCCTCGCCAGGCGCGCTCAGCAGGCTGGCGTGATCAACATCAGCGATGGAAAATAGGTGCGATAACGGCCGACGTCGCGGGTGAGCAGCGGCAGCTCACCGACCGCCGCGTGGGCGCCGATGAAGAAATCCGGCAGCACCCCGGTGCGCGATCCGCCCGATTTGCGATACTGGGTGAACACCTTTCCGGCCAGGAATAGCACCGGCCGCGGCATCGTCACGATCTCGAGGCCGGCCGCGTCAAGAAAGGCGTCGAGATCCTCGATCCGGCTGTAGCGGACCGAGAGCTCTGCATAGACGACGTCGTTGATCAGCAACGGTCCGCGCAGCGAGGCGGACTCCAACTGTTCGATCGACCACTCCGCCCAGTCCTGATCGTCGGTGACGAGGTCGAGCAGAACGTTGGTGTCCACCAGCGTCACGCTTCGTCGCGCGTCAAGGTCATGATCGCCTCGGTGCTCAGCCCCTTGCCGGCATGGCCGCGCAGCTTGGCAAAGCGGCTCGCCGGCCGTTTTTCGTCCGCACGAACCAACACCACGCTGCCGTCGGCGGCGCGGCGAAAATCCACTTGGCTGCCCGGTGCGATGCCCAAGAGATCGCGCACGGGCTTGGGAATGGTCACTTGACCTTTTGCGGTTACGGTCGTTGTCATTGCAGCCTCGGTAAGGACACCTCGAAATATGGTATTACCTCCGCGCGATGGATTCAAGTATCGGGAGTTGCCCTGAGCCGTTAGCCGCGATGTCCGCAGATCCTTTGCCGCTGACCTTCGGAACTCGGCACCGCCGCGACCCTCTTGAGTTCATCTGGACTGGGGCCAACAGCCTCGGAAAAGGCCCGTCGCTCGCCTTCGATTGAAGCGAGAAGGCAAAAACCATCGTCTGACTTTTCAGCTTAGGGCTTTAATTGAAATCGGGAAGTGAAAGCCACAGTCACCGAGGATGATGTGAGGCCAAAGAACACTATCGATAATGACCTCTTATCGGTGACTTGACCAAGCCTTGACCAACCGACGGAATCGACGCTATGGTCGCGCAAACTTTGTCGTGCAAGGCTGCGCTCAGCGCGACGAGAGTGGCCGTGGCGGAACAAGGAGGCCACAGCGTACAACGCCACACGAGGACGGAAAAATGACCATCACAGTGAAGGTCGGCGAGGCCAAGACCCATCTCTCCGAACTGCTGGCGAAAGTCGAGGCCGGCGAGGAAGTGATTATTTCGCGTGGCAACGATCCGATCGCAAAACTCTCCCGAATCCACAAGGATAACCGGCTGGACGCCTTGATCGACGAGGTTCGCGCCGCGCGCGCTAAGGCGAAGCCCGTGACCACTGAAGAGATCCTGGCCTGGCGTCACGAAGGGCATCGCTACTGATGATCTTGGTCCTCGACGCCTCCTTTGCCGCTGCCTGGCTCTTGCCGGAGCAGCACAGTGAGGCGGCCGAAACAACAATCGCGGGACTGAGAGGCCAATCTCCAGTCCCTTCCCTGTTCTGGCACGAGGCGCGCAGCATTGTCCTGACGGCCGAACGGCGCGGGCGGATCGTTCCCGGCGAATCGATCTCCGCAATGGCGCGACTTCGCCGGCTGCCGCTTGAGGATGCGGGCGCAGGGCGTGACGGCGCCATCATCGAGCTTGCCATCGCGCACGGTCTTAGCGCCTATGACGCCGCCTACCTTGCGCTGGCAATCGAAACCGCGTTGCCGCTGGCCACCCTCGATCGCAAGCTTGCAGTTGCCGCGCGCGGCCAGGGAATCCGAATTCTCGGACCGCTCGCGAATGGCAACTGACCGCGTCGGTCGGCCATCGGGCAATGGTGTTCGACGCGCCGAGGCGCTCGACTCGCATTGGATTCGGTGTTGCCCTTCGACCGCCGCGAACTTTTGACCCACGACGACGTCGCGATGCTGCGCCATCTGGCCCAGGAAGGCATCGGCAAAAACTCCCTCCGCGCGCTCGCCCGACCTCGGCTATCTCGACGCCTAGTCGCTGGCCGCCACCGGACAGCCTCTGCCTTGGCCGGCGCCGGAATCCCTGCTCCTCAAATTCGTCGCTCACTACGTTTGGGATTTTTCGAAACGCGAGGCCGACCCGGCGCAGGGCATGCCGGCTGACGTAGCGGCGTCGGTGGGTAGCCCAGGGCCTGTTACGGATGACAAAAAACCGCACGCGTCGTCCACCGTGCGCCGGCGGCTGTCGAGCTGGTCAATCTTGACCAAATGGGGCGGAACTTGTCGGAAAATTCAATGCGCCGGGCTGCAGAGCGCGATCAAGACCGCCGATATTCTGGCCGCCCTCCTGAAAACATGCGCCGGCAACCGTCTCGTCGACGTCAGGGATCGCGCGATTCTCATCAGCGCCTTCGCCTCCGGCGGCCGGCGTCGCAGCGAAATTTCTGCTCTTCGCGTCGAACAGCTGGTCGACGAAGACCCGGTTCCGGCCGATCCCAACGCTTCCGACGGCGATAAATTGCCATGCCTGTCGATACGGCTCGGCCGCAAAGAGACGACGCAAGCCGACAGCGACGCTTTCGTGCTGCTCGTCGGCCGGCCTGTGCTGGTTTTGAAAGACTGGCTGGCGCGCGCCGGGATCAGCGACGGCGCCGTGTTTGGCGGCCTCGACCGCTGGGGCAATCTCGAAGCGCGCCCTGACGCCGCAGGCCGTCAATCTGATCCTGAAGCGGCGCACCGCCGAGGCCGGGCTCGATCCGCAAGCCTTCTCCGCCCATGGCTTGCGCTCCGGCTATCTCACCGAAACCGCACGCCGCGCCATTCCGCTGCCCGAAGCCATCCAGCAGTCGCAGCATCGCTCCGTGCAGCAGGCCTCGAACACTACAATGACGCGGAACGCACACTCGGGCGGGCGGGCGGATAATCGCCTGAGTCGCAATTCGATCCGACCCTTGCGGCGTTAGCTCTAGGACAATTGGTTCCGAGGCAGCCGGCCTCCCGGATCGATCACCCTGACCTGGTGCGGGAGCACCTCGCCCCAGCTCCATAGCACGAGGTTCTGATCGGATGTGCCGGCACCTGGCGCGAAGCTGGGCACGAGAATGCCGAACTTGCCTTCAGCAACGAAGCGGTCATGGATGCTCCATGACGGCGGCCGTTTGCCATCGGCGAGAAAATCCATCCATGCACAAGCCATATCTTCGAACCGGATCCCGGCGTCGGCCTGGCCTTGCGCCGTCCTCAGATCGGCAATGTCATCGCAATCGATCTCGTATGAGCAGAGCACGTAGGGATCAATGCGATGCGCAAAACCCTGATTGGCCTCCTTCACGGCCGTCATGACGTCGAGCGCCAGATAAAGCGTACGCACACCTTTCGGGTTGAATCTGGCACCCCGAATAGCCGCTCCGTCGCCTGAGATCGGCTGGAACGACCAACGCGGATCATGGGCGCGGTAGCAAATTCCGGCAAACCTCAAGCAAAGCCACCAACGGCGACGTGATCCAGGTAGTCGCGAACCGCGCTGGCCTTGCCTTCCTTAACCAGAGCTTCCGCCGTCCGTCCGCCGAAGGCCGGTATCGGCTGCGCCCGATACCAAGCCATCGCCTGCTCCTTGCCTCCAGCCCAGTCGGTCACCCTGCTGATGATCTCAAGCATTTCACGAAGGCGACCTTGCGTCTTTGCAGCACGGCTACGCTCAACCCTATAGAGGGTTTCCCGCGCAAGACCCGCCGTTTCGGCAAGCTGACCTTTGGACATACCGAATCCATCCGCAACCTGGGCGACAGCGATCTTCCCAGCCCGATCCATATAGGACAGCACCAACGGTTCGTTCTGAACTGGAGCTTTCAACGCTTGGGTCATTCCTGTCTCCCTTGCCATATTCAGAAACACATTTCTTGTGCATAAGATATGGCATTGCGCGACGGACTACAAGTCTCGGTTGGCGGATGAGACGTCGTTGAGGCCTCACCAGACGCATTCACACGTTCGTGTTCTGGCACATTCCTTGTGTGCACAAAAACCCACAAAAGCCCCGAAACCGGCCAAATGCACGCACAACGTCCAGTTCTCCCGATCGGTCGCCCATTGGCGATGCCCCCGTCGACCGAGGATCGGGCGACCGACGCCCAAGTCGACGAGGTCAAGGTGGCTGGCTGCCGCCTCGTCCACCAGGAGCACGGCTCCGGCGCCTCGCCCTCCCGGCCGGTGCTGGCGAAGCTGATGCGCGAGATAGCCGCATACGGGACAAACCGCTATGGCGATATAGCGCCCAGAATCTCCAGGGTCGCCGCCGGCGATAGCCTGCCAAGACGGTCACCCACGCTTGCCCTGGGCACCCGTAATGGAAACGATGGCGGGCGCTACCGTGACGAACAGGATATAATGCTCACCGGCAGCAATCTGGTTGAGGAAAGCCCCACCGTCATGAAGCCAATGAACGAAGAGCACCTCGCGGTCCTACGCAGGCACATGGTCGAGATGATTGCAATCCATACCGACCTTGCAAGCGAAGAACTCGGCAAGGCGGCGCTCGATGAGCGGGTGATGGCAGCGATGCGGCGAGTGCCGCGGCATCTCTTCGTGCCAGCCTCGGTTGCACCTTATGCCTACCAGGACATGCCGCTGCCGATCGGCTTCGATAAAACCGTCTCGCAGCCATTCATCGTCGCTCTCATGACCGATCTCCTTGCTCCCCAACCGCACGAGGCGGTGCTCGAGATCGGCACTGGCCTGGGCTATCAAACCGCAATCCTCGCGGAACTCGCCGGGCAGGTTTGGAGCGTAG
>NZ_JAMYTF010000070.1:0-21209 GCF_040322295.1 Mesorhizobium sp. M0159
GCATACGAGATCTTGGCGGCAACGTAGTTCAGGCCCCACGAAAAGGTCAGCCCGACCATGATGGCGGCGGCCGCCAGATCGACCGCGTCACGGCGGTCGAGCGTATCTGTGGCGACGCCCACCGCCGCTAGTCCTCCGCGCTCGCGTCGTCGAAACCGAGCAGGTTCCAGCTCTGGCGCATATGCGGCGGCATCGGTGCGGTGACGTCGACAAAGCCCTTGTCGGGATGCGGGATGACGATGCGGCGCGCGTGCAGATGCAGCCGGTTCTGCATGCCGCCTGGAAAATCCCAATTGGTGTCGGCCTCGAAATATTTGGGGTCGCCGATGATCGGGCAACCGATATGGGCGGCATGGACGCGAAGCTGGTGGGTGCGCCCGGTATAGGGTTCCATTTCCAGCCAGGACAGGGTCTGCGCCGCCTGCTCGACGATGCGGTAATAGGACACGGCGTGATCGGCGCCCTTTTCGCCATGCTTGGCGATGCGCACACGATCGCCGTCGGGCGTCGGTTCCTTGATCAGCCAGGTCGAGATCTTGTCCTCGCGCTTCGGCGGCACGCCCTTGACCAGCGCCCAGTAGGTTTTCTTCGTCTCACGCGCCCGGAACGCTTCGGCGAGCTTCATGGCGGCGAGCCTTGTACGGGCGACAACCAGCACACCCGACGTGTCGCGGTCGAGCCGGTGCACCAGACGCGGCTTCTCGCCCTTCTGGTTGCGCCAGGCTTCCAGCATGTCGTCGACATTGCGGGTGACGCCAGAGCCGCCCTGGACCGCCAGGCCGGCCGGCTTGTTGAAGACGAAGACCTTCGGGTCCTCATGGATCAGCATCTTTGCCAAAACGTCGGCGTCGCCCTGGTTGCGGATCGAATGACCGGTGAGCGGGCTTTCACCTTTCTTGTCGACTTCGAGCGGCGGCACTCGGACCGTCTGGCCGGCTTCGACGCGGGTATCGGCCTTCACCCTGCCGCCGTCGACGCGGATCTGGCCGGAACGCAGCAGCTTCTGCAGATGACCGAAACCGAGACCGGGGAAATGGCTCTTGAACCAGCGGTCGAGCCGCATGCCCGCCTCGCCGGCGTCCACTGTGATCTGTTCAACGCCTGCCATGATTCCAATCGCCGTTTTGCAGGCATCAACGGCATTCGCCGGTACCCGCAATCTCACTCGGTTATTCGTTGTCGGTTCCATATTGCAGAACCTGAACTTTCTCCAGCGTAATCAAACCACTTGTCATGATTGTTTCAAGCACGGGCAGGAAAGCGGCCAATTTTTCCTCGTCATCGACGATCTCGATGACGAGTGGCAGATCCTCCGATAGGCGGAGGATCTTCGTGGTGTGAAGCCGGCTGGAATGGCCGAACCCCATCGCGCCGCGCAGGACGGTCGCGCCGGCGATCTGCATTTCGCGGGCCCTCAGCACGATAACCTCATACAGCGGACGGCCATCTGCCTTGTCGTTTTCGCCGATAAATATGCGCAGCAATTGCGCCTGTGTTGGTATCTTCATTGCCTGGACCCTCTCAGCCGGTTGAGCCGAACTGCAAAGATGTGGCCAAGCCAGACGGCGGCAAGCCAGGCCACCACGGAGATCGCGAT
Source organism: Mesorhizobium sp. M0159 (assembly GCF_040322295.1). NCBI lineage: Bacteria > Pseudomonadati > Pseudomonadota > Alphaproteobacteria > Hyphomicrobiales > Phyllobacteriaceae > Mesorhizobium > Mesorhizobium sp. M0159. Next base: position 1,598 of record NZ_JAMYTF010000070.1, read on the forward strand.
ATTGAATCCCGCCGCCACAAGCCTCCCGCCTTGCGCGAGGGTGAGTGTTTCAAGGCTGAAAGCGGAGAAGGTCGTCAGGCCGCCGCAGAAGCCGGCCATGAAGAATTGACGTTGCAGCGGACCGGCGAAGACGCGACCATCCGGTCCCGTCAATGTCGCGTAGAAGCCGATGAGGAACGAGCCAACAATGTTGACGAGGAGCGTGCCGAAGGGAAATCCAGCGCCCCACAGGGCAGTGCTCGTCGATGAGGCAAGCGCCCGCAACACACCGCCGATCATGCTGCCTGCGGCTACGGTCGCATAGAGCCGAACCGTTTCGTTGGTTCTGCGACGGCCAATGAGGCGCGCCGCATGCCCTGCCGCGGCAGTGTCCGTCCCGTCGTGGCGGAGCTTCCGCGGGCCGCTCACGGCGCCCCGCCGCCAATCAGAAGACTTCCCGCAGCAAAGCCCAGCGTCACGCCGCCGAGGCTCAGAAAAACCGAAAGCAGCACATTTCCGCCGGCGCGCCGCCATTCGCCCTCGCGCGCCAGCGCCAGCGTCTGCAGGCTGAAGGAAGAAACCGTGGTGTAGCAGCCGAGGCCGCCGGTAACGGTAAAGACCCAGATGGCGGGCATGCCGTCGCGCGCCACCGCATGCGCAACGACACCGATTGCAAACGCTCCCGAGACGTTGACGGCCATAGTGCCCCAGGGAAAGGTCTCGCCGACCCGGCGGGCGACGAAGCCGGACAGGAAGAAGCGGGCCATTGCACCGATCGCGCCACCAAGGCAGACAAGCAACAGATGATACATCGTGCTCCCTCGCGCCGGTCACACCACGGTGTCAGGCGGCTCCGGCCTTCTTCGGCTTGCTGGAGCCGATCATCTTCCAGTTCTTGTAGAACATGGCATTGATGCGCTCGACGCTGACCGAAACGATGGCGAGAAGAGCGGCGATCAGGCCGGGGAATGGCGATGGCCGGATGATGTCCATGAACACGCAGTAGCGGCGCCCATCATATTCGTTGACCGAGCGGTGCAGCAGCGTGTCGTCGAAAATATAGAGCGGATTGTCGTGCCAGTAGTTCCTGGCGTTGTTGCACTCGACGAAAACCTCGGCCTTCGCCGGGAGAAGATTGTAGAGAATGCGCAGGCTGAGCCGCAGCGGTCCGAAATGCCAGGAGGTCGATTCCTTGCCCCTGAACACCGACACGGCGATGGTCTTGATATATTTGAAATCCTTGTTGAATTCGGCGACGTTGTCGATCTTGTGCTTGCCGTACCACTGGTAGACATACATGCCGCGCCGGCCGCTGCCGAAATTGGCGTCGATATCGGCGATGATCTCGTCCTTGCGCGCCTTGAAGACGTCCAGAACCTCGTTGACCTCACGCTGATAGTCCGGAGGAAACTGGTCCAGTTTCCAGACACCGCGGTTTCTGTAGCACAGAAGATCGACCAGCAGATTGAAGGGCGAAAGCAGCCAGGTGAAGATGCCGTTGCCGAGGAAATAACCACTGAACAGCGCCCAGTTCTTGTTGTCATTGCGCAACACGTCGACCAGGCCGAGGACAATGAAAATTGTCGTTAGGATGGGAATGAAATAGAAGCCGAGCGCCAGCAGCGGGATCGCTATGGCGAACTTCCGAAGGGTCTTGCGAGATTTTTTTGTCATTTTTCCACGCGCCAGGCGCGATTCCGTTCTGAATATCGTCGGTACGTTTCTGGCCTGTCCGCCAGCCGAAGGCGCATCTTGATAGGGTTTTTTATCCCGCCAGACAACGGCGATCACACCACTGTGCGGTCGGCAGCTACTTTTCCCGCTCGCTGCGCAGCTTCGCCCAATAATCCAGCCGCTTCCTGATATCGCGCTCGAAGCCGCGCTCTGGCGGGTCGTAGAATGTCTGCCTTCCCATCTTCTCCGGAAAATAGTCCTGGCCGGAAAAAGCGTCGGGCTCGTCGTGGTCGTAGCGATAGCCGGCGCCGTAATCTTCCTGTTTCATCAGCTTGGTCGGCGCATTGAGAATATGCTTGGGCGGCAGCAGCGAACCGAATTCCTTCGCCGCCTGTGTGGCGGCCTTGAACGCGGTATAAACTGCATTGGATTTCGGCGCGGTGGCGAGATAGACGGTCGCCTCGGCGAAGGCCAGTTCGCCCTCGGGCGAGCCCAGATAGTCATAGGCGTCCTTGGCGGCGTTAGCGACGACGAGCGCCTGCGGGTCGGCCAGCCCAATATCCTCCATCGCCATGCGCACCAACCGGCGCCCGAGATAAAGTGGATCTTCGCCGGCGTCGAACATGCGGGCGAGATAGTAGAGTGCCGCGTCGGGGTCGGAGCCGCGCACCGATTTGTGCAAGGCGGAGATCAAATTGTAGTGGCCGTCCTGTCCCTTGTCGTAGATCGGCGCGCGGCGCTGGACGATGCGCTGCAGGGCTTCGGCGCCGAACACCTCCTTTGATTTCGCTGCGCGCCAGACTTCTTCGGCGAGCGTCAATGCCGCGCGGCCGTCGCCGTCGCTCATGCGGATGAGCATCGCCCGCGCGTCTTCATCGAGCGGCAGCGCCCTGCCCTCTGCCTCCTCGGCCCGCGCCAGCAGCTTGGCGATACTGTCCTCGCCGAGTGAGTGAAAGACCAGCACACGCGCGCGCGACAACAGCGCGGCGTTAAGCTCGAAGGACGGATTCTCCGTGGTGGCGCCGACCAGCACGACGGTGCCGTCTTCCATCACGGGCAGAAAACTGTCCTGCTGGGCGCGGTTGAAGCGATGGATCTCGTCGACGAACAGCAGTGTCTGGCGGCCGTTGGAGCGGCGCAGCTTCGCTGCCTCGAACACTTTCTTCAGGTCGGCAACGCCGGAAAACACCGCCGAGATCTGTTCGAAGGCGAGGCTTGTCTCGCCGGCAAGCAGCCGTGCGACCGTGGTCTTGCCGGTGCCGGGCGGGCCCCAGAAGATCATCGAGCCGAGCGAGCCGGAGCCGATCAGCCGCGTCAGCGCGCCATCGGATCCGGTCAGATGCTCCTGGCCGACGACCTCGCCGAGGTTCTTCGGGCGCAGACGGTCCGCCAGCGGCCTGCCGGGCGGCGTCTTTTCCGGTTCATCGACACTGAACAGATCGGCCATGCAACTTCTTCTGCCTGGAGCCCGATCATGCTGACGTTCGGGCTCAGTAACGCAACACTTGGCGCAGTATCTGCCCGCCGCGCTCGACGGTAAAGCGCCACCAGCGCGTATCCTGCTGGGCTACCTGTTCCAAGGTCGCCGCCTTGTCGATCGTCAGGCCATTGACCTCACGCACGATGTCGCCTGGCTGGAAGCCAAAATCGGCAGCAGGCGAATCGCGGTTGATGTCGACCACGGTGACGCCTTTGACATCGGTGCGCAGACCGAGCCGTTGGGCAAGCCGTGGCGACAGTTCAGCAACCTTGGCACCGGAAAACGGGCTGCGGCCGCGCAATGTGAGTTCCGCAGCTTTGGCGCCCTCAGGCGGCCGTTCCAGCGCGATGTCCATCGTCGCCTGCTGACCCTTGCTCAGAACGCCGAAGCTGGCATTCGTACCAATCGACAGCGTCGCCATCCGGTAGTCCAGCGCCCCGACGCTCTCGACCGGCTTGCCGTTGAGCGACAGCACTACGTCGCCCGGCTTGAGCCCTGCCTTGGCGGCGGGTCCCGCCTCTTCGACCGAAGAAACCAGCGCACCGGTCGGTTTGTCGATGCCGAGCGATTCGGCAATCTGCGGCGTCACCGCCTCGAACTCGGCACCGGCATACGGCCGCTCGAAGAAGTCGAGCCCGGCCTTGGCCGCGTCGGCGAAGGCGCGAACCATGTTCGAAGGGATGGCAAAGCCGATGCCGATCGAGCCGCCGCTACGGCTATAGATCGCCGTGTTGATGCCGATCAGCTGCCCTCCCATGTTGACCAGCGCGCCACCGGAATTGCCGGGGTTGATGGCGGCGTCGGTCTGGATGAAGAAGCTGGAATCGGAGACGCCGATATGGCTGCGCGCCACCGCCGAAATAATGCCGCTGGTGGTGGTCTGGCCGACACCGAACGGATTGCCGATCGCCAGCACCAGGTCGCCGACCTCGAGCGCGTCGGAATCGCCGATGGCGATCACCGGAAACGGCTTGTCGGAAGAAATCTTGAGCACGGCGAGATCGAGCGTCTCGTCCTTAAGCAGTACCTTGCTGTCGAATTCGCGCCCATCGGCAGTCGCGACCTTGACCTGGTCGGCGTCCTTGACGACGTGGAAATTGGTGACCACGACGCCGGTCGGATCGACCAGCACCCCCGAACCGAGCGAGGACTGCGCGCGCGGCTGCGAGCGGCCGAAGAACTCCTCGAAGAACGGATCGCCGTCGAAGGGCGACGTCACCTTGGCGGTCTGCGAGGCGTAGACATTGACCACGGCCGGCGCCGTCTGCTTGACCAGCGGCGCGAAGGACAGCTGCACCTCCTCGCGGCCGAACGGCACGCGCTTGTCGGGGCCTGAAGTGGCGTTTTCGCCTTCGACGCCATGCAGCAGATCGGTCAGCACGTCGGACAGACCGGGATCTGGCTTGGCCTCCTCCGCCAGCGCGTGCCTGGCCGCCGGCACGACGGCCAACGCCATCAAGGCGCAGATCAGAACAATGGACAGCCGTTTAACGCGCATTCCGAATCCTCCAAGTCGGGCGCCATTGTCCTGACGATTGTGCAAAATGAAAGGCTAAGCCGCTGAAATCCGATTATTTTGGGTAGTCGCCGCAAAAACCGGTGACAAAACCTCTACCAGCCCGCCCGGTACCTTCGGAAACAGAAAAAGGGGCCCGGAGGCCCCTTTTGAACTTCTCAGGAAAACCGAGCCTTATGCGGCTGCGGCTTCCTCTTCGGTGCCTTCGGCCTCGATGCGGGCACGGTCGCCGGCGCCCTTGGCCGAGGTGTCGCGGTCGACGAATTCGATGACGGCCATTGCGGCATTGTCACCGTGGCGGAAGCCCGCCTTCATGATGCGCAGATAGCCGCCGTTGCGGGTGGCGTAGCGCGGCGCGATGGTATCGAACAGGCGCTTGACGACGCCTTCATTGCCGATCTGGGCAATCACCTGGCGGCGAGCGTGTAGGTCGCCGCGCTTGCCGAGCGTCACCAGCTTCTCAACGATCGGACGCAAATCCTTCGCCTTCGGCAGCGTGGTGAGGATCTGCTCGTGCTCGATAAGCGACACGGCAAGGTTGGCAAACATCGACTTGCGATGGCTTATGCTGCGGGCGAACCGGCGGCCTTTAAATCCGTGGCGCATGGCTCTTCTCCTTCATTGCGGGTTCAAGAGGCTCTCTCAAGCCTCAATATTGGTCTTCGTAACGCTTGGCGAGGTCTTCGATGTTTTCCGGCGGCCAGTCCGGCACTTCCATGCCGAGATGCAGGCCCATCGCCGCCAGGACTTCCTTGATCTCGTTCAGCGACTTGCGGCCGAAGTTCGGGGTGCGCAGCATCTCGGCTTCGGTCTTCTGGATCAGGTCGCCGATATAGACGATGTTGTCGTTCTTCAGGCAGTTGGCCGAACGCACCGAAAGCTCGAGCTCGTCGACCTTCTTGAGCAGCGCCGGGTTGAAGGCAAGCTCGGTAACCTGTTCGGCGGCGACTTCCTTCTGCGGCTCGTCGAAATTGACGAACAGACCGAGCTGGTCCTGCAGGATGCGAGCGGCGAAGGCCACCGCGTCCTCGCCCGAAATCGAACCGTCGGTCTCGATGGTCATGGTCAGCTTGTCATAGTCGAGAACCTGGCCCTCGCGGGTGTTCTCGACCTTGTAGGAGACCTTCTTGACCGGCGAATACAGGCTGTCGACGGGGATCAGCCCGATCGGCGCGTCCTCGGCGCGGTTACGGTCGGCCGGGACATAGCCCTTGCCGGTATCGACGGTGAATTCCATGCGGATTTCAGCGCCTTCGTCCAGCGTGCAGATGACGTGGTCGGGATTGAGGATCTCGACGTCGCCGACCGTCTGGATGTCGCCGGCGAGAACCGCGCCCGGTCCCTGCTTGCGGACGACCATGCGCTTGGGGCCGTCGCCTTCCATGCGGATGGCGATTTCCTTGATGTTCAAAACGATGTCGGTCACGTCCTCGCGGACGCCGGCGATGGACGAGAATTCATGCAGAACGCCGTCGATCTGCACGGCGGTTACAGCCGCGCCACGCAGCGAAGACAGAAGCACGCGGCGCAGCGCGTTGCCGAGGGTGAGGCCGAAGCCGCGCTCGAGCGGCTCGGCGACCAGCGTGGTCAGCGTCTTCTTCTTCGACGAGAACTCGATCTTGTTCGGCTTGATCAGTTCTTGCCAATTTTTCTGGATCATAGTGCTTTCCTTCCGTTGTCCCGCCACCATCCAATCGTGGCGGGCGACCTGGAATGCCGTGGAGGAGCGCCCTTGAGGCGCTCGCGCGGCCTTCGGTAAATTCTTTAGACGCGGCGCTTCTTGCGCGGGCGGCAGCCATTGTGCGGGATCGGCGTCACATCACGGATCGAGGTAATGGTGAAGCCGGCAGCCTGCAGCGCGCGCAGCGCCGATTCACGACCGGAGCCGGGTCCACAGACCTCGACCTCGAGCATGCGCATGCCGTGTTCCTGGGCCTTCTTGGCCACATCTTCTGCGGCCATCTGGGCAGCGAACGGGGTCGATTTGCGCGATCCCTTGAAGCCCTGGGCTCCGGCCGACGACCAGGCAATCGAGTTACCCTGCGCGTCGGTGATGGTGATCATCGTGTTGTTGAAGGTCGAATTGACGTGGGCAACGCCCGACGAGATGTTCTTGCGTTCGCGACGGCGAACACGAGCGGCTTCCTTGGCCATGATGGTCCTTTCAGTTGATCTCTACACCGCCGTAATGCCAGCGGCTCCACCAGGGAGAAGGCAGTAGGGGAATATGGCAGTAGGGCAGTATGTCTGCCGTTCCTATTGCCTTACTGCCCTACTCCCTTACTGCCCTAAATTACTTCTTCTTTCCGGCAATCGACTTAGCCGGGCCCTTGCGGGTGCGCGCATTGGTATGCGTGCGCTGACCACGAACCGGCAGCGAGCGGCGGTGACGCAGGCCGCGGTAGCAGCCGAGGTCCATGAGTCGCTTGATGTTCATCGACACTTCGCGGCGCAGATCGCCCTCGACCTGATAGTCGCGGTCGATGGTCTCGCGGATCTGCAGCACTTCCGCGTCGGTCAGCTGGTTGACGCGACGCTCGGCCGGGATGCCGACCTTGTCGACGATCTCCTGGGCGAACTTCTTGCCAATGCCGTGAATGTATTGAAGCGCGATGACGACGCGCTTGTTGGTCGGAATATTGACGCCGGCTATACGAGCCATGTTCTTCTCTTCTCCATATAGGCCGGACGAGCCGGCGCTTGAAGTTGCCCCGCGTCCGGTGGAGGCCGGCCCTTGCGGGAGTTTCCAGTTCAAAGCGGCCTGCCTTGCCCTTGCGGACAAGCAAGCCTCATGCCTGATAGGAAGACGGGCCGCCATACCCCAGCGGACCGCTCCAGTCAAGCGCAATCGTTCGATTCTCTAGCCGGCCGCCTGGCCAACTTTCCGGGTCGTCGCCCTGAGCACCGCCTCGATCTGCTGCGTCACCGCATCGATGTCGGCCATGCCATCGACGCCCCTGAGCTTGCCCTTGGCGTAGTAGTAGCCGATCAGCGGCGAGGTTTTCTTGTAATATTCCCTCAAGCGTTCCTCGAACACCGCTGGGCTGTCGTCCTTGCGCACCGGCAGGCCTGCGGCCTTGGCGTCTTCGGCGCGCTTGACGATTCGGCCAACCAGCGCCTTGTCATCGACGACAAATTCGATGACAGCATCGAGCTCCAGTCCGCGATCCGACAGCATTTCCTCAACGGCGTCCGCTTGCACCAGGGTTCGCGGGTACCCGTCAAGGATGAAGCCGTTTGCGCAATCAGCTTGATCGATGCGCTCGGCCACGATGGCGTTGACGATAGCGTCGGACACCAGTTCGCCAGCGTCCATCACCGCCTTGGCGCGCTTGCCGACTTCGGTGCCAGCCTGGACAGCAGCACGCAGCATGTCCCCCGTGGAAAGCTGTGGGATGCCGTGTCGATCTACCAGTCTTAGTGCTTGTGTCCCCTTGCCCGCCCCCGGCGGTCCAAGCAATATCAACCTCATCTGGCCTTTTTCCCCCCGCGCAGCTTCGACTTCTTGATCAGGCCCTCATACTGGTGCGCGATCAGGTGACCCTGAATCTGCGCCACCGTATCGAGCGTTACACTGACCACGATCAGGAGCGAAGTGCCACCAAGGTAGAACGGTACGCCAGTCGCTGAAATCAGGAACTCGGGCAGCAGACACACCAGCACCAGATAAATGGCGCCGACGACGGTGATGCGGGTGAGCACATAGTCAATATAGTCCGCAGTGCGCTCGCCCGGACGATAGCCCGGGATGAAGCCCGAATGCTTCTTGAGCTGGTCGGCGGTGTCCTTCGGATTGAAGACGATCGCCGTATAGAAGAAGGCGAAGAACACGATCATCGCCGCGTAGAAGGCCATATAGAGCGGCTGGCCGTGGCCGAGCGCCGCCAGGATGGTGCTGGCCCATGCAGGCATATTGGTGGTCTGCGAGAAGCCGGCAACCGTTGCCGGAAGCAGCAGCAGCGACGAGGCGAAGATCGGCGGAATGACGCCGGAGGTGTTAAGCTTCAGCGGCAGATGCGAGGTATCGCCCTGGAACATGCGATTGCCGACCTGGCGCTTGGGATACTGGATCAGCAGGCGGCGCTGGGCGCGCTCGAAGAAGACGATCAGCGCGATGACGATGATGGCCAGCACGATGATCGCCAGGATCAGGCCGGTCGACAAGGCGCCGGTGCGGCCAAGCTCCAGCGTGCCGGAGATGGCGCGCGGCAGGCCGGCGACGATGCCGGAGAAGATGATCAGCGAAATGCCGTTGCCGATGCCGCGAGCAGTGATCTGCTCGCCAAGCCACATCAGGAACATGGTGCCGCCGACCAGCGTGACGACGGTAGAGATGCGGAAGAACATGCCGGGATCGTTGACGATGCCGTTGCCGCCCTCAAGCCCGACCGAAATGCCGTACGCCTGAACCAGCGCCAGAAGCACGGTGCCGTAGCGCGTGTACTGGTTGATGATCTTGCGGCCCTGCTCGCCTTCCTTCTTCAGCGCTTCCAGCGACGGAATGACCGAGGTCATCAGCTGCATGATGATGGAGGCCGAGATATAGGGCATGATGCCGAGGGCAAAGATCGCCATGCGCTGCACGGCGCCGCCGGCGAACATGTTGAACATGCCGAGCACGCCCTTGCTCTGCGACGAGAAGGCCTGGGCGAAAGCGTCGGGATTGATGCCGGGCAGCGGGATATAGGTGCCAAGGCGGTAGACGAGCAGCGCGCCGATGGTGAACCAGATGCGCTTCTTCAGATCCTCGGCTTTGGCGAAGGCCGAAAAATTCAGATTCGAGGCTAGTTGTTCAGCAGCCGAAGCCATGCCTGATTCTCCGCTTGGTCACGCTCGATGCCCGCAGCTCAGGCGGCGCGTGTCACCGAAGCTCACGAGATAAGCTCCGGACTGCAAACATGCAAGCGGCCGCGTTGATGCGGCCGCCACATCTGTCAGATCAAAGCACGACCGCAGGCAAAACCGAATTCCACCTTTGCCGGCCGTGCTTCAAATTGCCGTTACTCGGCGGCTGCCTTCTCAGGCAGCTTCACCGAGCCGCCGGCCTTTTCGATCTTCTCGATCGCGGCCTTGGAGGCTCCGGCCACTTCGAAGGCAAGCTTGGCCTTGATGTCGCCGTCTGAAAGGATGCGCACGCCGTCCTTGACGCGACGGATGACACCTGCCGCAACCAGCGCCTCGGCTGTTACAACTGTCTTAGCGTCGAGCTTCTTGGCATCGAGCGCCGCCTGGATGCGGGCCAGCGACACGACGGTGAAGCTCTTGGCGAAGATATTGTTGAAGCCGCGCTTCGGCAGGCGGCGGTAGAGCGGCATCTGGCCACCCTCGAAGCCGTTGACGGCGACGCCGGAGCGCGCCTTCTGGCCCTTGACGCCGCGACCGGCGGTCTTGCCCGAACCGGAACCGATGCCACGGCCGAGACGCTTCTTGGAGTGCGTCGCGCCGTCCTTGTCACGCAGATCATTGAGTTTCATCTGGGTTCTCCTGCGCTCTGGCTCAGCCCTCGTCCACGACGCGGACGAGATGCTGGACGGCAGCGATCATGCCGCGCACCGAGGGCGTATCCTCCAGCGTGCGCTGCTTGTGCATCTTGTTGAGGCCGAGGCCGACCAGCGTTGCGCGCTGCTCCTTCGGCCGGCGGATCGGCGAACCGATCTGCTCGACGGTGATGGTCTTGGTTGCTTTCTTGGCCATGGTCAGATCCCTGGTCAGCGTCGACTATTCTTCAGCCGCAACGGCGGTGCCGCGGCGGGCCTGAAGGGTCGAATACTTGATGCCGCGCGCGGCAGCCACATCCTTCGGATGCATCTGGCTCTTCAGCGCGTCGAAAGTGGCGCGAACCATGTTGTAGGGGTTCGAAGAACCCATCGACTTGGCGACCACGTCATGCATGCCGAGCGTCTCGAAAACGGCGCGCATCGGGCCGCCGGCGATGATGCCGGTACCTTGCTTGGCGGCGCGCAGCAGAACGCGTCCCGCGCCCCAGCGTCCCTCGACGTCGTGGTGCAGCGTGCGGCCTGAGCGCAGCGGCACGAAGATCATGTCGCGCTTGGCCGATTCGGTCGCCTTGCGGATCGCCTCCGGCACTTCGCGCGCCTTGCCGTGGCCGAAGCCGACGCGGCCCTTCTGGTCGCCGACGACGACAAGTGCCGCAAAGCCGAAGCGCCGGCCGCCCTTGACGACTTTGGCGACACGGTTGATGTGGACGAGCTTGTCGACCATGCCGTCGTCGCGCTCTTCGCGATCACGGCCGCGGCCGCCATCCCTACGTTCCTGTGCCATATCCTGTTCCTTGTTTTTTTCCGGAAGCACGGTTGATGATGATATCCGGCACCTCTGCGGGTCGCCGGGGGCGAACACTCTTTTTTCCTTCGCATGATCTTATCCGAAAAGTCTGCAACTTTTTGCTGCGCTGACCTTCGGTTCGGGATCATGCTCTAGAAGCTCAGACCACCTTCACGGGCAGCCTCGGCCAGCGCCTTGACGCGGCCGTGGTAGATATAGGCGCCGCGGTCGAAGACGACTTCCTTGACGCCGGCCTTCGAGGCGCGTTCGGCGATCAGCTTTCCGATGGCAGCTGCAGCCGCGGTGTCGGCGCCGGTCTTGAGCGAGCCCTTGAGCTCCTTCTCGAGCGTCGAAGCAGCCGCGATGGTGTGGCCCTTGGCGTCGTCGATCACCTGGACATAGATGTTCTTCGACGTGCGATGGACCGACAAGCGCGGACGATCGCCGGCAACCTTCTTGATCTGGCGGCGGACGCGCTGGGCGCGGCGTTGGGTGGATTCTTTCGAGCCCATGATATCAGTTCCTTGCCTTCAAAAACGGGGGCAACCATATGCGGTAGGACGAGCCTCCCGCGACCGCTCCCCGCGGCGTTAAAATTACTTCTTCTTGCCTTCCTTGCGGACGATCTTCTCGCCAGCATAGCGAACGCCCTTGCCCTTGTAGGGCTCGGGGCTACGATACTCGCGGATCTCGGCGGCGACCTGGCCGACCTGCTGCTTGTCGATGCCGGTCACCGTGATTTCCGTCGGCTTCGGCACCGAGATCGTCACGCCCTGCGGCGTCTCGTAGACGACGTCATGGCTGAAGCCGAGCGCCAGCTGCAGGTTCTTGCCTTGCATGGCGGCACGATAGCCGACGCCGGTGATCTCGAGCTTCTTTTCGAAGCCGGCCTTGACGCCCTGCAGGATGTTGACGATCTGCGTGCGTGACATGCCCCACTTGGAACGGGCAGTCTTGGTCTGGTCGCGCGGCTGGACAGCGATCTCGCTGCCTTCCATCTTGACCAGCACTTCGTCGTTCACCACGAACTTCAGCTCGCCCTTCGGACCCTTCGCCGTCACGGTCTGGCCGTTGACGGTCGCGGTCACGCCCTGCGGCAGCGAAACGGGTTTCTTTCCAATACGAGACATTTTGTTGTCCTCGTCACTTCTCTTGTTTCAGGTCTCGGCTTTCGGGACTAGATCCCGAAAGCCTGTTTCCAACCGGGTCACATACCAGATCAGAAGATCTGGCAGAGGATTTCCCCGCCGACATTCTGTTCACGCGCTTCGTGGTCGGCCATCACGCCCTTCGGCGTCGAAAGGATGGCGATGCCGAGGCCGTTGGCGACGTGCGGTATCGATTTGGCCGAAACGTAGACGCGGCGGCCGGGCTTCGAGACCCGAGCGATTTCGCGCACCACCGGCGCACCATCGAAATACTTCAGCTCGATCTCGATTTCGGACTTGCCGTTGTCGAAGTCGGTCTGGCTGTAGTCGCGGATATAGCCTTCCGCCTTCAGCACGTCGAGGACGCGGGTACGCAGGCGCGAGGCCGGCGTCGAAACGCTCGACTTCTTGCGGCCATACGCGTTGCGGATGCGGGTCAGCATATCGCCGAGAGGATCGCTCAATGACATGTTATGTCCTCCTTACCAGCTCGACTTGACCAGGCCCGGGATCTGGCCGTTATTGCCGAGATCACGAAGCGCGATACGCGATACTTTGAGCTTGCGATAATAGGCACGCGGACGTCCGGTGACTTCGCAGCGGTTGCGGATGCGGGTCTTGGCCGAGTTGCGCGGCAGCGCCGAAAGCTTCAGCTGGGCGCGGAAGCGCTCTTCCATCGGCTTGGACTGATCCATGATGATCGCCTTGAGCACCTTGCGCTTGGCAGCGAACTGGTCCGCAAGCTTGCGGCGCCTGTTGTTCTTCTCGACTGAGCTGGTCTTTGCCATTTCAGATTTTCCTTTTCTCGCTGCCGTTACTGGCGGAAGGGGAAGTTGAAGGCCTTGAGCAATGCCCTGGCTTCGTCGTCCGTCTTCGCAGTCGTACAAACGATGACGTCCATGCCCCAGATCTGATCAACCTTGTCGTAGTTGATCTCCGGAAACACGATGTGTTCCTTGATGCCCATGGCATAGTTGCCACGGCCATCGAAGCTCTTCGGATTAAGTCCGCGAAAGTCGCGGACGCGCGGCAGTGCGATGTTCACGAGGCGGTCGAGGAACTCGTACATGCGTTCCTTGCGTAGCGTGACCTTGGCGCCGATCGGCATCTTCTCGCGGACCTTGAAGCCGGCGATCGAGTTGCGAGCGCGGGTGACAACGGCCTTCTGGCCGGCGATCATCGCAAGGTCTTCCGCCGCGATCGAAGGCTTCTTCGAATCGCCAGTCGCCTCGCCGACGCCCATGTTCAGCACGATCTTGTCGATGCGCGGAACCTGCATCTCGTTCTCGTAGCCGAACTGCTCCTGCAGCGCCTTGCGGATGGTCTCGTTGTAGACCTGCTTGAGGCGCGGCGTGTTCTGGGCAGTTGCCTGCTTGGTTTGAGCCTTAGCCATTGATGACTTCTCCCGAGCGCTTGGCGACGCGCACCTTCTTGCCGTCCTTCTGGAAGATGAAGCCGACGCGGGTCGGCTTGCCATCCTTGGGGTCGGCCAGCGCGATGTTCGACAGCTGGATCGGCGCTTCCTTGGTGATGATCCCGCCCTCTTGGGACTGGGACTGCTTCTGGTGACGACGGATCAGGTTGACGCCGCGCACCAGCGCGGTGTCATCCTTCGGCTGTACCGAAAGGACTTCGCCCGAACGGCCTTTGTCCTTGCCGGCCAGCACGACGACCTTGTCGCCTTTTCTAATCTTTTGCATTGGTCCGGCTCCTTACAGCACTTCAGGCGCGAGCGAGATGATCTTCATGTGGTTCTTGGCGCGGAGTTCGCGCGGAACCGGTCCGAAGATACGCGTGCCGATCGGCTCTTTCTTGTTGTCGACGAGAACGGCTGCGTTCTTGTCGAAACGGATCACGCTGCCGTCCGGGCGGCGGATGTCCTTGGCCGTGCGAACCACGACCGCCTTCATCACATCGCCCTTCTTGACGCGGCCGCGCGGGATGGCTTCCTTGATCGACACCACGATGATGTCGCCCACGGAAGCGTATTTCCGCTTCGAGCCGCCCAGCACCTTGATGCACATGACACGACGAGCGCCGGAATTATCCGCGACGTCGAGGTTTGTTTGCATCTGAATCATGACTGGCCGCCTTCTTCTTTTCTAACGGGACGGGTCTCTCACCCCTCCCCGGTCTGTCCAAAATTCGTTTCGTTGGCCCTGATCAGGCCTGGTCCGAAGACACCACGACCCAGCGCTTGTCCTTGGAAATCGGCTTCGATTCCTGGATGAACACCTGATCGCCGACCTTGTGGGCGTTGTTCTCGTCGTGCGCCTTGTACTTCTTGGTCATGCGCACGGTCTTCTTCATCACGGGATGCGTGAAGCGCCGTTCGACCTTGACGACAACCGTCTTCTCGTTCTTGTCGCTGACGACGGTGCCCTGCAGAATGCGCTTTGGCATGGTTTTCGTCCTTAAGCCTTCTTGGCCGCGGACTTTTCCGCAGCGATGGTCTTGATACGCGCAATGTCCTTGCGGACCTGCCTCACGCGGGCGGTCTTCTCAAGCTGGCCGGTGGCCTTCTGGAAGCGCAGGTTGAACTGCTCCTTCTTCAGGCTGGCCAGGTCGTCGGTCAGCTGGTCCTGGGTCTTGGTCCGGATGTCTTCGGCTTTCATGATCAGCCCGTCCTTATTCTGCGATGCGCTGTACGAAGCGCGTCCTGACCGAGAGCTTGGCCGCGCCGAGACGCAGCGCCTCACGGGCGGTTTCCTCGTTGACGCCGTCGATCTCGAACATGATGCGGCCCGGCTTGACGCGTGCCGCCCAGTAGTCGACCGCGCCCTTGCCCTTACCCATACGGACTTCGGTCGGCTTCGACGTCACCGGCACGTCCGGGAAGATACGGATCCACACGCGGCCGGCACGCTTCATCTCGCGGGTGATCGCGCGGCGAGCCGCCTCGATCTCACGCGCGGTGACGCGGTTCGGCTCAAGCGCCTTCAGCCCGAAACCACCGAAATCCAGGTTGGTGCCGCCCTTGGCGGTACCGTGGATGCGGCCCTTGAACTGCTTGCGGAACTTTGTGCGCTTTGGCTGCAGCATCGTTCTAACTCCAAATTCCTAAATGTCTTACGCGTTTTCGCGACGGCGACCGCGTTCGCGCTCACCACCACCGCCATGCGCATGATCGCCCTCGGTGGCGCGGCGCTCCGAAGCCATCGGGTCGTGCTCGAGGATCTCGCCCTTGAACACCCAGACCTTGACGCCGCAGATGCCGTAGGCCGTATTCGCCTCGGCCGTGCCGTAGTCGACGTCGGCACGCAGCGTATGCAGCGGCACGCGGCCTTCACGATACCATTCCATGCGCGCGATCTCGGCGCCGCCGAGACGGCCGGCGCAGTTGATGCGGATGCCTTCGGCACCGAGGCGCATCGCCGACTGCACGGCACGCTTCATGGCGCGGCGGAACGCGATGCGGCGCTCGAGCTGCTGGGCGATCGACTGGGCGACCAAGGTCGCGTCGATCTCCGGCTTGCGCACTTCGACGATGTTCAGATGCGTCTCGGACTTGGTCATCTCCATCAGCTTCTTGCGAAGCTTCTCGATGTCGGCGCCCTTCTTGCCGATGATCAGGCCCGGACGCGCCGCATGGATGGTGACGCGGCACTTCTTGTGCGGACGCTCGATCACGACCTTCGAGATCGCAGCCTGCTTGAGTTCCTTCTCAAGATATTTGCGGATCTTGATGTCCTCGTGCAGCAGTTTGCCGTACTCGCCGGTGTTCGCGAACCAGCGCGAATCCCAGGTGCGGTTGATGCCGAGACGCAGACCGATCGGATTGACTTTCTGGCCCATTATGCGGCCTCCCCTTTTTCTTCGACTTCACGAACGACGATCGTGAGGTGCGAGAACGGCTTCTCGATACGGCTGGCGCGACCACGGCCACGGGCATGGAACCGCTTCATGACGATCGACTTGCCGACATAGGCTTCCGCCACGATCAGCGCATCGACGTCGAGGTCGTGGTTGTTTTCCGCGTTGGCGATCGCCGATTCCAGCGTCTTCTTGACCGTGCCGGAAATCCGCTTGGCCGAGAATTCGAGGTCGGAAAGCGCTGTCGCGACCTTCTTGCCGCGGATCAACGCGGCAACCAGGTTCAGCTTCTGCGGGCTGATACGGATCGTGCGCAACACGGCGCGCGCTTCGTTGTCAGCAAGCCTGCGCGGAGCTTTGGCCTTGCCCATGATTATTTCCTCTTCGCCTTCTTATCCGCGCCGTGACCGTAATAGGTCCGGGTCGGAGCGAATTCACCGAACTTGTGACCGACCATGTCCTCGTTCACCGAGACGGGAACGTGCTTCTGGCCGTTGTAGACACCGAAGGTGAAGCCGACGAACTGCGGCAGGATGGTGGAGCGACGGCTCCACATCTTGATCACCTCATTGCGACCACCTTCACGAACCTTGTCCACCTTCTTCAGAAGGTAGCCGTCGATGAAGGGGCCTTTCCAAATCGAACGAGTCACTTGGCGTTACCTCTTCTTAGCTCTTGCGCTGATGGCGCGAGCGCAGGATGAACTTGTCGGTCGCCTTGTTGGACCGCGTCTTCTTGCCCTTGGTCGGCTTGCCCCAGGGCGAAACCGGATGGCGGCCACCCGAGGTGCGGCCTTCGCCGCCGCCATGTGGATGGTCGACCGGGTTCATGGTCACGCCGCGATTGTGCGGACGTTTGCCGCGCCACACGGTGCGGCCTGCCTTGCCGTCATTGATGTTGCCGTGGTCCGGGTTAGACACGGCGCCGACAGTGGCCATGCAGGAGCCGTGGACGACACGCTGCTCGCCCGAATTGAGGCGCAGGATCGCCATGCCCTGGTCGCGGCCGACGAGCTGGCCATAACCGCCGGCCGAACGGGCGACCTGAGCGCCCTTGCCGGGCTTCAGCTCGATATTGTGGACGATCGTGCCGACCGGCATCGAAGCCAGCGGCATCGCGTTGCCCGGCTTCACGTCGACCGATTCACCGGCCACGATCTTGTCGCCGGGAGCCAGACGCTGCGGGGCGATGATGTAGGACAGCTCGCCATCGTCATACTTGATCAGCGCGATGAAGGCGGTGCGGTTCGGATCGTACTCGATACGCTCGACCGTGCCGACGACGTCGAACTTGCGGCGCTTGAAGTCGATGATACGGTAGGTGCGCTTGTGACCGCCGCCGATGAAGCGGGCCGTGATGCGGCCGTAATTGTTGCGGCCGCCCGACTTGGTCAGGCCTTCGGTCAGGCCCTTGACGGGCTTGCCCTTGTAGAGGCCCGAGCGGTCGACGATGACCAGCTGACGGGTGCTCGGCGTTACCGGGTTGAATTTTTTCAGTGCCATTGTTCTGTCCTCGCGACCTTGCTCAGAGACCCGTCGCGACGTCGATCGACTGGCCTTCGGCCAGCGTCACAACCGCCTTCTTGACGTCGCTCTGGCGGCCGATCGTGCCGCGGAAGCGCTTGATCTTGCCCTTGCGGACAAGCGTGTTCACGGCCATCACCTTGACGCCGAACAGCGCTTCGACGGCGGCCTTGATTTCCGGCTTCGACGCCTTCTTGGCGACATTGAAGACGACCTGGTTCTGCTCGGAAGCCATGGTCGACTTTTCGGTGATCGCCGGCGAGACGATCACGTCGTAATGACGAAGGTCGGTCATTTGAAGCGCTCCTCGAGAGCCTCGACGGCGGCCTTGGAAAGGACCAGCGTGCCGCGGCGCAGAATGTCGTAGACGTTGATGCCCTGGATGGGCAGCACGTCGATGTTCGGGATGTTGGTCGCCGCCAGCTTGAAATTCTTGTCAAGCTCGGCGCCGCCGATCACCAGGGCGTTGCTCAGGCCCAGCGTCGCGAAATTCGCGATCAGCGCCTTGGTCTTGGCCTCGGTCAGCTTCAGCTCGTCGATGATGATGATCGACGCGCTCTTGGCCTTGGCCGAAAGCGCATGCTTGAGGCCGAGTGCACGCACCTTCTTCGGCAGATCGTGCTCGTGGCTGCGAACGACCGGGCCATGGGCCTTGCCGCCGCCGCGGAACTGCGGAGCGCGAGCCGAATGGTGACGGGCGCGGCCGGTACCCTTCTGCTTGTACATCTTGGCGCCGGTGCGGGCGATTTCCGCGCGACCCTTGGCCTTGTGGGTGCCCTGCTGCTTCTTGGCAAGCTGCCAGCGCACGACGCGCTGCAGGATGTCCTCGCGCGGATCGAGGCCGAAAATCTCTTCGGAGAGCTTCAGCTTGCCGGCGTCCTTGCCGCCAAGCGTTGTAATCTTGAGGTCCATTATTCCGCTCCCTCTGTGGCCGGCGCCTCGTTCGTGGCGGCACCGTCAGTCGCAACGGCGCGGATCGCGGCGGGCTTCGGCGCATTGGCCGGAAGCGCCACCTTGGCCGCGTCGCGGACCAGGATCCATGCACCCTTCGAACCCGGGACCGCACCGCGGATCAGGATCAGGCCGCGATCGGCGTCGGTCGAGACGACCTCGACATTCTGCGTGGTGACGCGGGTGTCGCCCATGTGGCCGGCCATATGCTTGCCCTTGAACACCTTGCCCGGATCCTGGCGCTGGCCGGTCGAGCCGTGTGTACGGTGCGACACCGAGTTGCCGTGCGTCGCGCGGCCGCCACCCATGTGGTGCCGCTTGATGACGCCCTGGAAACCCTTGCCGATCGTGGTTCCCGTCACATCGACCTTCTGGCCGACGACGAAGTGCTCGACGGTGATCTCGGCGCCAACATCGATCATGTTGTCGGCGGAGACGCGGAACTCGGCAACCTTGGCCTTGGGCTCGACGGAAGCGGTCGCGAAATGGCCGCGCATCGCCTTCGACGTGTTCTTCACCTTGGCAAGGCCAACGCCGAGCTGGACGGCGGTATAGCCGTTCTTCTCCTGCGTGCGCTGCGCCACGACCTGGCAGTTCTCCATCTGGAGAACAGTGACGGGAACATGTTCCCCGGCATCGTTGTAGATGCGGGTCATTCCCACCTTCTTTGCAATCACACCTGAACGCATCGGTTCAATTCCTTTAGAGTTCCCTGTCGGGGCTGTCGCCCCTCCACGCCTCTTGTTCCTTCAGAGTTGCGGGTCGCCCCGCTGACCTCTGGTTCCTTAGAGCTTGATCTCGACGTCGACACCGGCGGCCAGGTCGAGCTTCATCAAAGCATCGACCGTCTGCGGGGTCGGGTCGACGATGTCGAGCAGACGCTTGTGCGTGCGCATCTCGAACTGCTCGCGGCTCTTCTTGTCGACGTGAGGCGACCGGTTGACCGTGAACTTTTCGATCCGCGTCGGCAGCGGAATGGGGCCGCGGACGTTGGCGCCGGTGCGCTTGGCGGTCGACACGATTTCCCGTGTCGAGGCGTCGAGCACCCGGTGATCAAACGCCTTCAGGCGGATGCGGATATTCTGTCCGTTCATGCGTCACTTCCTTGTTCTGGCGCGGCGCGGGCAGCGCCCGCGACAGATCGGTTTAAGTCCAAATTACTCTTTGATGGTGACGACGATGCCGGCACCGACGGTGCGGCCGCCTTCACGGATGGCGAAGCGCAGCTTCTCTTCCATGGCGA
>NZ_JAMYTF010000071.1:0-20739 GCF_040322295.1 Mesorhizobium sp. M0159
GCGGGTTCCTTCCCTGGAGGCTTCCGGACGCCGGCCTCGAGCCACGCCATCTCAGTAGACGGCCGGCATCCGAAACCCATCACAGATCGCGTCGATGCATGGGGGCGCCTGAACGTCCGCTTCTCACATTCCAAGCCGCCAAGCCGCAAGTCCGCTTCCGGCCCCGAACAAGACGTTCATCGAAGCGCCGCAGAACGTCCGCTATTTGCGCTACCTGCTCGTTCCGATCGATGAGACGAATGGCATCTCGGCCATTCTCGGGAGCTAGCTGATTAACCTCGGCGGTGATTCCGAACCGAAGGTCAGCGCCGCAAGATGAAACCGGTTTCGGAAAAGATCTAACAGGAAGTGCCGGGCCCTGGTCAGACCGGCCGCACCAGAACGTGTTTCTTCTTGCCGAGCGACAGTTTCGCGACGTTTTCCGGGCCAAGGTCCTGCAGCGTCACCATCCTGCGATCGTCGGAAACTGGCTGGTCGTTGAGGCGCACGGCGCCGCCCTGGATATGCCGCCGTGCCTCGCCGTTGGACCCAGCCAGCCCGGCGGTGACGAACAGCGACAATAGGCCGACGCCGGCTTCAAGGTCGGCCCTGCCCACCTCGACGGTTGGCAGTGTTTCGGCGAGCGCCCCTTCTTCGAACGTCTTACGCGCCGTTTCGCTGGCCTCCTCTGCCGCCTCGCGGCCATGCAGCATGGCGGTGATTTCGGTGGCGAGGATCTTCTTGGCTTCGTTGATCTCCGAGCCGCCGAGCCGTTCGAGGCGTGCGACCTCGGCGAGTGGCAGGGTCGTGTAGAGCTTCAGGAAACGGCCGACATCGGCATCCTCGGTGTTGCGCCAGTATTGCCAGAAGTCGTACGGGCTCAGCATCTCCGCATCGAGCCAGACCGCGCCCGAGGCCGACTTGCCCATCTTGGCGCCGGAGGAGGTGGTGAGCAGCGGCGTCGTCAGCGCATAAAGCTGCGCGCCTTCCATGCGATGGCCGAGATCGATGCCGTTGACGATGTTGCCCCACTGGTCGGAGCCGCCCATCTGCAGCCGGCAGCCGAGACGCTTGTAGAGCTCGACGAAGTCATAGGCCTGCAGGATCATGTAGTTGAATTCGAGGAACGACAGCGACTGCTCGCGGTCCAGCCGGAGCTTGACTGAATCGAAGGCCAGCATTCGGTTGACCGAAAAATGCCGGCCGACATCGCGCAGGAAATTGACGTAGTTGATGTCCATCAGCCAGTCGGCATTGTTGATCATGACGGCGTCGTTCGGGCCGCTGCCGAATTTGAGGTAGGGCGTGAAGTTGCGGCGGATGCCGGCGAGATTGTCCTCGATGTCCTGCGGCGTCAAAAGCTTGCGCGCCTCGTCCTTGAACGACGGATCGCCGATCATCGAGGTGCCGCCGCCCATCAGCGCGATTGGCCGGTGGCCGGTCTGCTGCAGCCAGTAAAGCATCATGATCTGGATCAGCGACCCGGCATGCAGGCTCCTGGCGGTGGCGTCGAAGCCGATATAGGCGCTCACCGTTTCCGTGGCGAAAAGCTGGTCGAGGCCGGCATCGTCCGAGGTCTGGTGGATGAAACCGCGCTCGCTCATCGTGCGCAGGAAATCGGATTTGAAGGCGGACATTTTCTTTCCCGAAAAGCTTCCGGCCGAACGCGGTTCGGCTATGCATGAAGGCGGGCGTTTAGCACTCAAGCGCGATCAGCAAAAGTGGAATCCGGTTTTGCGACACCCTCTTGCCTTCTCCCCTTGTGGGAGAAGGTGGATTGGCGCGCAGCGCCAAGACGGTTGAGGGGTGTTGGACGGAGTGCCGTCGTTGCCAAGCTGGAACACCCCTCATCCGACCGCGCTTCGCGCGGCCACCTTCTCCCACAAGGGGAGAAGGGAGAACCCCAAGCGTGCGGCCTGCTTGCGTCATCGTTTCGGCTGGCGTAATGAGGCGCCGCCAACGGGTCTCATCCGCTGGACCGCACGGCATCGATCGAATGCCATATCCTATGACAGAGTCGAGATGCCGGAGATATCCATCGTCATTCCTTGCCGGAACGAGGCGGCGAACCTGCCGCTTCTGCTCGACGAGATCGGCGCCGCGATGGCCGGGCGCGACTTCGAGGTCATCGTCGTCGACGATGGCTCGACCGACGACACGCCTTCGGTGCTTGCCGCACAAGCAGCGCTTCGCCGGTTTCCGCTGCGCCATCTCAGGCATCAGAAATCCGCTGGCCAGTCGCTCTCGGTGCGTTCGGGCGCCTGGGCGGCGCGCGGCGATATCGTCGCCACCATCGACGGCGACGGCCAGAACGACCCCGGTTATATCCCAGTGTTGATAGACGCGCTGCGGCAGGCTGGTCCCGATGTCGGGGCCGCGCAGGGACAGCGTCTGAAGCGCCGCGACAGCAAGATCAAGCAGCTGGCGTCGCGTTTCGCCAACGGGCTGAGAAAGGCCATCCTGCACGACGAGACGCGGGATACCGGCTGCGGCCTCAAGGCGATCCATACCGACATTTTGAGGAAATTGCCGTTCTTCGACGGCACCCACCGCTTTGTTCCGGCGCTGGTCATCCAGGAGGGCTACCGCGTCGTCCATTGCGACGTCGTCGATCGCTCCCGCCGTCACGGCAAATCGAATTACGGCATCTTCGATCGCGGCCTGCAGGGCGTGCTTGATCTTGCCGGCGTCTGGTGGCTGCGCCGCAGGCGCCGCAGAATGCCCAAAGTAGAGGAAATCAGGCATGGGTAACGTGCTTCAGGAATTGGCGACCTGGCTTCACGATGTTTTCGTCAAGCAATTCGATGCCTGGGTTCTGCTCGGCTTCGTCGCCCAGTTCTTCTTCACCATGCGCTTTCTGGTGCAGTGGGTGGCGTCGGAAAAGGCCAAGCGCAGCGTCGTGCCGATCGCCTTCTGGTTCTTTTCGCTGTTCGGCGGCGGCCTGCTGCTGATCTACGCCATCCAGCGTCAGGATCCGGTGTTCATCGCCGGCCAGGCCATGGGCCTGTTGATCTATATCCGCAATCTCTGGCTGATCGCCAACGAGCGCAAGGCGGCGATGACGAAGGTCGATTGAGCCCTCGACCGGCCTGAAACCGGTCGAGCAAGCAATCCAGATTACTGGCCGTCCAGCCCGCCGTAGGACCTTACCAGCCGGACCATATCGGCCGAATCGGCAGTCTCGCTCTCGAGCCCCTCGGCGACACCGACGCGGTCGGCGGCCGGGCGGTTCTGGCTGACTTTCCATTTGCCGCTGATTTCGGTGATTTCGATCTCTAGGCCGACGATGCCTTTGATCTGCGACTGGATGAAGGGTGCCGGCGCGTCGGTCACCGCCCACGGCGCCGAGCGGCTGCCCTCCTGCGACATCGTCAGATCGGAAATCTGCTCGGCCAGCCAATCCTGGTCTTCGATCACCGTGACGATGCCGCGCACCTGGACGATGGCGTAGTTCCAGGTCGGTACCACCTTGCCGGTTTCACGCTTGGTCTCGTACCAGGACGGCGTCACATAGGCATCGGCGCCCTGGAAGACGACCAGCACCCGCGCCAGGGGATTGTCGGCCAAAAGCCGCCATTGCGGATTGGCCTTGGCCAAATGGGCGCGGAGCCTGCCGTTCGGTGGCACATCCGCGTCTAGAAGAAAGGGAATCGCGTTGGCGACCGGCCCCTCGACGCCGTTCGACACCAGCAGGCCAAGCGGATGCGCCCGGATCAGCCCGTGCAGGACGTCCTGCCGTGTTTCCTGGAAGTGAGGCGGTTGGTACATCGCCGATTATCTCAGCCGCTTCGGCCGTGGGTCGGACAATTCCCCGGCCAGCCGGCGATCGAGGTAGTCGGCGCATTCCTCGATCAGAAGCTCCGCATGGTTGGCAAAGAAATGGTTGGCGCCGGGCAAGGTCTTCTGGGTGATGGTAATGCCCTTTTGCGTGTGCAGCTTGTCGACCAGCCCCTGCACGTCCTTGGGCGGCGCGACCTTGTCGGCGTCGCCGTGGATGATCAGGCCGGACGACGGGCATGGCGCCAGGAACGAGAAATCATAGGTATTGGGCTGCGGCGCGACCGAGATGAAGCCCTCGATCTCCGGCCGGCGCATCAGAAGCTGCATGCCGATCCACGAGCCGAACGAATAGCCGGCAACCCAGCAGCTCTTGGAATCCGGATGCAGCGACTGCACCCAGTCGAGCGCCGCGGCGGCGTCGGACAATTCGCCGGTGCCGTGGTCGAACTCGCCCTGGCTGCGGCCGATGCCGCGGAAATTGAAGCGCAGCGTGGTGAAATTGCGCTTCTGGAACATGTAGAAGAGGTCGTAGACGATCTTGTTGTTCATCGTCCCGCCGAACTGGGGGTGCGGGTGCAGGACGATGGCAATCGGCGCGCTCTTTTCCTTCGAGGGCTGATAGCGACCCTCCAGACGGCCGGCCGGACCGGTGAAAATGACCTCAGGCATGAAATACTCCACTTGGTATAAATTTGCGCGGCGCCCGGAACAACTCTTCCTCTGGCCCCAGTCTTCCTCTGGCCCCAGTCTTCCCTAGGCCCCAGTCTTCCCTAGGCCTTGACGCAGGGCGAGGGTCTTTCTAGAAGCTAGTTTAGAATTGTTCAAAACTGGGCGGCCAAAAATTGTGTCTCGGCCACCCGCGCCGCAAGCCGCGTAAATAGGACGTCTTGCCTTGCAATTTCAAGGAAATAACGCGCTATCTTCGCGGAACGGCTTTTGAAGGGACCAGTTGGACGGAAATGGCCGGAGCACGCGCCTATCTCGACTACAACGCCAGCGTGCCGCTGCTTGCCTCGGCGCGCGCGGCCGTGGTCGCTGCGCTCGACATCGCCGCCAACCCATCCTCGGTCCATGCCGAGGGCCGCGCTGCACGGCGGCTGATCGAGGACGCCAGGCGCGACGTGGCTCGACTGGTCAGCGCCAAAGCCGAGCATGTCGTATTCACCTCCGGCGCGACGGAAGCGGCCTCGACGCTGCTGACGCCGGACTGGCAGATGGGGCGCGGTGCTGTCCGTATGAGCCGGCTCTATGTGTCCGAGGCCGATCATCCTTGCCTGCTGAACGGCGGGCGCTTCCCAGCAGCGCAGGTGACACGGATCGGCGTCGACGCCGACGGCGTCGTCAGGCTCGACGTTTTGGCCGAGGCTCTCGTCCAGCATGACAAGGCCGAAGGCTTGCCGCTGGTGGCCATCCACGCTGCCAACAATGAAACCGGCGTGATCCAGCCGGTCGGCCGCATTGCCGAAATCGTCAAGGCGGCGGGTGGCATCCTGGTGGTCGATGCCGTGCAGGCGACCGGCCGCATTCCGCTCGATATGTCAGCGGGTTACGCAGACTATCTGATCCTCTCCTCACACAAGATCGGCGGACCCAAGGGCGTCGGCGCCATTGTCGCGGCGTCGGACCTGATGATGCCAAAACCGCTGGTCAGCGGCGGCGGCCAGGAAAAGGGCCATCGCGGCGGCACCGAAAACCTGGCGGCGATTGCCGGGTTTGGCGTGGCGGCGCGTGAGGCGCTTGCCGGCTTGCAAACGATCGAAGCGGTGCGGCAGCGTCGCGACGAAATCGAGGCGATCGTGAAAACGCTGGTTCCGGACGCGGAAATCTTCGGGACCGGCGCGCTAAGGCTTGCCAATACGACATTCTTCGCTATTGCCGACATCAAGGCCGAGACAGCGCAGATTGCCTTCGACCTGGCCGGTGTGGCGCTGTCGGCTGGATCGGCCTGTTCGTCGGGCAAAGTAGGGCCGAGTCACGTGCTGAAAGCCATGGGTTATGGTGACGGCCTCGGCGCGTTGCGCGTGTCCGTCGGCCACGCGACCAGCGCTGAAGATATCGAGCTGTTCCGTTCGGCGCTGGCGACGATCGTCGCGCGCCAAGCCGGTAAGGAAAAGGCAAGCAGGGAACGAGCCGCCTGAGCGCGGCAGACGAAATTTAGGGCCTTGCGGCCTGGTAGAGCCGTGCGTTCGCATTTGGCCGGGTGAATTTCCGGCATGAACGCACTATATGAAACTTACGCCGCCTCCGGTGCCTGATGGGTGCTCGTTTGCGGTGCCATAGTTTGAAAACTGCCGGGCCTTGACCCCGGCGTGGATGGAGAACGCTGATGCCTGCTGTGCAGGAGACGATCGATCGAGTTCGAAAGATCGATGTCGACCAGTATAAATACGGATTCCAGACCGAAATCGCGATGGACAAGGCCCCCAAGGGCCTGAGCGAAGACATTATCCGCTTCATTTCGGCGAAGAAGGACGAGCCGTCCTGGATGCTGGAATGGCGCCTGGAAGCCTATCGCCGCTGGCTGACGCTGGACGAGCCGAAATGGGCGCGCGTCCACTATCCCAAAATCGATTTCCAGGACCTCCACTATTACGCCGCGCCCAAGAGCACGCCGGGGCCGACTTCGCTCAGCGAGGTCGATCCCGAACTGCTGAAGGTCTATGAGAAGCTCGGCATTCCGCTCAGGGAACAGGAAATCCTCGCCGGCGTGCAGAAGACCGATGCGTCGGAGCTCGAGGAAGCCAGCGACAACGTCTACAAGTCGGGCCGCGTCGCCGTCGATGCGGTGTTCGATTCCGTCTCCGTCGTCACCACTTTCAAGAAGGAACTGGCGCAGGCCGGCGTCATCTTCTGCTCGATCTCGGAAGCCATCCGCGAGCATCCGGAGCTGGTGAAGAAGTATCTCGGCTCGGTCGTGCCGACCTCCGACAATTTCTACGCGACGCTGAATTCGGCGGTGTTCACCGACGGTTCGTTCGTCTTCGTGCCCAAGGGCGTGCGCTGCCCGATGGAATTGTCGACCTATTTCCGCATGAACGAGAAGAACACCGGCCAGTTCGAGCGCACGCTGATCATCGCCGAGGAGGGGGCTTACGTCTCCTATCTCGAAGGCTGCACGGCGCCGCAACGCGACGAGAATCAGCTTCATGCCGCGGTGGTCGAGCTGATCGCGCTCGACGATGCCGAGATCAAATATTCGACGGTGCAGAACTGGTATCCCGGCGACGCCGAAGGCAAGGGCGGCATCTACAATTTCGTCACCAAGCGCGGCGACTGCCGCGGCCATCGCTCGAAGATTTCGTGGACGCAGGTCGAGACCGGTTCGGCGATCACCTGGAAATATCCGAGCTGCATCCTGCGCGGCGACGATTCCAGCGGCGAGTTCTATTCGATCGCCGTCTCGAACGGCTATCAGCAGGTCGACAGCGGCACCAAGATGATCCACCTCGGCAAGAACACGTCGAGCCGCATCATCTCCAAGGGCATTGCCGCCGGCTTCTCGCAGAACACCTATCGCGGCCAGGTCTCGGCGCACCGCAAGGCGACCAACGCCCGCAACTTCACCAATTGCGATTCGCTGCTGATCGGTGACCAGTGCGGCGCGCACACCGTGCCCTACATGGAAGCCAAGAACTCGACCGCGCAGTTCGAGCATGAGGCGACCACCTCGAAGATTTCCGAGGACCAGAAGTTCTACGTCATGCAGCGCGGCATCCCGGAAGAAGAGGCGATCGCGCTGATCGTCAACGGCTTCGTCAAGGACGTCATCCAGCAGCTGCCGATGGAATTCGCGGTCGAGGCGCAGAAGCTGATCGGCATCAGCCTCGAGGGGAGCGTGGGGTGAGTGACGATGAGGCAGAGAACGGTCCGCCGTTGGTCGCACGCGTTCACCAGTTTGACAGGCATTCTGGTGAGCTACCCGACAACTATCGGGCCGACCTCGATGAGCAGATTTGCGGAGAATTGGCAACGTCGCTCGGGAACTACCTTCGAAGCTTTGCTGCCGAAAGCAAAGTTGTCGTCAGTATCGAAGTCGAAGCCAACCGAATTAGCGCTGGGCGCGAAGACGGCACGGAGTTGATGATCACAGTCTACGGCCCTGAGATTTTTGAAATCACCAGGTGGCCGAATCCCGCCGACGCCGTCGAGGACGGAAGTATGCGATTTGACTTGGCACCTGAACTTGAAAGCGACGTCGCCGTTGCCCTAGCTCGGCGATATGTAGTTAACGGAACGATAGAGCAAGAGAATGCTTGAAATCAGAAACCTGCATGCCCGCATCGTCGATGACGGCACCGAGATCATCCGCGGCCTGAACCTGACGGTCAGGGCTGGCGAGGTCGCCGCCATCATGGGCCCGAACGGCTCGGGGAAATCGACGCTGTCCTATATCCTCGCCGGCCGCGAGGACTATGAGGTCACCGATGGCGACATCCTCTACAACGGCCAGTCGATCCTCGAAATGGATCCGGCCGAGCGCGCCACCGCCGGCATCTTTCTCGCCTTCCAGTATCCGATGGAGATACCGGGCGTGGCGACGATGGAATTTTTGAAGGTGGCGATGAACGAGCAGCGCAAGGCGCGCGGCCAGGAGCCGCTGAAAATCCCGGAATTCCTCAAGCGCGTGAAGGAAGCGGCCGCCTCGCTCAACATGGACATGGCGATGCTGAAGCGGCCGCTCAATGTCGGCTTTTCCGGCGGCGAGAAGAAGCGTGCCGAGATCCTGCAGATGAAGCTGCTGGAACCAAAGCTCTGCGTGCTCGACGAGACCGATTCCGGTCTCGATATCGACGCGCTGAAGATCGTCGCGGACGGCGTCAACACGCTGCGCTCGCCGGACCGCGCCATCGTCGTCATCACCCACTACCAGCGCCTGCTCCAATACATCGTGCCGGATACGGTGCACGTGCTCTACAGGGGTCAGGTGATCAAGTCGGGCGACAAGTCGCTGGCGCTCGACCTCGAGGCCAATGGCTATGCCGGCGTGATCGGGCAAGCCGCGTGAGATGCCGGAAGGCAGGACGAAACTGATGAATATGCACACGACAACACCCCAGCGGACATTAGCCGAAACGGCGCTGATCGACGCCTTTGGCGAGCGGCTGTCGCTGCTGCCCGGTGACGGCGCGGTGATGCTGAAGCGCGACGACGCCATCGAGGCGATCAAAAGCGGCCTGCCGACGCGGCGCATCGAATCCTGGCACTATACGGACCTGCGCCGGCTGCTGACCTCGGTGCCGGACTTCGATCCGGCAGCGGTTGCGAAAGCCATTGCGCCGATCGTCGAAGGCTCCTCGGTTTTGCCGGTGCTGAACGGCGTTTCGAGCGCGAAATGGGCTGCTGTCGAGGGCGTCACGGTACAGCGCCTGTCGGAGAAGCTGACCGACGGCAGCATCGCCCCGGGGCTGGATTCCTATGGCAGCGACGACGCCATCGGCGCGCTCAACACCGCCTTTGTCGCCGACGGCTATTTCGTCGACATCGCCGACGGGGCCCAAATGGACAAGCCGCTCGAATTGCAGAATTTGCAGGCCGGTGGACAGACGCATGTACGGCTGGCCGTCCGCGTCGGTGCCGGTGCCAACGCTGTCATCGTCGAACGCCAGGCAGGCGAGGAGGCGGCGCTGGTCAGTTCGGTCAGCCAGCTTGTGCTTGGCGAGGGCGCCGAGGTGACATGGCTCATCGTGCAGGAGCAGCCGGATACGGCGACGCACCTTGCCCAGTTCAAGGCGCATCTCGGCAAGAGTTCGAAGCTGACGCTGTTCGTCATGAATGCCGGCGGCAAGCTGGTGCGCCAGGAGGTCGTTGTGAAGACGACCGGCGAGGGCGCCGAATTCACCCTGCGCGGCATCAATCTGCTCGCCGGCGACACCCATACCGACGTCACCATGGTGCTCGACCACGCCGTGCCGCATACGGCCTCGACTGAAGTCATCCGCAATGTGGTGACCGGCAAGGCGCGCGGCGTCTTCCAGGGCCGCATCAACGTCCATCAATATGCGCAGAAGACCAACGCCAAGATGGCCTGCAACACGCTGCTTCTGTCGGACGACGGCGAGTTCTCGACCAAGCCGGAGCTCGAAATCTTCGCCGACGACGTCGTCTGCGGCCATGGGGCGACCGTCACCGAGATCGACCACAATCATTTGTTCTACCTGATGGCGCGCGGCGTCGACGAGAAGACCGCGCGCGGCTTGCTGGTCAAGGCCTTCGTCGCCGAGGTAATCGAGGAACTGGACGACGAGGCAATCGTCGAGGCGCTCGAACGTCGGCTCGACGATTGGTTTTTGACGCACGGGTAGAGGTGACTGAGGGGTTGGTGCCAACACCCCTCATCCGTCGCCTTCGGCGCCACCTTCTCCCACAAGGGGAGAAGGAGAGGCGCTCTTCCTTCTCCCCTTGGGGGAGAAGGTGGCCGAGCGAAGCTCGGTCGGATGAGGGGTGCTGGACGGAATGAGGCGGTGCCTCGAGAGAGTTGTGATGGACCAGAAAGTCGAAAACATCCCCTACGACGTCGAGGCGATCCGCCGCGACTTCCCGATCCTGTCGCGGCAAGTCTACGGCAAACCGCTGGTCTATCTCGACAATGGCGCCTCGGCGCAGAAGCCACAGGCCGTGCTCGACGCTATCCAGCACGCCTATTCCCAGGAATACGCCAACGTCCATCGCGGCCTGCATTTCCTGTCGAATGCCGCGACCGACGCCTATGAGAAGGCGCGCGAGACGGTGCGCCGTTTCCTCAATGCGCCGAGCACCGACAACATCGTCTTCACCTCGAACACCACGGCGGCGATCAACACGGTCGCCTATGGTTTCGGCATGCCGAACATCGGCGAAGGCGACGAGATCGTGCTCTCGATTATGGAGCATCATTCCAACATCGTGCCGTGGCATTTCATCCGCGAGCGGCAGGGCGCCAAGCTGGTCTGGGTACCGGTCGACGATCTCGGCGTGTTCCATATCGAGGAATTCGAGAAACGGCTGACCGACCGCACCAGGCTCGTCGCCATCACCCACATGTCGAATGCACTGGGCACGGTGACGCCGATCAAGGAGATCGTGCGCATCGCTCATGCGCGCGGCATTCCGGTGCTGGTCGACGGCAGCCAGAGCGCCGTGCACATGCCGATCGACGTGCAGGATCTCGACTGCGATTTCTTCGTCTTCACCGGCCACAAGGTCTATGGCCCGTCGGGCATCGGCGTGCTCTACGGCAAGAAGGATATTCTGGAGCGCATGCGCCCGTTCATGGGCGGTGGCGAAATGATCGAGGAGGTGACGCAAGATATCGTCACCTACAACGATCCGCCGCACCGTTTCGAGGCCGGCACGCCGCCGATCGTCCAGGCGATCGGGCTGGGTGCTGCGCTCGAATACATGGAAAAGATCGGCCGCGAGGGCATCGCCGCGCACGAGGCCGATCTGAAGGATTATGCGCATCAAAAACTGCGCGCCATCAATTCACTGCGCATCTTCGGCGATGCGCCCGGCAAGGGCGCCATCATCTCGTTCGAGCTGCAGGGCATCCACGCCCATGACGTGTCGATGGTCATCGACCGGCAGGGCGTGGCGGTCCGCGCCGGCACGCATTGCGCCCAGCCGCTGTTGAAACGCTTCGGCGTAACATCCACATGCAGGGCGTCGTTCGGCATGTACAATACCAGGGCCGAAGTCGATGCTTTGGCCGGTGCGCTGGAAAAGGCGCGAAAGTTCTTCGGGTGACGATCATGGATGATGCCAGCCATACCGCCGAGACCACTTCCGAAACGGCCACCAATGCGGCGGTTTCCGGATCGGCTATTCCCGCCGACGAATTGGCGCGGCTGACCGACGACATCGTCTCGGCGCTGAAGACGGTCTATGACCCGGAAATCCCGGCCGACATCTATGAGCTCGGCCTGGTCTACAAGATCGATATCGAGGACGACCGCTCGGTCAAGATCGACATGACGCTGACCGCGCCGGGCTGCCCGGTGGCCGGCGAAATGCCGGGCTGGGTCGAAAACGCCGTCGGCGCCGTCGAAGGCGTTTCCGGCGTCGAGGTTAACATGACCTTCGACCCGCCCTGGTCGCCCGACCGAATGTCGGAAGAGGCACAGGTGGCGGTTGGGTGGTATTGAACTTAGTCGACCTTGGCGCCGTATGTTTGGGCATAAGCCGTGATCGCTGAGAACAGCTCGTCAAACTTGACGTCGAGGTCTCCCGTGCCAATACACATTGCGTCTAGATCCATCGCTCTATTGGGACCCCGACTCCAGCGCGCCATTTTGGTCAAAGACGGGCTCTGCCAGACGCTCTCTAGGACTTCTACCAAAAGGAACTTTTGTCGCCGGTAACTCCGCTCAGAAATGTGCTTGACGACACTCCATGGAATGAACTCTGCTGACAGGCGGACGTCCCAAAAGCCCTTAGGCGACAAAACTAGCGTCGGCCGTTTCAAATCGAAAAGACGCCCCACAGCGATCACAAAAGTGCCGGTGAACGATATGGCCGTTATCCAACCGAGAAATTGCCTGAAGCTACCTGGAGCGATATTCGGCACTAGGCGCCATCCAATTGCAATGCCTAAAGTTGCCATTGCCACTGATAAAGCGGCAACCAGGCTGAGCCGAGCAGGAGATGACCGAAATTCAACTGTTCGATTGGTGTCAAGCGGCATTCAGTTTCGCCATAGTTCGATTGTCGCCAACTGAAATTACATCCAAATTGGTTGCAGTGAGCAGAAAACTTCACCATCTTAGGCGAGAATGATCCGCAGGCCTTGAACCCGCGTGAAAGTGGAGAACGATATGGGACGCTTTGCCGTCATCACCATGACCGAAAAGGCCGCCGACCGGGTGCGCGAGATCGTTGCGACCCGTGAGAATGCGCATGGCATTCGCCTTGGCATCAAGAAGGGCGGCTGCGCCGGCATGGAATATACGGTCGATCTGGTGACCGAGCCGAACACCAAGGACGACCATATCGAGCGCGATGGCGCCCATGTCTATGTCGCGCCGGAGGCGGCACTTTTCCTGTTCGGCACCGAGATGGATTTCGAGCAGACGACTTTGCGCACCGGCTTCACCTTCCGCAACCCGAACCAGAGCTCGGCCTGCGGCTGCGGCGAATCGGTCGAATTGAAGCCGGCCGATCTGAAGGCACTGGCCGAAGCACGCGAAGCAAGCGCGGCTTAGCGTCACTGGTGATGAGTGCCGAGGCATATCGCTGGCGGTGTGCCTGTTGCGGTCAGGAATATACCGGGCTTCCAACAGATATGGCGTTCGGTGCGCCCGTGGACACGGACACGCTTGACGATGCCGCTCGAGCGACCTTTCGTAAGAATGAAGATTTCTGCGAGGTGCGCCGTGCGTCGGGGGTAACCGATCGGTTTGTTCGTTGCTTGCTGCCTCTGCCAGTGCCTCAGCTATCCAGCGAGTTCTGTTTCGGCGTATGGATGTCGGTCTCGGAAAAAAGCTTGGATCTATACCGAGATGGATATGACAGTGGCCAGTATGAAGAAGAACTCTGTTTTGGATACCTGATGCACAACATTCCTGAGTATCCAGGCTCGTTGCATCTGCATGCCAATGTTGTATTTCAGCCCGGTGATCAGCGTCCGAAGGTGTTTCTGCATGATGCAGATCATCCCTTGGTTGCGGCCCAACGCAGTGGGGTGGATGTGGCGCAGATAGAGCGCTGGGTGGCTCTCACGCACCGACCTAAGGCCGGGAGCAGCTAATCCACCCACATCCCCGTTCGCTTGTGCCAGTCTGCGATCGACTCCTCCGGGTAGACATCGAAAACCTTGTCGCCCTTGCCGATGTCGGGCTCGACCCAGTTCGCCTTGTATTTCAGCATCAGATGCACCTTCTCCGGCGGCTTTGGCAGGTCTGTGTCGATCGCCGAGGCAAACGGATGCACCAGCTCCGGCCAGGTCGGATCGTAGAGCCAGAGTGCCGTCCCGCATTTCGTGCAGAAGTTCCGCTCGCCCGTCGAGATCTCGCGTTGCGGGTGCTCGTCGTCCTCGATCTCGGCGCGGTAGACGCCGAGATGGCGCTTGCCCTGGATTTTCAGCGTCTTGTAATCGGCGCCGAGATTGATGGCGAAACCGCCGCCGCCCTGCTGCTTGCGGCAGATCGAGCAGTAGCACAGCATGAACGGCACCGGCGTGTGGCTTTCCACCTCGAAACGCACGGCATTGCACCGGCAGGACCCTTTGAGCAGAAGCGGCATGAAAAACTCCGACGAAATTGATTCTGAACTTGTCAGGATGGTGCCGGTTGCGTCGATGACAAGGGGAAATCCGGGTGACATGATCGCCGCATGGACAACGAGCGCATAGAAGAGCTTTTCGAAGGCCTCGGCCCGGTCAGCATCCGCAAGCTGTTCGGCGGCAAGGGCATCTATTTCGACGGCGTCATCGTCGCCATCGTCATCCGTGGCGAATTGATGCTGAAGGCCGACGCCGAAAGCGCACCGGATTTCGAAGCGGCCGGCTGCCGGCAATGGACCTATACCGGCTCGCGCCACGGCAAGCTCGTGTCGATGCCCTATTGGAGCGTTCCCGACAGCGCATTCGACGATCCCGACGAGATGGTGATCTGGGCGCGCCGCGCCTACGAGGCAGGACGGCGCGCCGGAAAATAGGCTGCGTCATGCTTTGGCAATTCCGGGCCGCACTTCACGCCAGGTCCCGCGCCTCGGGCACGAGCGCCAGCGCCTCGGCAAAGCTGGCGCTGGTGAAGGCGGCGCGCTCGACGGCGAGCATAGCTGCGGCAATGCCTTCGCGCAGTGCCGCGCGTAGCGTCAGGCCGCGCAGCAGGGCAACGATCGTGGCGCCTGCCAATGCGTCGCCGGCGCCGGCAGTATCGGTCCGCTTTTGTAGCGGCGGTGGCGAGATCGAGAACGCGCTCAATTCGTCAAAACCGAGCACTGGTTCGTCGCCGGCGGTGATCACGCCGCTTTTCAGCCCGGCGCGTCTTAGGCCGTCGACGATGCCTTGATCGTCAGCATCGATGCCGACGCCGGCGAGCACGCCGGCCTCCTGCCGGTTCATGAAGGCCAGCGCCAGACGGTCGAGCACCGGCATCAGCCGCGCCGCCTTATTGGGCGAGACCGCAAGCGCAAACACCGGCTTGTCGGCGGCGAGTGCCGCCAGCCGCCCCAGCGCGGTCGACGGCAGGTTGGCGTCGCACAGCACCGCGTCGGCCGAACCGATCGCTTCCCGCACCTTGGCGCGGCGGATCTGCTTGGGAAGCGCCAGCTCGTAGAGCACCATGTCGGCAAGGCCGGCGATCAGCCCGCCGTCGCTATCGATCAGCATCGTATGGCTTGGCGTTGCTCGGTCGAGGAACACCGCCGACAGGTCGGCAATGCCGGCCTCGGTGACGGCGCGTAAAACCGTGTCGCCAAGGGCATCGCCGCCGCGCACCGAAAGCAGCGAGGCCGAGGCGCCGCGTCGCACCGCACAGCGCAAGGCGTTGAAGACGGCACCGCCGACATGCTCGCGCATCGTGCCGGGGTTGGAAGCGGCCGGCACGAAGGCGCCGGCAACCCGGCCGCGCCGCTCGATATAGGCGCCGCCCACGGCCAGGATCGTCGGGGATTTGATCATGCCGTCAAAATGCCCTTTAGCTGTTGCCCGGGGAGACTAGGTCGCCGGGCGGAACCCTGCAATCGCGGGTTCGATTCGGTTGGTGACGGCAACGGCGCCGCATGCGAGGCGAGACACATCGGAAGCAATAATTGCGAAACAAAAATAGAACAAATAGGGATATGCGTTATTTTTCAAACCCTTGGTGCTCATTGACAAATGAGAACAAATGAGGTACATTCTTTTAAGGATTGCGGGATTGTCCGGCCTCCATTGACGACCACGGGGTGATGTATCATGGCTCAGAATTCTTTGCGGCTTGTAGAGGACAAAGCGGTGGACAAATCAAAGGCTCTGGATGCGGCGCTATCGCAAATCGAGCGTGCCTTCGGCAAGGGCTCGATCATGCGGCTCGGCGCGAACGAGCAGGTCGTCGAGATCGAAACGGTGCCGACCGGCTCGCTTGGGCTGGACATCGCGCTTGGCGTCGGCGGCCTGCCGCGCGGCCGCATCGTCGAGATCTACGGGCCGGAAAGCTCGGGCAAGACGACGCTGGCGCTGCACACGGTGGCCGAAGCCCAGAAGAAGGGCGGCATCTGCGCCTTTGTCGATGCCGAGCACGCGCTCGACCCGGTCTATGCCCGCAAGCTCGGCGTCGATCTCGAAAACCTTTTGATCTCGCAGCCCGATACCGGCGAGCAGGCGCTGGAGATCTGCGACACGCTGGTGCGCTCCGGCGCCATCGACGTGCTGGTGGTCGATTCGGTGGCGGCGTTGACGCCGCGGGCGGAAATCGAAGGCGAGATGGGCGATTCGCTGCCCGGCCTGCAGGCCCGCCTGATGAGCCAGGCACTGCGCAAGCTCACCGCCTCGATCTCGCGCTCCAACACCATGGTCATCTTCATCAACCAGATCCGCATGAAGATCGGCGTCATGTTCGGTTCGCCCGAGACGACGACCGGCGGCAATGCGTTGAAATTCTATGCCTCGGTCCGCCTCGACATCCGCCGCATCGGCTCGGTCAAGGATCGCGACGAGGTCGTCGGCAACCAGACCCGCGTCAAAGTCGTCAAGAACAAGCTGGCGCCGCCCTTCAAGGTGGTCGAGTTCGACATCATGTATGGCGAGGGCGTCTCCAAGACCGGCGAGCTGGTCGATCTCGGCGTTAAGGCGGGCGTGGTCGAAAAGTCGGGCGCCTGGTTCTCCTACAATTCGCAGCGTCTTGGCCAGGGCCGCGAAAACGCAAAACTGTTCCTGCGCGACAATCCCGACACGGCGCGCGAGATCGAGCTGGCGCTACGGCAGAATGCCGGGCTGATCGCTGAGAAATTCCTTGAGAACGGCGGCTCCGAAAGCAGCGACGACGGTTTCGAGGACGACGCTGGGGTGATGTAGGGCAAGCGACGCCTCGCTGAGCCTCAGCCAGGTTTCGATTTGATGTTTTGATTTTGAGTTTGCGTAATCGATGCGTTTCGAACCGCCGGCCCAGGGCCGGCGGTTCGCGTTTGACGGCGAGGCAGACGCATTTCAAGGCGCTGGTGAAAGCCGGGATTTGAGCCCATTTGGTGTTTCTGGACAGGCTGCGGTGCGACCGCTAAAAGGCCATGTCTATTTTCCGCCGGCAGCCGGCGGTTCTCTCGAAAAGGCAGTATTCATGAGTGGCGTCAACGAGATCCGGTCGGCATTTCTCGACTATTTTCGCAAGGAAGGTCACGAGGTCGTCGCGTCAAGCCCGCTGGTGCCGCGCAACGACCCGACGCTGATGTTCACCAATGCCGGCATGGTGCAGTTCAAGAACGTTTTCACCGGTCTGGAGAAGCGGCCGTATTCGCGCGCCACGACTGCCCAGAAGAGTGTTCGCGCCGGCGGCAAGCACAACGACCTCGACAATGTCGGCTACACCGCGCGCCACCTGACCTTCTTCGAGATGCTCGGCAATTTCTCCTTCGGCGACTATTTCAAGGAGCGGGCCATAGAGCTTGCCTGGAACCTGATCACCAGGGAGTTCGGGCTGAAGAAGGACAAGCTGCTGGTCACCGTCTACCACACCGACGACGAGGCGGCCTCGTACTGGAAGAAGATCGCCGGCCTTTCGGACGATCGCATCATCCGCATCGCGACTTCGGACAATTTCTGGGCAATGGGCGACACTGGACCTTGCGGGCCGTGTTCGGAGATATTCATCGACCGTGGCGAGCATATCTGGGGCGGCCCTCCCGGCAGCCCCGAGGAGGATGGCGACCGTTTCCTTGAATTCTGGAACCTGGTGTTCATGCAGTACGAACAGGTGACGAAGGACGAGCGCGTCGACCTGCCGCGTCCGTCGATCGACACAGGCATGGGCCTCGAGCGCATGGCATCCATCCTGCAAGGGGTTGAAAGCGTCTTCGAAACCGACCTGTTCCGCCACCTGATCGACGCTGCGTCGTCGGCGCTTGGCAAAGGTCCGGATGCGGACGCCGTCGCATCGTTGCGCGTCATCGCCGATCACCTGCGTTCGTCCTGCTTCCTGGTCGCCGACGGCGTGCTGCCGTCCAACGAAGGACGCGGCTACGTGCTTCGTCGCATCATGCGCCGCGCCATGCGCCACGCGCAGTTGCTCGGCGCCCGCGATCCGCTGATGTGGCGCCTGGTGCCGGCACTGGTCCGCGAGATGGGCCAAGCCTACCCGGAACTGGTGCGCGGCGAACAGATGATCACCGAAACGCTGAAGCTTGAGGAAACCCGTTTCCGCAAGACGCTGGTGCGCGGCTTGGGCTTGCTTTCGGAGGCGACGGAAAAGCTGGCCTCCGGCGACATGCTGGATGGCGAGACAGCGTTCAAGCTCTACGACACCTATGGCTTTCCGCTCGATCTGACGCAGGACGCGCTGCGCCAGCGCAACATCTCGGTCAACCTTGCCGGCTTCACCGAGGCGATGGAGCGGCAGAAAGCGGAGGCGCGCAAAAGCTGGGCCGGCTCCGGCGACGTGGCGACCGAGACGGTATGGTTTCCGGTGCGCGAGAACGCCGGCGCCACCGAGTTCCTCGGCTATGAGACCGAGCAGGCGGAAGGCCTCATCCAAGCGCTGGTCAGGGGCGGCAAGACCGTCGACAGCGCCGGCAAAGGTGACGCCGTTGCCGTGGTTGTCAACCAGACGCCGTTCTATGGCGAGTCCGGTGGCCAGATGGGCGACACCGGCGTCATTTCGGGCGACGGGTTCTCGATCGAAATATCCGATACCCAGAAGAAGGCCGATGGGCTTTTCGTCCATCTCGGCAAGGTGGCTAACGGCACGGTCAAGACGGGCGCGACCGTCGAGCTGAAGGTGGACCACGCGCGTCGCTCCAGGCTGCGCGCGAACCATTCCGCCACGCATCTGATCCATGAGGCGCTGCGCGAGGTGCTGGGTACCCATGTGGCGCAGAAGGGCTCGCTGGTCGCGCCCGAGCGTCTGCGCTTCGACATTTCGCACAACAAGCCGATCTCGCCGGACGAGCTCGAAGAGGTCGAGCGCATGGCAAACGAGATCGTCGTTCAGAACGGCCCTGTAACCACGCGGCTGATGTCTGTCGACGACGCCATTGCCGAAGGCGCCATGGCGCTGTTTGGCGAGAAATATGGCGATGAAGTGCGCGTCGTTTCGATGGGCACGGGCTTGCATGGCGCCAAGGCCAACCGGCCTTATTCGGTCGAGCTATGCGGCGGCACGCATGTCAGGGCGACCGGCGATATCGGCCTGGTGCGCATCGTGTCCGACAGCGCGGTCGCTGCCGGCGTGCGCCGCATCGAGGCGTTGACCGGCGAGGCGGCCAGAAAGCATCTCGACGAACAAGACAAGCGGTTGAAGGCGGCCGCCGCCGCGTTGAAGATTTCGCCGGCCGATGTGCCGGCCCGCGTCGAGGCGCTGCTGGACGAACGCAAGAAGCTCGAAAAGGAGCTGATCGAGGCGCGCAAGAAGCTGGCGCTGGGCGATCGCTCGCCAGCCGGTGTGCCTGCGGAAAACGAAACCATTGCCGGTGTCGGTTTTCTCGGCAAGGCGGTATCGGGCGTCTCGCCAAAGGATCTTAAGCCGTTGGCCGATGCCGGCAAGAAGTCGCTCGGCTCCGGCATCGTCGTCTTTGTCGGCGCCGGCGAGGACAACAAGGCGAGCGTCGTCGTCGCCGTCACCGATGATCTGACCGGCCGCTTCAACGCCATCGATCTGGTGCGCGTCGCGTCCGCGGCATTGGGCGGGCAGGGCGGCGGCGGGCGACCCGATATGGCTCAGGCCGGCGGCCCGGACGGCTCGAAGGCCGAAGACGCGATCGCTGCGGTGAAGGCGGCTCTCGAAGCGGCGTGAACCTGCACCGGGGCGGCACGGCCGAAATGGCGCGCCGCCCAGCGGATATCTTTGAGGGCCGATATGCCGACGCTGACGATGTATCAGGTCGATGCCTTTGCCGAACGGGCCTTCCAGGGTAACCCTGCCGCCGTTCTCCTTTTAGAGGAATGGCTGTCGGAGCAGGTAATGCAGGCCATCGCCAACGAAAACAATCTTGCTGAAACCGCGTTTGTGCGGCCGAATGGCAAAGGTTGGGATTTGCGCTGGTTCACGCCGGTCCATGAAGTCGACTTCTGCGGCCACGCCACTCTTGCGGCCGCCCATGTGCTGGCTACGGAATACAATGGTCAGGGCGAAATGGCCTTCGCCACCCGGGTCGGCGAGCTGCGGGTTTCCCGGTGGGAAGGGGGCTATCAGCTCGATCTGCCTTGTTTTCCGCCGCAGCCCATCGAGGAGGAGCTGAACTCGGCGCTGCAAGCGATATTGCCTCAGCGGCCGGTTGCGAGCTTCCGCAATTTCGAGAACCTGTTTGTCGAGCTTGCCGACGAGACAACCGTGCGATCTTTCGTTCCCGATCTGCTCAGGATCGGACGTTTTCATCCTCTCGGCCTGGTTATTACCGCGCCTGGGCGAGCCCACGATTTCGTCTCCCGTTACTTTGTGCCCGGGGCGGGCATTCCCGAGGATCCGGTAACCGGCTCCATTCATGCGACGCTGGTGCCTTATTGGTCTGAAAAACTCGGCAAGACGCATCTGTCGGCATTCCAATGCTCGCAGCGCGGCGGGCATTTGCTATGCGAACTGGCCGGAGATCGCGTGCTGATCACAGGCCGTGCGAAGACCTTCATGAAGGCGGAGATCTACCTTCCCGATTGAGCGGCTTGCGAGGCAGAGAAGGCAAGGATCTGGGAGAATTTGTCGCCAGCCTCGGCGGGACAGCACCCCCCTCTGTCCTGCCGGACATCTCCCCCTCAAGGGGGGAGATTGGATGTCACGATTGCCTTCGCCACTTGTCAAGATAATGTGCTGAAGGTTCTGCAAAAAGTTTTGGAGAGAGAACGGCGCTTGCTCTGAGGGGCGAGCGGCCATGGCACGGTGGTGA
>NZ_JAMYTF010000072.1:0-20683 GCF_040322295.1 Mesorhizobium sp. M0159
CACGAGCAGTCGGTCACCGGCTTCCTGATGAACATCATCCCGCCAACGATTGTCGGTGCCTTCGCGGAAGGCGACATCCTGCAGGTGCTGTTCTTCTCGGTTCTGTTCGGCATGGCGCTCGCGATGGCCGGAGAGACGGGCAAGCCTGTCGTTTCCTTCCTTCAGGCGCTCATCGCGCCTGTCTTCAAGCTCGTCGGCATTCTGATGAAAGCCGCGCCGATCGGCGCTTTCGGCGCAATGGCCTTCACCATCGGTAGATATGGCATCGGTTCGGTCGTCAACCTCGCGATGCTGGTCGCGACGTTTTATTTCACCGCCTTCCTCTTCGTGTTCGGGGTTCTCGGCGCGGTCTGCCGCTACAACGGCTTTTCGATCTGTTCTCTTATTCGCTACATCAAGGAAGAGCTGCTGCTTGTCCTCGCAACGTCCTCCTCGGAGGCCGCGCTCCCCTCGCTCATGCAGAAGATGGAGAAGGCGGGCGCCAGGCGTTCGGTTGTGGGTCTCGTCATCCCGGCCGGATATTCGTTCAATCTGGACGGCACGAATATCTACATGACCCTGGCGGCCCTCTTCATCGCGCAGGCGACGAACACGGATCTGTCAATCGGCGATCAGGTGCTGCTGCTGCTCGTTGCGATGCTTTCCTCCAAGGGCGCTGCAGGTGTGACAGGTGCGGGCTTCATCACCCTGGCTGCTACGCTCGCCGTAGTTCCGAGTGTTCCCGTTGCTGG
Organism: Mesorhizobium sp. M0159; assembly: GCF_040322295.1. NCBI lineage: Bacteria > Pseudomonadati > Pseudomonadota > Alphaproteobacteria > Hyphomicrobiales > Phyllobacteriaceae > Mesorhizobium > Mesorhizobium sp. M0159. The sequence continues at coordinate 732 of NZ_JAMYTF010000072.1, forward strand.
GATGGCACTGATACTCGGCATCGACCGCTTCATGTCCGAATGCCGGGCGCTGACGAATTGCGTCGGCAACGCAGTGGCATCCCTCGTCGTTGCCCGCTGGGAAGGAGAATTGGACCGAGCGCAGATGAAAGCCGCCTTCTGCGGTCATCAGCTTGCCGAGGCATCAAACCGGCTATCCTCCGCCGAGTAAGGTCGACGCACCGCGACCGGTTTCGCCAAGCTGGTCACATGACCTGAACGATCGACTCGCAGGCTCTAAACGGCGCCTCACGGACCATGTATCAGAAGCGCAATATGTGTGAGTGCAAATCATCGCCGCCCTAAGCGAATGAACCTTCCGTTATACCCGGCCGGTCTACATCTGGAGTAGTCCAATACGCTGTCGATCATTCAGTATGCGGGCGTCTCCACTTTGCCCACCCGAAACCATTGTCGAATCGCGCTAGGTGACAGAGAGCCAGCCTGCGTCAAAAACCAATCAGAATAGGACCCATGACCAAGCGCCCCACAATTGCCGATCTCGCCCGCGAAGCCCGAGTCAGCGTAGCAACGGTCGATCGGGTTCTGAACGCCCGCCATCCGGTGCGCGAGGAGACCGCGCGGCGGGTCCACGACGCCGCCCACGCGATCGGCTATCATGCTGCCGGGCTCATCAAGCAGCGCTTGCGGCGAGACCTACCGTGCTACCGTCTGGGCTTCATCTTGAGAAAACCGGCCCAGCATTTCTACCAAGACTTTGCGCGCGAGGTCGAAGCGTCGGTCAATTTGGCCCAGTCCTTCCACGGCATTCCGCTCATCCAATTCGCCCCGTCACATATGCCGAGCGACCTAATCGCACCGCTCAAGGATTTGGGCGCACGCTGCCATGCGATCGCGATGGTGGCACCGGACCACCCGAAAATTACAGCAGCGGTTGAGGACCTCAAGGCCAAAGGCATTCCGGTTTTCTCGCTGCTTTCCGACTTCGCCGCCGGCGTGCGACAGGGCTATATCGGCCTCAACAACCGCAAGGTGGGGCGCACGGCCGCTTGGATGGTGTCCAAGGTCGCAAAACGGCCCGGCAAGGTGGCGGTGTTTGTCGGCAGCCATCGTTTCCAGGGGCACGAGCTCCGTGACGTCGGCTTTCGCTCCTATTGCCGTGAGAACGCGCCGACGTTCGAGGTGCTCGATCCGCTTGTGAACCTGGAGAAACGGCAGGTCACCTACGAGGCAACGCTTGATCTCATGCAGCGGGAACCCGAGCTCGTCGGCTTCTATGTCGCCGGCGGCGGCATGGAGGGCGCCATCTCCGCGGTCCGGGAAGAGGGTAAAAGTCGCGATCTCGTCGCGATCGTGAATGAAATCACGCCGGAATCTCGGGCGGCACTCGCAGATAACATCATCACGATGGCGGTCGCCACGCCAATGCGCCGGCTTTCCCAGGAGCTGATAACGCTGATGACGCGGGCTATCGAGACCGGCACTGCTGAAACACCAGGACAGACATTTCTGCCGTTCGACATCCATCTGCCGGAAAATATATGAAGCTGATGGATTCTATCGTAAGCGGGGAGTTTCCTTTCATAAATGAGAGAAAGTTGATTGATGATCCGATCCACGCGGGGTAGCCGCACCCCACAGGCCTCAGCCGCGGCCCAGGATGAAAGCGCCGATTGAGTGAACGGATCGGCCGCGCGTTCAGGCGGAAGCGCGACGTAAATTCCCTACATCCGCAGCGTCGACCTCGACCGGCTTCATTGCCAACATCTCGACGTTGTCGGTGCAGGGCGGTGTCGTCAAGGATGCCTCACGCCAGTAGCCGAGCGAGGCCGGCACAGTCCATTGGGATCGACCTCGTCGACCGCCATCTCCTCGCCTGGCCGCGCGTGAAAAGCCGCGGCAAGGCCGGCAAAGTTGGCATTTGAGTGGGGCTAAACATCTTCTGGGACTTCGCACGCGAAATCGGAGGCGGCAGTCAACTCAGCACCAACCGGGCATGTGTTCTGCTCGTTCCTGGCCCTCGTACTCAGCAAGTAACTGCGCCGCTCTGCCCCGAATGGCAACCGCTCCTCCGCGACCGCCTCCAGGAGCCACCATCGAAAAGGATGGTCGCGTCGTCACCACCACGTCACGGCAAAAGTGGGCAACGTCTTGAAGGCAGCTGGCATCGCTCTGCGACACAGCTCGACAAACAACTCGCCTGAGATCACCCCCAAAAAGGTAGTGGTAACACGCGCCGGCGCGCGCCTAACATGCTGATTAATGACATTATTCTTACAGCCGGTGTTTAAGTGGGGCTAAATCTCTTCTGGGACTTCGCACGCGAAATCGGAGGCGGCATTCAATTCGGTACCAACAACGGCAAGGTCGGATCCGGCGTGCCCGAGACGCTCAATAGCTTCAAGCAAAGGCGCCAGGCGAGATGCCTCCTGCAACATCATTTCCCGCATCCACAGGCTTGCCGGATCAGTATTGTGAAGCGCAGGCCATTGGACGGCCTCCGTGAATGCGGGATGAGGAAGTGGCGGCGGAAGTCCGACAATCCGCAGGGGTGTTGTTTTTGCGAAATGCTGCGCCAGCCGTAAGGGCATGGTCCCGATGCGGTTGGTGCCTGATACAACGGGCGGGATCATGCTAAAGCCCTGTACGACGACCTCGATACGTCTCTCGAAACCGTGCTCGAGCAAATACCATTCCTCCATGGTGGGCTGCCGGGTGTGCCTGAATCTGAGCACAACATGCCCCATGGACAAGTATCGCTCGAATGTAAGTGGCTCTGACAGCTGCTTGTTCGTGCCGCAGCCTACGCATACGAGCATATCTTCGAACAGGGCTGCGCGAGGATGTTTCGACATGAACACTTCCGGCATAATCAGAAAATGAACGTCGCCGCGCCGGAGAAGCTCCTCGGGGTCGTCGGAAATAGGCAGACATTCGAAGCGGACGGCGGGAGCTTCCCGCGCAGCACGCTCTACGATCTTCTTAAAAAATACGAGCGTGAGGTAATCGGAAAGCATGATTCGGAAGAGACGATCCGATTGGGCTGGGTTAAAGGCGTCCCAGGAAATAATCGATAGCTGGATGTGCAGCAATGCGTCCCGGACTGCTGGGGCGAGCCCCTCCGCGCGCGGTGTCAAAATGAGCTCGCGGCCGTTCATCGCAAATAGCTCATCGCTGAAATAGGCGCGTAACCGAGCGACGGCGGCGCTCATGGCCGGCTGGCTCAGGTTAATACTCCGGGCCGCCGCGGTGACTTTACGTTCCCTGATCAGAGCGTCCAGCACAACGAGGAGATTTAGATCCAGCCCCTTAAAACGCATGTCCTGATCTATCCAGCGTGTGGATGGGTATCATCTAAACAATCAATTTTACGAATTTACGAACCATGCATTAGAGGAACGTAAATGACCGACGTCAAGCTCAAATCGACGGCGCCGCAACACGGGCGGGAACATCGAGAGAGCTCATTTGCGAGCCCGACCGGCTGGCTCACCTTCGCTAACGACAACGGTTGAGTGCAGTCAAACAACGCCGCCGCTTTGGCCGGGTAATGCGGCCCGCAAGAAACCAATAAGAAAGAGAGATCCTGAATGCGCTCGCAGGTGCAGTGGAAGTTGTGCTGGGAAAATGAGTTGCAGCTCTCCGACCATGTCGAGCTCGCCAAGTTCTTTCGAAATACCTATGGGCCGACTGGGGCGTGCAACGCAGAACCGTTCGAAGGTAGTCGAAGCTGGGCCGGAGCCAGGCCTGAACTCCGCGTAATCGCCTATGATTCGAGCGGTGTAGCGGCCCATATGGGCATACTGCGCCGTTTCGTCAAGGTTGACGCGGTCGATCTATTGGTGGCTGAGCTGGGCCTGTACGGGGTACGTCCGGATCTTGAGGGCCTCGGAATCGCCCATTCAATCCATGTCATGCTTCCAACACTGCAGGAGCTTGGCGTTCCATTCGCTTTCGGAACCGTCCGGGACGCGCTGCGGAATCATGTTGAGAGGTTCGGGCGGCGATACAGCCCTTTGGCTGTTTTGTCGGGAATTCGCGTGCGCTCCACCCGACCAGAGGCGCGCCTTGACCTGCCGCCCACACGCATCGATGACGCACTCGTCATTGTTCTGCCAGTTGGACGACCGATCAGCGAATGGCCCACCGGCGCGATGATCGATCGGAACGGACCAGAGCTATGAGCCGTCCCGATTGCTTATACGAAGTGCGCCGTGAGTGCTCTGACGGCACCGGCCGTCGCAGCGTTTATCTGACGTTCGACGACGGTCCCAATCCACTTTTCACACCGGAGATTCTGGATGTGTTGGCAGAGCAGCGGGTGCCGGCGACTTTCTTCGTCATCGGCGCCTACGCCTTAGAGCACCCGGATCTAATCCAACGAATGTTTGCAGAAGGGCACGAGCTAGGCAACCACACGATGACTCATCCGGATCCGTACAAATGCGGCTTCGGCGAAGTGCAACGTGAGATCTTTGAAGCGAACGGCGCCATCATGAGGGCGTGCCCTCAGGCCTCGGTGCGCTATATTCGCGCGCCCTACGGCGCCTGGAGCGAAGAAGTCTTCACAGCGTCACAGATCGCCGGGCTGACGGCCCTCCATTGGTCCGTCGACCCTCGAGATTGGTCTCGCCCTGGGGTCGACGCGATTATCGATACCGTGCTCGCCTCTGTCCGGCCGGGCGCAATCGTACTCTTGCACGACGGATGCCCTCCCGGCGAGTTGAGCCAGGGCGCTCACGCCGGTCTGCGCGACCAGACGGTCACGGCGCTGTCCCGTCTGATTCCAGCACTTCATGAGCGCGGATTTGTAATCCGCTCACTTCCTCAACATCACTGAACAAACGAGATCCCATGACTCTTCTTGGTACAACCAGCACTGTGGCCATTTCGCTTTATGCACTGCTCTCGACTACTTATAAGAGCATGCAGGGGATTTATGCTCTGCCGACAAACGACTCATCGGCGTTGGAGGATCTCGTCGGCTCCGATCAACTGCCCAGCGTGGATGTCATCGTCCCCTGCTTCAACGAGGATCCGCGCACGCTTTCAGAGTGCCTGGCTTCCATTGCAGACCAAGAATACGCCGGAAGACTTCGGGTCTATGTGGTTGATGACGGTTCTGGAAATCGCGAAGCCGTAGGAACTGTCCACGAAACCTACGCGCGCGACCCTAGGTTCGACATCATTTTGCTTCCCGAGAATGTTGGAAAGCGCAAGGCACAGATCGCCGCGATACGCCGCTCATCCGGGGATTTGGTGCTTAACGTTGATTCAGACACGATACTCGCGTCCGACGTCATTACCAAGCTTGTACCGAAGATGCGAGATCCAGCGGTCGGCGCAGTCATGGGTCAGTTGACGGCCAGTAACCGGAGCGAGAGCTGGCTGACCAGGCTGATAGACATGGAGTACTGGCTGGCTTGCAACGAGGAGCGCGCGGCACAGGCTCGCTTCGGTGCCGTTATGTGCTGTTGCGGCCCATGTGCCATGTACCGCCGGTCTGCGCTCCTTTTGTTACTGGACCAGTACGAGTCGCAATTTTTTCGGGGCAAGCCAAGCGACTTCGGTGAGGATCGCCATCTCACTATCCTCATGCTGAAAGCAGGCTTTCGAACCGAGTACGTTCCGAGCGCCATCGCGGCCACAGTCGTTCCGAACAGGCTCGGACCGTATCTGCGCCAACAACTCCGTTGGGCACGAAGCACATTCCGGGACACGCTGCTTGGGCTGCGCTTGCTGCCCGGCCTCAATAGCTATCTCACGTTGGACGTGGTCGGACAGAATCTCGGCGCGCTACTCCTCGCCCTATCGGTACTAACGGGCCTCGCACATTTCGCACTGACAGGCACTGTGCCTTGGTGGACGGGCCTGATGATTGTGTCCATGACCATGGTCCGATGCAGCGTGGTAGCATTTCGCGCTCGACAGTTTCGATTTCTGGGCTTTTCCCTGCACACGTTCATCAACATCTTTCTCTTACTTCCCTTGAAGGCCTACGCGCTGTGTACATTGAGCAATAGCGATTGGCTGTCGCGAAGCTCTGCTGTCGCTACATCGAACACTGGGGGAAAACAGGCCCCCACCCAAACTCCGATCACTGGATCAAGCAGGGCAGAATTCTCACCGCATGCGGCTCCGCTTCGCAGGCTCAATCTTGCGCGGGATTCTTCGGGATTAGCGCTGTCGGGCAACATTTGCGGCGACGAGTGATCGCTAATTACCTAGGTGGACGAGAGGTGGACGAGTTTGACCCAGAACATGAATCATCAGTTGCTCGATCGGGAATTGGCCGCAGACGATCCGTGGCGCCTCGACGGCAATCCGTTCGAGCGGGAGCGCCACACGCAAATGCTCCAGCTGGCGCTTGCCCAAGGCTCCATTACAAATGCCCTCGAAGTCGGGTGCGCTGCTGGCGCATTCACGGAAAAACTAGCCCCCTACTGCCAAGGGCTCACCGTCATCGATGTCGTGGCGCAAGCGATAGCTCGAGCACGTCAACGGATAAAGAAGCCGCCGCGCATCAACTGGATAGTCTCCGATGTTCAACAGTTTTCGACCGACGAGTTGTTTGACCTGATCGTTGTGGCGGAGGTCCTATACTACCTCGAAGACATAGCCGAGATGCGCGTGGCCGTCAAAAACCTGGTGCGGGTGCTTGCGCCAGGCGGGCATCTGATCTTCGGATCGGCAAGGGATGCTAATTGCCGTCGCTGGGGTCACGCCGCTGGTGCTGAGCCGGTCATCGCCATGCTGAACGAAACGTTGATCGAGGTAGAGCGTCTTGAGTGTCGGGGCGAGTCGGTCAACGAAGACTGCTTGCTCGTCCGTTTCCGGAACCCGCTTTCCACTTCCTGATGAATCGAATCTATCGCCGTTAACGTGGAGACACTATGCGCATCTGTGGTACCAAGCTGACCCATGATGGGGCGATCGCCCTTGTCGAGGATGGACGGCTCGTCTTCTGCGTAGAGCAGGAAAAGCGGCACAACAATCCGCGTTACCAAACCATCGATAATCTCGACGCAATTGTCGCCGCTTTGGCGGAACAGGGGCTAAATCCTTGTGATGTCGATCAGTTCGTTATCGACGGCTGGGATGGCGAAGACGAGTCACAGTTTCAGGTCCGGCAGGCAACAGCAACCGCCAGTCGTGGCGACGCTCTCGGTAAAATGAACCCATGTCCACGGTAACGATCGATCTTACTGACGTAAGCAAAACTTATGACAAGCTCGTTGTCGACAGACTGTCGTTCCGCGTTACGGCGGGGGAATGCTTCGGGCTCTTGGGACCGAACGGCGCGGGCAAAAGCACGATTGCGCGTATGGTCCTCGGCATGACATCGCCTGATGCGGGGAAGATTACTGTGCTCGGCGCTCCAGTGCCGGCGCGCGCGCGTTTGGCACGTATGCGCATCGGCGTGGTCCCGCAGTTCGACAATCTTGATACCGCGTTCACTGTACGCGAGAACCTGTTGGTGTTCGGGCGCTACTTCCGGATGAGCAGACGCCAGATCGAAGCGGTCATACCGTCGCTGCTTGAGTTCGCCCGCCTCGAGAACAAAGCGGATGCGCGCGTCGCCGAACTGTCCGGCGGCATGAAGCGGCGCCTGACGCTCGCGCGTGCGCTGATCAATGACCCGCACTTGCTGGTGATGGACGAGCCGACCACCGGCCTCGATCCGCAGGCCCGCCACCTGATCTGGGAACGGCTGCGATCGCTGCTGGCGCGGGGCAAGACTATTCTTTTGACTACCCATTTCATGGAAGAGGCCGAGCGGCTGTGCGATCGGCTGTGCGTTATGGAGGAGGGGCGCAAGATCGCCGAAGGCCGCCCGTCCGCACTCATTGACGAGCAGATCGGCTGTGACGTGGTCGAGGTCTACGGCGGCAATCCGCATGAACTGGGTGCGCTGATCCGGCCGTACGCACAGCGCATCGAGGTGAGCGGTGAGACGCTTTTTTGCTATGCACCCGATCCGGAGCAGGTGCTGGTGCAGCTACGCGGGCGCGCGGGTCTGCGCCTTCTGCAGCGTCCCCCCAATCTCGAGGATGTGTTCTTGCGGCTAACCGGGCGCGAGATGGAGGACTGAACAATGGGCGAACGTTATGCGGCGGCCATGCCCGCCAATGCGTGGAATTGGGTCGCGGTTTGGCGCCGCAACTATCTTGGATGGAAGAAAATCGGGCTTGCATCGGTTCTCGGCAACCTCGCCGATCCGATGATCTATCTGTTCGGTCTCGGCTTTGGCATCGGAACAATGATAGGTCCTGTTGAGGGCACTTCGTACATTGCGTTTCTCGCGGCTGGCATGGTTGCCACAAGCGCGATGGCATCGGCGACCGCTGAAACGGTTTACGGGAGTTTTGGCCGCATGGACAACCAGCGCACCTGGGAAGGAATGCTATGCACTCAGCTGACGCTCGGCGATATCTTACTCGGCGAATTGGCGTGGGCAGCCACCAAGGCCCTGATGGCGGGCACAGCAATCACTATTGTTGCCACCACGCTCGGCTACACATCGTGGCCATCCATCCTCTGCTTGCTGCCAGTCATCGCTCTCAGTGGCCTCGCCTTCGCGAGTCTAGCGATGGTCGTCACGGCGCTTGCGCCCAGTTATGAATATTTCATATTTTATAACACGCTTGTTATAACACCCATGCTGTTCCTTTGCGGCGCGATGTTTCCGGTCAACCAATTGCCCGGCGCTTTTCAGGACGTCGCCTCCTTGTTGCCGCTCGCACATGCAATTGACCTCATTCGTCCGGCGATGCTTGGCCGTCCGGCCGGCAGCATGGGCCTGCATATCGGCGCGCTTTGCATATACACGGTTTTGCCGTTTTTCCTATCGGTTGCTCTATTTCGTCGTCGGCTGATGCGTTGACGCTACTCACCATTCGTAAAATTGATTCTTTGGGCGATACCCATCCACGCGTCGGATAGGTCAATACATGCGTTTTAAGGGACTCGATCTAAATCTCCTGGTTGTGCTGGACGCTTTGATCAGGGAGCGTAAAGTCACCGCCGCGGCCCGCAGTATTAACCTGAGTCAGCCGGCCATGAGCGCCGCCGTCGGTCGGTTACGCGCCTATTTCAGCGATGAGCTATTTACGATGAACGGCCGCGAACTCATTTTGACACCGCGCGCGGAGGGGCTCGCCACAGCAGTCCGGGAGGCATTGCTGCACATCCAGCTGTCGATTATTTCCTGGGACGCCTTTAACCCGGCCCGATCGGATCGTCGCTTCCGCATCATCCTTTCCGATTACCTCACGCTCGTATTTTTTAAGAAGATCGTAAAGCGTGCTGCGCGGGAAGCTCCCGCCGTCCGCTTCGAATGTCTGCTTATTTCCGACGACCCCGAGGAGCTTCTCCGGCGCGGCGACGTTGATTTTCTGATTATGCCGGAAGTGTTCATGTCGAAACATCCTCGCGCAGCCCTGTTCGAAGATATACTCGTATGCGTAGGCTGCGGCACGAACAAGCAGCTGTCAGAGCCACTTACATTCGACCGATACTTGTCGATGGGGCAGGTTGTGCTTAAATTCGGGGACACCCGGCAGCCCTCCATCGAGGAATGGTATTTGCTCGAGAACGGTTTCGAGAGACGTATCGAGGTCGTCGTACAGGGCTTTAGCATGATCCCGCCCCTTCTATCAGGCACCAACCGCATCGGGACAATGCCCTTACGGCTGGCGCAGCATTTCGCAAAATTAACACCCCTGCGGATTGTCGAACTTCCGCCGCCACTTCCTGCCGCATTCACGGAGGCCGTCCAATGGCCTGCGCTTCACAATAATGATCCGGCAAGCCTATGGATGCGGGAAATGATGTTGCAGGAGGCATCTCGTATGATTACCCCGCCTAAGAGCACCGGACGTCTCAGTTGTCGGCCGACGACCCCTCGGTTATGAGAGGAGGCATGGATGGCGATTGGGATTGGGCGATTCCTGCATTGTCGAGAACGATGCAGGGAGAGCAGATCCTTCAGCCTGAAGAGGTGGCAGCGATGCTGCCGCTGCATGAGCTTGGCTGGGGAACCGACGGGCGAACGAATTCGGGTGCGCTCGCAACACGGTGCCTCGGTATCTAAGCGAGGGCGGGACTGTTCCGTTTCGCAAGCCTGTGCGGCCGACCGCGTTTGACGGACTGGACGATTGGCTGCGGGAGCGCTTCTTCCCCCATGGCTCGGGCTGGATGACGATCTCGACCCGCTCCAGATGCGCCGGGAACGCCTTGCGCGGTCGCGCAGCACGTCGCGGCTCGCCTGTCGGTCTTGCGGCCTCGAGCTCGGACTCAATCGCGCCGAGCCCGGTCTGGATTTCGAAGGCGAAGGCCTGCTGGGCACGTTCGAGCTTCTCGGAGCTGCGACCGAAGCGGCGCGCTCCAGCTGCTTGACGATCCCATGAAGGTCGGCGATCCTCTCCTGGGCACGCTCGTTGAGTGTCGCCATCCGGACGATCTCGGCCTTGAGTGTTTCGCTCCGGAGTTGTTGCAGTTCGGCCTTCTCCGCCGCCATGGCGACGAACATCGCCTTGAGCGGATCGATTTCGTGGGGACGGGCCGAAGCGCTTCTCGTCATGACGCCGACAGGAGCTTGTTTTACACGGCCTGAAGCCCGCCTTTTGCGCCTGAGTCACTTCGCCACCGCCTTCCGGCCGGACGCCGTCGCCGTTCGGCTCGAACGCGCGTCCAGTCCATGCCTTCGACGAGCGCCATCAGTTTCGGCGCGGCAAGCCGATCACGCCGTTCTCCGCCAGCGGAACTTGTCCTCGTCCAGCGCTCACGGTGCGGGTATGCCGGCGTCGAGCAAACAGAGAGAAGTTTGGGGCCCAACCAGGACGGCCCCGTTACGAAGTTCGTCCTAGTCTAGTCCCGGTTTGAGTGTCGAATCTTCATCGATTGCATCGGCGACCAGCGTCCCCGCCGCCTGCGAGCCCGCAACTGCTCAGCAGAAGGAAGTGAATGTGAGTGCATCCATTTCGTAAATGTGTGTCTATCCAAGCAATCGATTTCTCTAATTATCCGATGAGGAATATGAAACGCGTCAGGCAGGGTGCATCATTAGGAGTATTTTCGATGGCAAACATTATCGAGGGTGGCCCGGGTTCCGAAACACTCCTCGGCACCAAGCTTGAAGATTGGATGGAGGGTTTCGGGGGCAATGACTGGATTGACGGTCGTGGCGGCAACGACGAGATCTCGGCTGGCGCGGGCAGTGACCGAGCCCTCGGCGGCGAGGGTAACGACCGCATCTTCGGCGGAGATGGCTGGGACGATCTCTCCGGCGACAACGGCCGCTTCAACGCGCGCATCTCCGGTGAGGACAATGACAGGCTCAGCGGCGGTCCCGGCCAGGATGTCGTCTACGTGGGTGACGGCCAGGACACGTTGACCGGGGGCACCGACAGTGACACGTTCGTGTTCCAGTTCCACAATCCGGTGCCTGGGGTCGTCCCGAGTGTCGGGTCGAAGCCGGACATTTCCACTATCACCGATTTCAACCCGGCGGAGGACAAGTTCGCCTTCGATGCGGTGGGCCTCTACAACGACGGTTTTGGCGCGAACTTCGTCAACAACGCCAGCATACAGTCCGGCTACCCGGTGAGCAGCTTCTACAGTGGTGCGGCCTCGGGTGCGAACGGCGAACACGTCGTGGTGATCACTGGCGAATCTTTCAACTCTGCTTCTGAAGCCGCGAGTGCGATCTCCGGCGAGCACGCCGGCGACATCATTGTCTACCAAAGCAGCTACACCGACAGAGTCGCAACTCTGGCCTATGTCACCGCCGACAACAGCGCGCATGAGTTCGTCCACCTGGGCGGTGTGGTCACCGTGGCCGACCTAGGCCTGACCGCGTCGGACTTCACCTTCGTTTGATCCAGAAAACCCATACGGAACAGCGCCCCGCCCCCCTGGGCGGGCGCTTTCCGTTTCCGCTACTTGCGATGGGCCGGGGCGCCCGGGAGCAGTCGCAGCGTGTACAGCTTGACGAAGCCCTGCACGTCGCGCTGGTCGTACACCGAAATCTCCCTGAAGGCGTGGAGGCGGAAGCCTGTTCGGGCCCTTGCGGCCGGCCACGATGACGTTGCCCTTCCAAACCTTCAGCCGGACGGTGTTGTTGTTGACCCGCTCCATTAGATGCCAAACCAAACATATTCGGCGGGAGCACTGATCCTGAATCAGCGAGCGGATGCAGTCGGTCGCCGCTCGGGGAGCAATATAGGGAGCTGGGTCGCCAGATCCTCACGGAGACCTACGTGAGTAACCATTCCTTGAAGGATTCAGCTTTGAGACCTTTCCCTCTGACTTCCGCTATTTGGGGAATTCTGTTGATCAGCGGCGTGGTGAACGTGCTTGCGCTGATCTCGCCGGTGTTCATGCTTCAGGTCTACGACCGCGTTCTGGCAAGTGGCAGCGTATCGACGCTAGTGGGGCTCGTCGTGCTTGCTACAGGGCTTTATGCGTTCCAGTGCCTGCTCGACATTTTGCGCGCGCGCGTGCTGCTGCGGATTGGCGAGCGTTTCGATGAACAGTTTTCCGGACGCGTTCACGATGCGATCGTTCGCCTTCCGCTTTTAACGCGCATGCCGGGCGACGGCTTGCAGCCGCTACGCGATCTCGACAATGTTCGCGGATTCTTAGGTGGAAACGGCCCGACAGCGTTCTTCGATCTGCCATGGATGCTGCTTTATCTTGGCATTTGCTTCCTCTTTCATTTCTGGATCGGCATGACGGCACTTATCGGGGCGATCGGTCTCACATCTCTGACACTCCTTACCAACACTCTCTCGCAAGGGCCGATACGCGATACCATTGACCACAACATGGTACGCAATGGTCTACTGGAAGCAGCGCGCCGCAATGCCGAGGTCGTGCAAGCTCTCGGTCTCGCAAAGCGGATCGCTGCCCGATGGCACAAGGCCAATGCCAAGTATCTGGCCGCCAACCGGAAAGTCGGGGACGTGGCAGGTGGGCTGGGTGGCATTTCAAAGTCGCTGCGCGTGCTGCTGCAATCGGCCATTCTTGCCGTCGGCGCGTACCTTGTCATCAGGCAGGAGACTACGGCCGGGGTCATGATTGCCAGTTCGATCACGATGGGGCGTGCGCTGGCTCCGGTCGATCTGGCCATTTCAAGCTGGAAACCCTTCCTCATGGCGCGCCAGGGTTGGGCGCGGCTGGAGGACCTCTTGGGAAAGGTTCCTGAAACCGCTCCTGTTATGCCAATGCCTGCACCTGAACGCGAACTCCGCCTCGAAGGCGTGACAATCGTTCCGCCCGGCGAAAGGAAGCCGACCGTGACCGGCCTTGCGTTTGCCGTTCAGGCGGGAAGCGCACTCGGGATCATCGGTGCATCGGGTTCGGGCAAGTCGACACTCTCGCGCGCCATCGTCGGCGCATGGGCGCCGGTCGCCGGAAAGGTTCGCATCGACAGCGCAAGCCTCGATCAATGGGACGGGGAAGCGCTAGGCCGTCATATCGGCTATTTGCCGCAAGGTGTTGAACTATTCGACGGCACCATTGCCGAAAACATCGCTCGTTTTGAAGATAATCCTGACCCTGAGGCTATTGTCACCGCGGCGAAAGCAGCGGGCACGCACGAACTGATCCTCCGATTTGAGCACGGCTACGAAACTCCGATTGGTGAGGCCGGATCGGCACTTTCCGCCGGGCAGCGCCAGCGTATCGGTCTTGCCCGTGCTCTTTATCGAGACCCTTTCCTTGTTGTGCTGGATGAACCCAATGCCAATCTCGATGCGGAAGGCGAGGCTGCGGTTGTCAAGGCGATCGCCTCCGTGCGCGAGCGCAAGGGCATTGCGGTTGTCGTTGCCCATCGGCCGAGCGCCATCCGCGCCGTGGATTTGGTGTTGGTGATGGAAGGTGGACGGCAGCGAGCATTCGGTGCGCGTGATGAGGCGCTTTCCAAAGTCCTTAAGGGGGCAGCGATGGCATCAGGCGCTGGGGTCAAGGCCATCGAGTCTACACAGGATAACGAGCGCGCTGACATGGAGGATCCCGGTGTCCGGCATTCATCAGAACAATGACGTTTCCAGGTCCATTCGCCGGCACCTGGTGGCGGGCCTGCTGGCGAGCGTGATCTTTGTGGGAGGAGCCGGAGCCTGGGCGGCCTTCACGAATCTCTCCGGCGCGGTTGTCGCGTCCGGACACTTTGTCGTCGATTCCTATGTGAAGAAGGTGCAGCACCCGACCGGCGGGGTGGTGGGAGAAATCCTGGTGAGCGAAGGTGATAAAGTAAAAGCCGGCGACATCCTCATGCGGCTCGACGCCACCCAGACGCGCGCCACTCTCGCTGTAGTCACCAAGCGGCTCGATGAGCTGGCCGCCAACCTGGCACGACTCGAAGCTGAGCGTGACGATCTGGCGGAGATCGCCTTCCCGGACTGGCTGCTCGCCCGCAGAGATGTTCCGGACGTAGCTTCGGCAGTACATGGCGAGACGCGGCTGTTCGAATTCCGCAGACAATCCCGCGACGGAAGGCATGCGCAGCTAGCGGAACGCATCACTCAATATGAGCACGAGATCGAGGGGCTCAAGGCGCAGGCAATCGCTTCTGAGAAAAGCACCGAGATCCTCCAAAAGGAAATTGCTGCCCTGAGTGGGCTGCGCGACCAAGGCATTGTCTCGGACCAACGCTTGAACAGTCTGAAGACGCAGGTTGCCACTTTCGGCGGCGAACGCGGTGAGAAGATTGCACATCAGGCACAGACGGCAGCCCGCATAGCCGAAACGCGCCTGCAGATCCTGCAGATCGATCCGGATTTCAAGACGGAAGTCGGCCAGGAGCTCAGAGAGGTTCAGGCGCAGGTTGGGGAGTATGTTGAGCGCAAGGTGGCGGCTGAACAGGAACTGCGACGGATCGATATTGTCGCGCCGCAGTCAGGCGCCATTCAACAACTCGCAGTTCATACGGTCGGAGGAGTGATCACGCCCGCCGATCCGATTATGCTAATCGTGCCGGAAGGCGACGATCTTGCGCTTGAAGCACGAATCACCCCGAAGGACATCGACCAAATCCAGCTTGGTCACAAGGCCGTGCTCCGGATGTCAGCCTTCAATCTGAGGACCACGCCGGTATTGAACGGATATGTCAGCCGGATCGCAGCCGATCTGGCGACGGACGAAAAAAACGGCGTTTCGTATTACCTGGTGCGTCTGTCGGTTCCGCATGCGGAACTGACGAAGCTCAAGGACCTGACGCTCGTGCCCGGCATGCCGGCCGAAGCGATGATCCAGACGGGCGAGCGTACGGCGCTTTCTTATTTTGTGAAGCCGCTGTCGGACCAAATCAGTCGCGCATTCCATGAGGAATGAAAGTAACCACAGAAACATTTTGTTGGTATTCTTGTTGGTTGTTACGCATGCATGAGAGTCATAACCGTCTGAAAACACAGCCATACTTTCCTCAGTTGGATTCCGCCTCTGACTCAGATTCGTGGTTCCACGGTCATTTTGCCCTTCCAAGTCGCCGACCATTCAGTTCTTGGCCTCGAGCGCATTAAGATACCCATCATCGTACACAAAGGCTGGAAAAGAGTCCGGTGTCTTGAGCGATCCTGAGGTCTGGAGACCTAGGGTGAGCCTGCAAGCACAGGGCTAGGACATGATTGAGCGTCTGCAATATTCGGACGGGTACATAGGAAGACAGGCAGGCGTCAAAAACGCGCTTTCAACGCGCTAAACCGATGCTACGCACCCCGAGCGTCTTGCCGCCCTCGCTCCCGCCGGTAGGAATCAATCGCGAGCAGGCTGCGACGTTCATCGGCGTAAGCTCAACGACCTTTGATGAAATGGTCCAGGACGGCCGGATGCCCCAGCCACGAATGCCGAGCAAGGGGCGCATTGTTTGGGACGTCGAGGAACTTGTATTGGCCTTTCGAAAGCTCCCTCACCGCCAAATCGGAGGAGCACCAAAGCTTGACGAAGATTCGCCGCCACTAGACAATCCTTGGGATCGAAAACCACGAACATGACGGATGAGCCCGTGAAAATCGATCTTAAGGGCGTAGTGAAGGACACTGATCGCCACGGCAATGATCGGTACTATTTTCGCGCACCGGGTCGGAAGAAGGTCCGGCTCCGTGAACCGACCGGCAGCGACGAGTTCCTCGAGGAACTGCGGTGCGCGCGCGCCGAGGTCACTTATGTTCGGCCCGGCACTCTTCCCGAGATTTGCCGGCGCCTCCCCAAGCCTTCCGAGCCAGCGAAGAAAGGCACGTTGCTGTGGCTTTGCCAGGAGTATTACCGTCGGGGCGGCACGGAAATCACCCAAGACACTATGGCGCGCCGACGAGCAATTCTGGAGCGCGTATGCGAATTACCTCATCCCCTCGAAGGTGACCCGGATCCTCAGTATCCCACCAAGGGATCTCTGCCATTCGCCGGTATGAAACGGTCTCATGTTAAGGAGATCAGGGACACCAGGCTCGACGCCCTTGGCGCGGCAAACAATATCGTAAAAGCCATCAGCGCGATGTTTGAGTGGGCAAAGGACACAGAGATTCCGGGCGTCGACTCCAATCCCGCCCGCGGCATCAGACGGCTAAAGAGCGGCGACGGCTGGCACCCATGGGACGTGTCGGAGATCGTTCAATATGAGAAGCGGCATCCGCTGGGTACCGCAGCCAGACGTGCGCTCTCGATCTTCATGTTTACTGGCCTGCGGTTGTCCGACGTCGCGATCTTCGGTCGACAGCACATCACGCTCGTCTACAACGAGGAGACCGAGCAGTGGGAGAAGTGGATCAGAATTAAGCCTGGGAAGACCAGTCGTAACAAGGATGCGGTGTTGGTGGAGCTCCCGCTTCTGCCCGAACTAGAGGCGGAACTTGAGCACACGCCCTCCGACCAGATGACCTTCCTGGTCAATGAGTATGGTCGCCCGTTCTCGGAGAACGGTCTGGGCAACAAGATGCGCCAGTGGTGTGATCAAGCTGAGCTGCCGCACTGCAGTGCTCATGGAATTCGCAAGGCCGGCGCGACGATCGCCGCTGAGAACGGCGCGACGCACGAGCAGCTGAAGGCGATATATGGGTGGACTACGTACCAGCAGCCCGACCACTACATCAAGAAAGCGCGTCGCCGGAAGGTAGCGAGAGCGGCGAAATACCTGCTGGTTATCGATCGAAAAGAGAACAAAATTGTCCCACTTTCTGAGGGGGTTGAAAGAGGTGGGACAAAAATGGCCAAAAAATCCAATTAAATCAACGGCCACAAAAGCCAATGGTGGGCCCGGAGGGACTCGAACCCCCAACCAAGCGGTTATGAGCCGCCGGCTCTAACCATTGAGCTACAGGCCCCACGGCGCTGGATTAGTGTTTTTCCCTGAACCGCACAAGGCTTTCCGAGGGCTTTCCGAGCAGGCGTTCCAAGGGGGCTGGCAGAGATCGCCCAAATCAGCCCATATTGATAACCTATTGCACGTCGCCCATTGGACGCCGGCCAACACTCGGCTGTCTTGGGATCCCAGATCGAGGAGATTTCATGACCAGACGTATTTTGCCCCTGGCGATTGCCGCCGCAATCGCGTTTCCGGCGATCGCGGCCGCCGCCGATTCGCCACCGCCGCCGCGTATCGTCGTCACCGGTGAAGGCGAGGCGGCGATAGCACCCGATCTGGCTCTGCTGACGCTCAGCGTCATGCGCGAAGCCAAGACGGCACGTGCAGCGCTCGATGCCAATAACGACGCCATGGCCGCAGTGATCGCTGCCATGAAATCGTCCGGCATCAAGGAGCGCGACCTGCAGACCGCGGGCATCCAGATCAATCCGCGCTATAACTACACCAATAAGCCCGACGGCAGCCAGGAGGCCGAGCTTGTCGCCTACCAGGTGACCAACACGCTTTCGGTGCGCATCCGCGACATCGACAAGACCGGCGACATTCTCGATAAGGCGGTGTCGCTCGGCGTCAACCAGGGCGGCGGCATCTCCTTCTCCAACGACGATCCGGCGGCAGCCGTCACCGAGGCGCGCAAGAAGGCCGTCGCCAATGCCACGGCCAAGGCCAAGACGCTGGCCGAAGCGGCCGGCGTCGGCATCGGCCGGGTCCTGGAAATCACCGACCAGAATTTCGCACCACCGCCGATGCCGATCAACGCCAAGGCATTCGATGCCGCCGGCGCGTCGGTCCCGGTGCAAGCCGGCGAAAATTCCTATACCGCGCAGGTGACGGTGACTTTCGAATTGAAATGACCATCGCTTGCAGAATGAAAAACCCCGGAGGATCGATCCTCCGGGGTTTTTTTGAGCCGCGCTTTCCGTCCTGGCGGAAAGGGACTCCGCTACTCTACCGGCTGAAAAATCGCCGGCCGCAAAGCTCCGACGGGCTTAGCGATAGATGATCGGACAACCGCGCTCGTTGGCGAATACGATTACGACGCGGTCGCCATACTGGCGGCCGGCAACCTTGACCGTGCGGCGGTTGATGTCGATGATGCGGGCGCGGTGCAGGCCCATGCGTTCGGCCTTGTCGATGGCACGCTCCGGCGAACAGGACCGGCGCCAGCCGCCATGACGGCGGTGTTCGCGATAGTAACCATCATCTTCGTCGCCGGTATAGACGCCGACGCGTGGATCCTGGTTGTTGCCGAAGCCGAGATAGATGCTGTCAGCATGAGCGGGGATGGCAGCAAGCGTGCCAAGGCCGACAAGAGCCGAAAGAGCCGCCGTCTTGATGGTGTTGAACATTGTCTTCTCTCCTTGTTGAGGGTTTCCACCCGTTTTCGTCGAACCTATGGGAGGAGAATGCACCCGCCTGTCTGAATTTTTTGCGAACCGGCCATTCATCCCCCGTTCATGCGGCAAGAATGGGCCAGCCGTTAGTCTCTCCGTTTCTGGAACCGTTCTATGCAGGGCAGATGGGGAACGTACCCTTTTGCCATGGTTCCCGGTCTTCGTTACCGCAGGAATCCTAAGGCTCGTCCGCGAGCATATGGTCGAAATAGTCGTCCGGCTCGGCAAGATCGGTCTCGCTGGCGCTGACCCGGCCGCGCATCGAGATGCCGGCCTCGTGCACGGTCTCGTCGCTTCCAGACACCAGCCTGTGCCACCAATAGAGGTCGCGGCCCTCGGCGACCAGCCGGTAAGCGCAGGTCTTGGGCAGCCAGCTGATGGTGCGCACATTCTGCGGCGTCAGCCCGACGCAATCCGGAACACGCGCCAGCCGGTTGGCATAGTCGGAGCAGCGGCAGCTTCCAGCGTCGAATAGCCGGCAGCCGACGCTGGTCCAGTAGATCTCTCCGGTGTCCTCGTCTTCGAGTTTGGACAGGCAGCATTTGCCACAACCGTCGCAGAGTGATTCCCACTCGGCCCGGGTCATCGCCTCGAGCGTCTTGGTCTTCCAGAACGGCTTTTCCATCGTCGGCATGTGGCCCTCGGACGCGTCAAGGTCAAGCACGGCAACCGTGCACCCTCGTCCGAACCATACGCCGGGACCATACGCCGGAACATACGCCAGGACCATACGCCAGGACCATACGAATGACATGAAGTCGCCTTCAAAACGCCGGTCAATCGCCCTGTGCCACCGCTAGAACCTACAAACAGGAACCAAACATGGTTGCTGAAAGTTTGGGCAGGGATGGGACGCCACAAGGAGTGTTTATGATGAAACGCCAACCATGGATTCTGGCAGGCACGGCGCTTGGCCTGTTGATGGCGTCCGCGCCGTTAGGCGCGTTCCCGCTGCAAGGCAATGCCGCATTCAGCCCCGTGCAACGTACCGCAGCGCCGCTCATCCCAGTGCAATCGAGTTGCGCCGAGGGCGAGTCGGCGGAGGCCTGCGCGCATAGCCAGCAGGCAGAGCAGCCCAGAAAGAAGAAGCGCGACCAGCAGCAGCAAACGGAATCCGCTCCGGCCGAGCAGGCGGCTCCAGCCGAGTCCGAGCAACCCCGCAAGAAGCGGCGCAATCAGCAGCAGCAAACAGAATCCGCTCCGGCCGAGCAGATCGCTCC
>NZ_JAMYTF010000073.1:0-20632 GCF_040322295.1 Mesorhizobium sp. M0159
CGCCCTGGATCATCCGTCATGAAGATATCGAGCAACTCGATATCCAGCACCATTCCGGCAGGAGCGGACACAGTCCATTATCACACTCACAGGATCAGCAGATCCAGCTTTTTCAATAACATAGCGAGGTGTGCATTATGTCGTGGGATCGGTGCCGCCGATGAGCACGGCGTTGCGCTGGTCGGCGACGAAGGTGCCGTTGGCAAGGTCCCGGACCAGCACCTCGTTGACCGGCGTGCCCTCGAAGTCGAACTCATCGATGTCCTTGGCGATCGGCAGCTTGGCGACAGTGAGCTGGTATTTGATGGAGCGGGCCTGCTTCTCGGCGATCTCGGCCGACAGCAGATCGCCGACGATCCTCGGCGGCTCGTGCTGGCGCTTGATGCCTGTCGCCATGACCTCGTCGTAGGCGCCGCGCATGCCGTAGAGCTTCAGCGTCCCCATTAGTTCCAGAACCTGCGTGCGTTCCATCAGCTTGCCCTCCTGAGGCTGTCGTAGCGGGCGCAGTCGGCCTGCGGCTCGTGCTGCAGGCGAAGAGCGTCCGGGGTGAGAATGGTGACGGCCGGCGCCGGATCGCGCCGCCGGGCCAGGATGTTGATGATGACGGCGGCAGAGCAGAGGTTCTGATCGAGCGCCTCCTGGCAGGCGGCTTCCACGGCATCAATGCCGTCGGTCAACACCGTGGCCAGGATCGACACCATCTGCCGATCGCCGTCATGCGCCGCCTTCAATTTGCGTCGGATACGCTCCATCGCCGAGGGCAGGACCCAGCTCTGGAAGGGCGCACCGTTGCGCAGTGCACCGGGCTTGCGAGCGAGGACCGGAACATAGTGCCAGGGATCGTAGACCGTCTCGTTGCGCCCGAAGGAGCGGGCATGTTCGGCGACGACCACGCCGTCCTGGCGGATGACGATCTTGCCGGCATAGGCATGGATCTCGACCGGGCGGCCGACGGCGGTCGACAGCACCGAGTATTTGTTGTTGTCGAAGCGCACCGTGCATGTCTTCGACACCGAGGCCGGCACCGTATGGAATCCGTCGAAGGGACCGCGGTATTCAACCAGCTTGCCACGCTCCTCCTCGAACACGTTCCAGATCGTTCGTTCCGGCTGTTCGATGTGACGGTGCGCCTTGGCGTAGGCGACGCACTTGTCATGCAGCCAGGCGTTCAGCTCCTCATAGGTCTTGAAGCGCAGCCTGGGCGTGAAGAAGCGCTCGCGCACCAGCCCGACCTGGTTCTCGACCTGACCTTTCTCCCAGCCCGACGCCGGCGTGCAGGCGACCGGCTGCACCAGATAGTGGCTGCACATCTGCATGAAGCGGCGATTGTATTGTCGGTCCTTGCCAACGAAGATCGTTTCCACCGCCGTCTTCATGTTGTCGTAGATGCCGCGCGTGCAGGCGCCACCGAAGAAGGCAAAGGCCCGGTCGTGCGCGTCGAACACCATCTCCTGCGTCTCCCGCGGATAGGCCCTGACGAACATCATGCGGCTGTGGCAGAGCCGGACATGGGCGACCTTCACGGTCACTGTCACGCCGTTGATCAGGACGATCTCGTGGCTCCAGTCGAACTGGTATGCCTCGCCCGGCGCGAAGAACAGCGGCACATAGGCGTCCGACATCGCCGACCCCTGCGCCTTCGCCCAGCTCTTCGCGTATCGGCGGACGGCGTCATAGCCTCCCTCGTAGCCGAGGCTGCAAAGCTCTTCGTAAATCCGGATCAGTGTCAGTTGCTCGCGCGCCGCCTTGCCACGGTTGCCATTCAAAAACCCGTCAAGCTGATCCTGCCACGGACCGATCTTCGGCTTGGGCTGCCGCTCGCGTTCGTAGGAGAACGATGTCTCATTGGATCTGAGAATCTTGCGGACGGTGTTCCGCGACACATGCAGTTCGCGGCAAATCCGCTTGAGCGACCATCCCTGCACATGGAAGGCGCGCCGAACCCGGGCAATCGTATCCACCGACTTCATCCCCACACCATCCGCTCGCTACGACGAGCTGATGGTCGCAAATCAAAGCATCAGGGGGGTCAAAATTGGACGCCGATTCCCCGGCTTATGGAGTGCGCCCCTCGGACCGGACAGGGTCAAGCCGCAGTTTTGACCATCTGCCGGGCGTGTTGGTCCTCGAACTGTTGCGGGCTGAGATAGCCGAGCGCTGAGTGCAATCGGCGGGTGTTGTAAACCTCATCAATGAAGCGGGGAAGGTCCTCAGCGACGTCGGCGAAGGTTTCGTAGGCCATCGGATAGACGGCTTCGACCTTCATCGTCTTCATGAAGCTTTCCGCTTTCGCATTATCGTAGGGATTGCCGCGCCGGCCCATCGATCCAATAAGATCGTGCTCGGCGAGAACGTTGCGGTAGAGGAGTGCGGCATATTGCGACCCTCGGTCCGAGTGATGGACGCAGCCCGGCGGGGGTTTTCGTCGTTCGATTGCCGCCTTCAATGCTGCAACGGTCAAGCGCGCGTCGATCGACCGACCGATGGCGTAACCAACGACCTTGCGTGACCAGGCATCCAAAATGACCGCGACGTAGACGAAGCCCGCCGCAATCGTCACGTATGTTATGTCGCTCACCCAGAGCTGGTTCGGGCCGTCGGGTGTCACGTTCTTCGCCAGGTTCGGGAAGATCGGCAACTCGTGATCGCTGTCCGTAGTGGCGATGAAGCGCCGCCTGATCCTGGGCTGCAGATCGTGCTCGCGCATCAACCGTCTGACCTTCTTGTGGTTGACGACGATGCCGCGCTGCCGCAGCGCCGCCTGCATGCGGCGATAGCCGTAAGCTTCGAAGCTGTCGGAGATCTCACCCATCGTCTCGACGAGCGCTGTGTCATCCACGGCGGTTTCGGGCTGATCGTAGTAGGTTGATCGCGCGATCCCCATCAGCCGGCATCCTTCAGCGATGGAGACACCGCCGGGCCGGTGATCACGGATGTAGTCCCGCTTCTCGGACGTGGTGCGCTTTTCAGAGCCCCCTTTAGAAACTCAATTTCCAAGGCTTGCCGGCCTACCAGCCGCTCCAGCGCTGCGATCCGCGCCTCATAGGTCTGCATCGTGTCGGCCGCCGCCACGTCTTCGTCGAAGGAGCCGGCCTCGTATTTCTGAACCCAGATGCGGATCAGGTTACGCGGCAGTTCGTGCCGCTTGGCGAGACCATGCAGCGTCTCGCCGGACAGGAACTCCTGCACTACCTGACGTTTGAACTCGATGCTGTGCGTGCGATAAGTCACCATGGGCTTCCATCCTTCGAAAGCCCGGCTTCCAAGTCAATTCTGCTTGTTCATCCCGTCCGGTCCGAGGGGCGCACTCCATTATGGGGTCAATTTTGCACGCCGATTCACACGCAATCGCAGCGATCGGCTGCTCGCCTGCCTCGACGCCATCCACGACGCGGCAGTGGTTGGCCTGAAGGAGCACGATCGGCTGACGATGGCCAAAAGCCAGATGGAGCGGCGGCTGCGCGAACGCCGCGCCAACTCGAAACTGCCTGACCTCCTCGAGCTTGTGCTGTCGCGGCCACTCGTCTCGGCAGGCATGATCCAGGAGCGCCTAAAAGTGACAAAACAAGGTGCGCTCAATCTCGTCGGCGAACTCGGGCTGCGCGAGACGGGCAGGGGAAGGTTTCGGGCATGGGGGATTGTCTGATCGGCCATGTCTGCTTTACGAAGTTATCGAACTATCCTCCCCTGTCGCTCTTGCTAGTCCCTATGATTTACGCAAGCACGAGCGTGGGACGGCCTGGCGAATGGCTTACCGGCGGTGGCTTTCGACATTGGCCTTCGAACATCCCGCTCAGCAGATCGCATTTCAGGACTACGTCGATGCCGTCATGGATGCGGAACGGCGGCTGCGGCAGGTCGAAGAACAGATATTCAGTCTTCTCCCGCAATGGAACCAGCGCCCGGTCGTTGACGCCTTGCAGGCAATGAGGGGGATCGCGCTGATCAATGCCGTGGTACTGGTCGCGGAGGTCGGCGACTTCACACGGTTCTCAAACCCACGCCAGTGCTCATGGCCTATTTCGGCCTGGTCCCTGGCGAGCAATCGAGTGGCGAGACTGTCTGGCGCGGCGGCATCACCAAGACCGGCAACACCCATGCCCGGCGCGCGCTGGTCGAGGGCGCCTGGGCTTACAGGATGAGGCCGCGCATCGGCCGGCACAAGGTCGACCGGATCGAGGCGCTGCCAAAAGTCGTCCGCGTATCGGCTGGAAAGCGCAAGTTCGACTGTGCACCCGATATCGTCGGCTGAGCGCGCGCGGCAAGAACGTCAACGTCGTCAATGTCGCCATCGCACGCGAGATGGTGGGCTTCATCTGGTCGATCGCCTGCACGGTTCAATCCGCGCCAAAGGCGGCGTGACCGCTATTTGACAGACAGCCAGCAGAGGAGATCGCAAAAACCCAAACATCAGCCTCGGCGCGATATGCGGCGCTGGAGGCGGGACAATGCCGGGGAGCCCTCGTCTCCACTATGAGCCTCGACGCTCGGCACCTAGACCGAGGCAGCCCCAAACGAAACCAGGTCATGCGGCTCGACCCGCGGATGAGAGATTGTTGACCGACGTTCAAGTCCCGCCTCTTGCACCTCATATCCGCCGTACAAGTGCCTCGACCGCCGATCGGATCGGCGGGCTGCAAACTATGCCAAAGGCCGTTGTCAGCAATCATGAGAGTGGTTTGATCAGCTCGACGCCATATCTGCAGACGAGGCCGCCTGCTCCAACCATTTCAGCCACATCGTCTCGATCGCGGCTAGCTTCGCTCTCGCAAGCTTGCGCAGGTGAGATGGCGCAGCGGATCGTAATACTCACTCGCTATCTCGTCGTAGCTCCCATGCCTCGGAGGGGAGGGCTTTGGGATCGCATTCACTTGCCGGCATCCTTCAGATCGAGATTGGGTCCTGCGGCCCTGAGTGGTGTCATTGCCCTTTCGACGGGCCTCTGCCAAGGCCACCACAGAGCGCTGTGTCTTTAGCGTACGGGCGAAGGTTTGAGCTGCTGCATCATTGCCGAAGGCGTTTTCCTTGGAGGAATCAAGATAGAGGATGCCGCTTTCGGTTCCACTGGGTCTGATAACAACGCTCGGGCAGGAATGCTTGTTCTGCAGGACACCGTGCGTTTCGCTGTGGGTCATCCCCCAGTGTTCGACCGGAAAGATTTATGCCTTGGATGGCGCGCAAACACCATCGCACCAGACGGGGGCAGGGCACGAGGCCGGTACTCAGGTCTCCCGTCGCAAGCTTGCGGCATTGACCACATGCAGGCCGTCAACATCCTTTTCCGGGCGGATCGACTGGATCACTACATCGGAATTGAGATGGCCCGGTAGCGGCAGTTGCACACGGGTCGACGGATCATCGCGCCGATCGTCGAGCGTTCTGGGCAGCTTCGTCGTAAGCGGTCAGCCGATAACGTCAGGCCTAAAGTTCCAAGGCATGAGCATTTCGATCTCGGATGCCGGCCATCCTTGAGCGATGCGGGTCAAGGTCTGCGAGAGCCAGTCGAGCGGATCGACGCTGTTCATTTTGCAGGTTTGCAGCAAGGTGGCTACCGTCGCCCAGGTTCGTCCACCGCCTTGGCTGCCGGCGAATAGACTATTCTTTCGCGTGATCGTCTGGGGCCTGATTGCACGCTCGACGATATTGGAGTCGATTTCGATGCGACCGTCCATCAGAAAGCGTTCCAGCGCCTCCCGCCGGGTGAGCGCGTAGCGGATCGCCTCGGCGGTCTTGGATTTTCCGGAGACCTTCCCCAGTTCCGCTTCCCATAGATCGAAGAGGCTCGCGACAATGGCCACGGATTTTTCCTGACGCAGCGCGGCGCGGCTTCCGGCATCCTTGCCGCGAACCTTGTCCTCGACCTTCCACAATTCGGTCATGGCGATGATCGTTACCGTCGCGGCCTGCGAGATCCCGCTGATGTGCAGGTCGTAGAATTTGCGCCGCAGGTGAGCCCAGCACCCGGCGAGCCGGATTGATTCATTGCTGCCGGCTTTGGCCCGTGCCTTGACCAGGTTGGTATAGGCCGAGTAGCCATCCACTTGCAGGATACCGCTGAACCCGGCGAGGTGGCGCGCCACGCAATCTGCGCCTCTGCTGTCCTCAAAACGATAGGCAACCATTGGCGGACTGGTTCCGCCATAGGGTCGATCATCCCGTGCGTAGGCCCATAGCCAGGCTTTCGTGGTCTTCCCGGAACCGGGGGCAAGGGTGGGCAAGGTCGTCTCGTCGGCGAAGACCCTTTCGCCCTCCTTCACACGCTCGAGGATGTAATCGGCGAGCATCTGCAACTCGAAGCCCAGATGCCCCATCCACTGCGCCATCAGCGACCGGCTGATCTCGACACCGTCGCGCAGATAGATCGTCTCCTGCCGGTAAAGCGGAAGGCCGTCGGCGTATTTCGACACGGCGATGTAGGCGAGCAGCCGCTCCGTCGGCAGGCCGCTTTCAACGATGTGCGCCGACGCCAGAGCCTGGACCACGCCGTCACGGCCCCGGAAAGCGTATTTGGGACGGCGCGTGACGATGACCCGGAACTTCGGCGGCACGACGTCCAGCCGCTCGGATCGGTCCTCACCGATCAGAACCTTTTCCAGCCCCTCGCAGTCGCCCGGGATTTCCGGCTCGATAACTTCCTCGATGCGTTCGAGGTGGGCAGCAAAACCCTTGCGTGGACGCGCTGCGCGCTTTGGCTTGTCCCCAGCCGCGTGGTCGAGTTCGCTCCGGATCGCCGAAAGGCCGGTCTCGACCTCTTGCAAAGGAGGCCTGCTCGTCGTCGATGGCCAGGCGTAGCCGCTCGGAACGCGTGCCATGTTGCGTGCGCTGTAAAACTTTCAGGATCGACGTGAGATTGGCGATCCGCTCGTTGGCGCTCCTCTCGACTGCCTTCAGCCGGGCGACCTCCGCCTCGGATGCTGCGATCCGAGCTTCGGCGACTGCGATCCGGGCCTGACTCGCAGCCTGCTCGCGAGCCATGGAAAGGATCATCGCCTTCAGCGCATCAACGTCGTCGGGAAGGGCAAGACCCGGTAGAACCATGGCAAGCAACAGAGCACAAAAACAGCCGCTTTCCCAACCGTTCCAGCCGCATGATTCATCTTGCCGCAGGCCGGTTTCAGCCCGTCGATAACGGCCGCCTGACCCTGGCCGGACGGATCTTTTTCCAGTCTAACCCGGCCAGAAGCGCCATCAGCTGGGCGTGGTCGAGACGCATGCGCGCGGCCGATATCGCAGACCAGCAGAAGCTGTGATCTTCCAGAGTCTTCGAATAAAGACAAACCCCGCTGCCGTCCCACCACACGATGCGAACCCGGTCCGCACGCTTCGAGCGGAACACGTGAAGCGCCCCCGAGAACGGGTCCAGGCCGCCATCCCTGACCAGCGCCATCAAAGATGCCGCGCCCTTGCGGAAGTCGACCGGCTGGCACGACACGTAAACCACCACACCGGAAGCGATCATGCCTTGCGAACCGCGCAGATGATCCTCGCCAGGCGATCGGGATCAACATCGCCGCCGGCGCGCACCACTGCATCGCCAATGACGATTTCCACCATGTCGCTGCCCATCGCTTCAAAGCGCGTGAACTTCGCCGGCTTGCTCGCTGCCTCCGTCAGTGGCGCAACCATGCCCGACGAAAGCGCCTTGCGGCGCCATGCATAGAGCTGCGAGGGGTCCAGCCCCTCGGAACGCGCAACTGCCGACACATTACCCCCTGGCGAGAACGCTTCGGCGACAAGCCGTGCCTTCTCTTCGTCCGACCGATGGCGCGGCTTGCGTCGGGACGGCACAGGCTCCGCCGTCAAAATCTCGAATGTTCGATGATGGCTCATACTGTCGCTCACAGGATTCTCCGCATGATTCATGCTGAAAATGAGCGATCAACCGCCTGCACGCTACGTGGGGATGCCTACGCGCTTACGCTTCGTCAGAGATTTGCCGGTAATGAAATCAGCCCATTCGCTCGGACTCATGTGAGCCAGGGCTTGCCGGGAAAACGATCGTCTTGTTGCCGTTCATGAAGACACGATGATGAATATGCGCATGGATTGCACGCGCCAGGACCTGGCTCTCCACGTCACGTCCGATTGACACGTAGTCCGACGCAGATTGTCCGTGCGTGATACGCGCCACGTCCTGCTCTATAATTGGCCCCTCGTCGAGGTCTTCCGTGACGTAGTGCGCGGTCGCGCCGATAAGCTTTACGCCGCGTTCGTAAGCCTGCTTATAGGGGTTCGCGCTTTTGAAGCTGGGCAGAAAGGAGTGATGGATGTTGATGATCCGGCCGCTCATCTTTTTGCAAACGGCGTCCGACAGCACCTGCATGTAGCGAGCGAGCACGATCAGTTCCGCACCAGAGGACTCGACCACCTCCATCAGCCGCGCCTCGGCTTGCGGTTTGTTCTCTTTCGTGATGTTGATGTGATGAAACGCGAGGTCGTGGTTCACCACGAGCTTTTGGTAGTCGAAATGGTTCGAGACGACGCCCACTATGTCGATGGGAAGAGCTCCGATCCGCCAGCGATAGAGCAGGTCGTTTAGACAGTGGCCAAAACGGGAGACCATCAGCAAGACTTTCATCTTGTGGTCACAGTCACGAAAACCGTGCAACATATCGAACTTCCTCGCGATTGGATTAAAGCCCCGCTCGATCTCCACCTTGTCTGCACCTTCCTCGGAAGTGAAACTGAGACGCATGAAGAACATGGCCGCCTGCAAATCGTCGAACTGGGAGCTATCGGTGATGTTGCATCCCTTCTCTGCCAGGTAGCTTGTGACGGCCGCGACGATGCCTCTTGTCGATTTGCAAGATATGGTAAGAACGAAAGAATTCATTAGGGCCTTCCCTGGTCGGGCGGCGACATTTCTGTCGTCCGCGTTCTGATATGTGCGAGCCCCACAGTGCGCTGAGGCTACGCTCGGAAGATTGCTCGGCCTCGCGTCCTGGCCGAGCGACCGGTGGATCGATTACGCCAGCCATCCGGTCGGGGAGAAGAGAGGGGTCGACCGCGACGAGAAGATGCAGTCGATCCGCCCTCGCTCGAATTAGCTGACAAGAAGTGACTTGAGGTTCATCGCGGGGTCGGCCAGTGCTGCAGGCGAAAGCTTGAGGCGCCTCGCGATCAAGGTCTCGGAGAAGCGGATCTCCTTTGCGATGACGCCAAGTGAACCGAAGCCACACGCCGCAACAAGTTTGCTGTCGTGGTCCAGGTAGAATAAGACCGTGCCCTTTGGACCAAGATCTCGGTGCACGGCAGGCTGATCAGGGCAAATGCCCGCGATCTGAAGCGTCTCTTCATATTGATCCGACCAAAACCACGGAATGTCGTCGTGAATTTGGTGTGCTCCCAGCATGTTGGCAGCCGCAGTTATCGCCTGACGTCGGGCGTTCCGCCACGCCTCCAGTCGCAGCCGCCTTTCATAAAGGGGGTGTGGAAACGAGCAGCAGTCCCCGGCAGCAAAAATGTTGGGATCGCTGGTCGCTAGTGTCTCATCAACAACTATGCCGTTGTCGACGGACAGACCGGCTGCCTCTGCTAGCTTCACGTTGGGCACGGCGCCGATCCCAACGACGACCATGTCGGCGCAAAAGACTCTCGCGTCTTCAAGAATGACCAGTGTCTGCTCAGCGCGCTCTTCTATCCTGGTGATGGACGCAGATGTAACGATCTGAACGCCAGCTCTCTCGTGCCTACCCTGGATCAAGCAGGCCAAGACTTCAGGCACCGCCCTGGTCAACAGACGCGGTCCGGCCTCAAGCACGACACACGATGCCCCGCGAGAAACCGCACTCGCGGCGACCTCCAGTCCGATAAAGCCCCCGCCAATGACAACGATTTTAGAACGTGGGACAATGGCCCCCCTCAATCGAACTGCGTCGTCGTGCGTCCGAAGGGTGAAAACATTCTGCGCGCTGCCGTATCTCGGTGGGAGGGTACGGGGAGCGGCTCCAGTCGCAAGAAGCAGCCGTTCGTAAGGAACGTTCGCCCCATCGGAGATTTTCACCCTATGACGCGAGCGGTCGATCGATAAGGCCGATCGACCGAACCACGTCGTTACGCGGAGCTCCCTCAGACGATCCGATGTCAGTATGTGCCGTGGGCATGGCGGCGGTTCTTCCACCAGAAACGCCTTGGAAAGGGGAGGCCGCTCATATGGCAAAGAATCTTCCGAGCCAATCAGGATCAACGGTCCGGCCCAGCCACCTTCGCGCAAAGCGGTGACCGCGGCTGCTCCGGCCTCGCCGGCGCCAACGACGACCATGGCTCGTTCGCTCTCCATTCGTAGTGCCTCCTGACGAGTTCGCGTGGGTTGCCGCGATAAAAAAAGCGAAATAACCTCTCGCTGTGCCGGTCACGATCAGCTTTTCGGTCACACCCTGATGTAAACGGAGTCAGCTTCAACCTTCACTTGATAGCTGTTGAGGTCGATACAGGCCGGCAGGGCGCGTGACTCTCCAGATCGATAATCGAACGTGCCGAAATGTTTCGGACACTCGATGATGTTACCGTCGACTATTCCATCGGCGAGATGGACCTTTTCGTGCGAGCAGTGGCCATCCATCGCGAAGAACTTGCCGTCGGGCGACCGCACGACAACAAACGTTCGGGAGCCGACATCGACCCTCAGGGCTTCCTCGGGTTGGAGTGCATCGACGGTGCACGCGACTACCCAGTTTTCTCCACTTGTCATAAGAGCTCCTTGAACATGGGTCGGTTCGAATACTCGCCGACATTGCTACAGGTCGGCCCCGCCACAGGGCCGAGATTTTGACGTTGCATCGCTGGAAATTGCGGTGTGTCTTGATCAGGCAGAGCCACCGCGGGTGTATTTCTTCGCCTTGATCCGTCTGGCCATCACCTCGTCGGATTCCGGCGAGCCGTCGTGGAAGGTGCCGAACCATTCATCGAGCGGAATGCGTTTTTCGCCGTAGTTCACTTCGAAATACTTGTGATGGAGATAGTGATAGTAGTTGTCAGTATCGATCATGTGTTCTCCATCCACCACCATCTTGTCGAAGCCAACATGCGACTTGGCCGGCGATAGTCCTGCGTGCATCAGTTGGAACATCGAATGAAGCGGATGGGACGGAACGACGAAATGGATCACGACGCCCGTGAAGTACAGGAAGTGCTCGACGGGATGCATGGAGAGACCCGACCACGGCCCCGGGTTGACATTATTGTGGTGAAGTTTGTGAACCCAGTGGTACAAAGGGCCCATATGGATCAGCCGGTGGATTAAGTAGAAGTGCAGTTCTCGCCACGCGGGGACGAGGACGAGCAGCGCTACGAAATAGAGGGGGTGGTCGCGGAAATCCACATACGGGAGATACCCGTTGGCATAGAGCCACCATGTGACGGCCTCGACCGCTGTCCAAATTGGAACCGCACTGCACATCGTCCAGAAGATGTTCTCCGCGTTCTGATTGCCGAACATGAAGGCCGGGTTATCGATGTCGGGCCACTTCGCATTATACTTGAACTTCGTCTGCTGGCGCCGCATGACATAGAGGATGAGGTGAAAGCCTCCATAGAGAGCAACCGTCAAAGCAGCGTTTCGGGCAAGGATCAACGATATCCATTGCGCATGAAACTCCCGCATGGTCTCGAGCGAAGGAGTAAGATAAAGCCACACGATCAATGAAGCTGCGAAATAGCCGGCATTCCAAGGCCAGAGGTAACCGGGGTATCCCAGAAACCAACGCAGGAACTTCAACGGCTGAGCTGGCCAAACGAAGATAGGCGAGCGTTGTAGCTTCTTATTCGGCGTCCAGTTCCCGCGCTTATCGCGCTTTCCGTACAGGGTGTCGTCCATTTCCTTTTCTCCAGTAAATCGGCATTCTGAACCGGTCACTTGCGCCGGATTTGACCGTTAGGGAGCAATCAGAGCTCTCGATGTTACGGGCCGGTGAGCTCTCAAACGCCTTTTGTGTCGAGCGCAGAGACGAAAGCTTCGAATTCCACGTCGCTGATCTTCGACACTTCCCGGTCACCGGGAAATGCCCTCATACCGACGTCATCACGAAACGCCCGCAGCGCGCGGACGCGCTCTTCCTGCACACGCTTCTTCAGTTGTTGCAGATTGCCGTAGGCTTTGGCGTGTCGAGGCAGGCGCTCGGCCTCACCACATATGTCTTCCGTAAAAAGGAAGAGCGCGTCGGCATCGGGACCCGAACCAAGTGACACGGTCACAAGACCGGTGCGTTTCCGTATCTCCGACATCACCTTGGCGGGAATGACTTCGCATTCGACTGCGAAGGCGCCGGCGTCCTCAAGTCGCCGGAATCGCTGATACAGTTGGACGGCTTCGTCCTTGGTTTTTCCGACTGCGCGGAGCTTTCCCACCCAGGTGGATTTTCTTGGCACGAGTCCGAGGTGGCCCATAACTGGGATGTCTTCTGCAGCGAGAGCGGATACCGTGGACATGCCCCTGGCCGTGATCACGGCGTCCGCGCCATCGGAGAGCGCCTTGAAGGCGGACCGGAGGATTTCGTCGGGCGTCACGGCCTCGGCAAAACCAAGGGCAGCCGTTATGAAGAGCCGACGCGATCCTCTCCGGACGGCTTCGACGTTGCGGGCGCGGGCGACCACCATCTCTATGCCCGCTTCTTCGACTGCCGCGGCCTCTTCTTCGGAGTTGGCTGTGACTTGCGTGTACCGCTCGCCAATGGAGCGAGCAGCCTTGAGGTCCGCAACGGTCACCGTACGCTCGGCTTCCTTGGCGCTCCAATCGTATATTCGCTGCATGGTGCGTTATCCTTCCCGCGGGCTCAAGGAGGAGTCTGGGCGGTTTTGACCTCGGCCGCACAACCCTTGTGCGACCGAGGAAGCCTTGGGAGGCATGAGAAGACTGATCAAACGGCAAGCATGCGCGATAGTCGACTTTGTAGATTTGGGGCACCCATCTCCACATTGGCCGGTTCGGGAGCAGAAACCGGGCTCCCCGTCTTGGCTACGCTGGCACATGTTCGGTGCTCTGGGAGAAGTTCAATGAACGGTACATCGCATCGACCGCATCTCGTTTTGCCATCCCTGGAATCACCCCAAGCTTAGTGCAAACCAGAGCACCGCAGGCGATGCCGAGCCGAGCAGCCTCTACGACCCCACGCCCCTCGGCTAGCCCCACGGCAAAGCCGGCGTTGAACGCGTCGCCGGCGCCGGTGGTATCGACGACGTCGATCCTAGCCGCAGGGATCTGCACGTCGATCGTATCCGTCACAATGAGGGCGCCCTTGTCACCAAGCGTGACAACCACGTTACGCGCGCCGCGTGACCGAAGAACATCGACCAGTTCACGAGATGGGTGTGGATCGTCGGCTTTGAGCCCGAGAAGGATTCTCAGTTCGCTTTCATTAGGCGTGAGATAATCCACGTACTGGAATACCCCATCCGGGAGCGGCGTCGCCGGAGCGGGGTTCAAGATGGTGAGCTTTCCGTGTTTGCGGCCCAGTTCCATCGCTCGCATTGCTGCCGATAGGGGCGCCTCTAGCACGGCCATCACAACATCGCTGTCCTGGATGCAGCTCTCAGCTTCGTCCACGAAAGTGTCGTCCATTAGGCTCGTGACGCCGTGGTCAATGATGACGAAGTTTTCGCCTGTCTCGTTGAGTATGATGAAACCAACGCCGGTCGGACTTTCTGCCACTTGCCGCACGAAGGCGCTTCGGACGCCTTCGGCTTTGTAAAGGTCGGTAGCGATCTCGCCGAACTTGTCCTGGCCAATCATTGTAACCAATGCGGAGTCGGCTCCCAGACGGGCGGTAGCGACCGCCTGGTTAGAACCCTTACCGCCCGGTCCCATGTCAAAGCTGTTGCCAAACAAGGTGACCCCAAAAGCAGGGATTTCGGTAGTCCGAATGGTCAGGCCGACAGCGAAACTGCCGACGACGGTGATCTTGGGTTTAGCCATGGATCCGTCCCTCGGCCTCGAATGGGACGGCTGCCTCGAAGCCATCTCGAGTTATAAACCCATGGCGCATGAAGCGTAGCGGACAGCGGACACAAAGTAACATCATTTTTCTCCTCCCAAAGCCTAGAACCACCCAGGTCTACAAAACGCGCATCCTCTGAAGCGACCCTAAGGCACGATTTCGATTTTCAAAGCGAATATAGGCTGGTTAGCTAGCGCTGGAAATGGACAAACATTGCGCCGACATGTATTAAACGCGCATGACGATAACACCGCAACGCACTCTATTTCCGGAGAGTCACTACTACGTCCCGGAGGATGGCTGGACCCAACACGCCTACACCGTGGTCCGAGCCGGCAAGGCCGTTACCTCTGTCGATCATTTCATTCAGCGCGACGCCTACCCGGGCCAAGATGTAATGGTTTGCCTTTCTGGTCGCGGCTTTGTCTCGACCGAGGGTAGGACACTGAATGTCGAAACCAATCAGTTGGTCTGGATCGCGAACGAAATGCCCCACGCGCATTGGCCAGACGGGACCGATCCTTGGACAGTGTTGTTTGTGAGGCTCGACGGACCGAGTTGTACCGCAATCCGCAAGAAGGTCTTTGGTTCGGGACCTACCATCGTCACTCTAGCTTCTCTGGATGAAATCCAGGCGTGGTTCGGATCACTGTTTGAAGCACTGCGTACTCGGCGGGACGATATCGATCTCGCACTCAACCGCTTCGTTGGCGAGCTCGTACACTACATTGCGATGCCACGGGCAACATCCGGTAAGACCAGGCTTCCTGCCGCCTTAGCCGAGATCATGGGCAGGATGCGCAAGGAACCGCAACGACCTTGGCATGCGGAAGAACTATCCGCCGCGTCCGGCCTAAGTCCTGCTCAAACTCGACGGCTGTTCCAAAAGCATCTGCAAATAAGTCCCCGCAGGTGGCTTACTAAGGAGCGCATCATGATGGCGCAAAAGTTGCTCCTTGAGACCGAGCTGACCGTGAGCGACGTCGCAGATCAATGCGGTTTTTTCGACGCCTATCACTTTAGCCGCGAATTCAAGCGGAGCATTGGCACAAGTCCGCGAAATTGGCGACGAGGGGAGGGACGTTGAATTTTCGAAACCGCTACACACAGGCCAGCAACGGTCCTCAACCTCAGTTGGTATGTCTTGGACTAGCTCTCCACCAAGGCAAACAGCTATGAGCTGCACACCATTGCAAATGCCGAGAATGCGAGAATGGGCATGGAGCGATCAAGCCCCCCGTACTCAAAGCCTGCTCAAAGCCCGCAGCCGGTCGGCGTGGTCGCCTCCGCGCCGAAGGATGGCCGGCCATCTGCATTGAAACCCGAAGGCCAAAGCCGCGATGAAGACGATGCCGAACAAGACGGATCGGAATGACGCACGCGCCCTAGCGCAGATCATGCGCACCGGCTGGTACCGACAGGTGCATGTGAAAAGCCAGCAGTGTCGGCTCTGGCGTTCCCTCCTCGTCGCTCGACGCACGGTCCTCAACGAAATGCGGACGATCGAGAACGTGGTCAGGTCGATTCTTCGGGAGGCCGGCCTCAAGCTTGGCAGGCCAAGCCGTGCAGCCTTCGCCGATCGCGTGCGCGAGCCCATTGGTGCTGACAATATCGTCATGGCGCTGGTCGAGCCGCTCCTGGCGATCGTAGCCACGATGTTGCGCGAGTTCGGGCGACTGACAAAGCAGGTTCTCGACATCGCCCGCAAGGAGCAAGTCTGTCGGCGGCTGATGAGCGCGCCCGGCGTCGGGCCGATCACCGCGCTCGCCTTCCGTGCCACGATCGATCAGCCGGACCGCTTTCGCCGGTCAAGGGATGTGGGTGCGCATCTGGGCTTGACCCCGGCACGTTATCAATCCGGTGAAACGGACATTCAGGGCAAGGTCAGCCGATGCGGCGACGAACTCGCCCGCACGGCCCTCTATGAGGCGGCGCATTCGCTGCTTGTGCTCAGCAAGAAATGGTCGAGCCTCAGGGCACGGGCATGAATGTCGCCAAACGGCGCGGTATGGCGATAGCCCGGGTCGCGGTTGCCCGCAAGCTCGCCGTCATCCTGCACCGCATGTGGAGCGATGCAACCGCGTTCCGCTTTGGCAAGGAAGCCGGCGGCCCCGCGTCGGCATGAAATAGGACAACAGATAAACGAAGAGGAACATACAGACAGTGATTTACCCGAGAGGGTGATCCGGATCGTTCCCGTGGGGACGATGGGCGAGGCGATCTCGTTGGCAGGCTAGACCGGCGCCGACCGCGAAGAGAAGCGAGTGACCCACGGGGCGACGTCGTCCGGAAAAGACAGGAAAAGCTTGACCTCACCGACCCCAATCAGAGAAGCCTGCTAGCGCCGCTGATGTCAGCTGACCACGGCGAAGAGATTGCGCCGAGCCGAGAAGATGAACCGAAGCGTTGCAGTGCTCCTGGTGATCGGAAGCCTTGCATCACCGCTCCCGCTTTCGCAGCGGCACATGTGTAAGGCCGGCAGCGGGTGAACTCGGTGCCGGCATCCAGACAGTAATCGCGTATCGTCTCGTTCAGGAACACGCTGTCATTGTCCGTGTCGAACCCAGGGCTATCGCAGATGGAAAGCCGAGGCTTTCGCTCTACGACGTACCCCCACCCCTAACCCCTCCCCACAAGGGGGAGGGAGACTTCCGTTGGCGCTGACCTCGGCAAATTGCCTGCCTTTCGGCGCCAAAAGGGGAAGTAAGGGCGGGCGGCAGCGTTCCCTCCCCCTTGTGGGGAGGGTTAGGGTGGGGGTCCATCTTCGTAAGAATCCAAATGCGATTGCCCTGGTGTCGAACCCGAGAAGCTGGAATGGCAGGAGCCGCCGTAATTCCGTCAGCACCTCGCTCAACAGCTTCTGCTCACGCACCAGCAAGGGCCATGCTGCGGGCCACTACGCCTATTACGGCATTGGTGGCAACGTTCGACGATTGCGATGGTACGCCCGACAGGTGGTGCGGGTTTGGCAAAAGTGGTTGTCTCGGCGAGATCGCCAAAGCGTGGTCCGATGGGCCCGCCTCAACGAAATCCTGAAACGCCGCCCCCTAGCCAAGATCGTTCATCCCTACACCGCCATGAGCGAAACTCTTTCGTGAGGAACCGGATGCGTAATGTGGCTTCGGTAGAGATGTGGCGTCGGCCGCCGCGGACCAGAGGCGGCAGGCCGGTGAGGACGCCGAGCGCAATTAACAAACTGGATATAGGTGATCGGATTTCCCACCTCACTGGAGATCCGAGGCATGTTCGAGGACTTATTCAACTACCCGAAGGTCGTAGCGCGTCACCATGACGGGCCCGAGGCCTCGAAGCGGCTGCGCTATCTCAAACATCTCGCCGATCAACGTGCGGCTCGTGAGACTTTGCTGCGCACGGCCCGCGAGCTGCTGGTCATTGCGGAGCGGCTGGACCTGTCCGGCGGCAGGTGCGTCAGGCAGGCCGAGATCGACGCGGCCGCTCAATCTTGGGCCCGATACCAGTACGCGCGAAACAGAGCCTGCGGTGAGAAGTGGTCACGGCGTTTGTTCCATGACGTCGCCGCAGCGTGGCTTTGCTTTCTTGGTCAGCTTGAAGAACCGGCTCCCAACGAACCGAAGGCCCATTCTGAAAAGGTTGAAGACTTCATCGTCTATCAACATGATGAGCGTGGCTTGTCGGCGAGCACCCTAGCCAACCAACGCTGGCAGGTAGAGACTTTCCTCGAACATTTAGGCGTCGAAAAATCTTCGATCGCCGACATCACCGTTGCAGACGTAGACGCTTTCCTCGACGTAAAGGGTCGTGGCGGGTGGTCTCGGGTGTCGGTAGCGACGAGCGCGCACGCCCTGCGCGCGTTCTTCCGCCATGCTCAGCGTCGACAATGGTGTTGCCCCGGAATCGCCGCAGCGATCGACGCGCCGCGACTGTTCAGGGAAGAAGCTTTGCCGATGGGCCCGGCATGGCCCGATGTCCAGCGGCTCCTTGAGAGCACGAGGGACAGGACCGCGCGTGACGTCCGTGACCACGCGATTCTAAAGCTGCTCGCGATCTACGGACTGCGAAGTGGCGAAGTCCGCGGTCTTTGTCTCGAAGACATCGATTGGACGAGAGAGGTCATCAAGGTGACCCGGTCCAAGCAGCGCAAGACGCAATACTACCCCTTGGTGACCTCCGTCGGCGACGCTGTTGTGAGTTACCTTCAGCTGGCGCGCCCCCGCTGCCGTCGTGCCTCACCCTCGTCGTGCCTCACCCTCAAGGCCCCGTTCCGGCCGCTGTCGGCGAGCGCAGTGTACCATGTGGTTGTCTCGGCCATCGCAGCGCCTTTGCGACCCCCACCTACGCCAGGGTCGACCTTGCCGGACTGCGCGAGGTCGGGGCGTTCGATCTGGGAGGACTGGCATGATCCTTTCAGAAATTATCGCCAGCTTTGTCGATCACCGGCAAGCAATCGGAATGCGCTTCCGCACGGAGGTGCGCACGCTCAAGTCGTTCTGTCGCTTCGTCGGCGACAGACCTCTGCCGGAGGTGACGGCCGACCGAGTGTTGGCCTTTCTTGCGGGACGCGGCCCGGTGACCCGTTTCTGGGAACGAAGCATTCTGTTCTGGCGGGCTTCTATCGGTTCGCGATGGCCCGGGGGCATACAAACACATGGCCGTTGCCACGCGCCGTCCCCAAGCCGACGGAAGCCTTCGTTCCCTATATTTAGTCCCGCGAGGAGATCGGTCGTTTACTCGACGCCGTCGTTCTGATCGACCATCCTCGCTGTCCTATTGATCCGGACACATACCGAACGCTCCTGCTTCTCCTTTACGGCGCGGGGCTTCGCCTTGGCGAGGCACTGTCCCTCACCTTAGCCGACGTCGCCCTCGAGGAAGGGGTCCTGTGCGTCCGCGAGAGCAAGTTTTACAAGACCAGACTGGCTCCGATCGGCCACGACCTCGTGCGCATCTTATCCCGGCACGCTTCTCGCCGCCGCGAAGGCCAGTCTGCAGAATCCCTCTGGTTCCTCACGCGCCAGAGCGCCCCTGTGACCCTGCAACACGCTGAGAGGGTGTTCTGCCGATTACGAGTCAAAGCGAATGTCGTGTGCGCCGGCGCCGGGCCGCGACATCAGCGTCGCTTGCATGACCTTCGTCACAGTTTTGCAGTTCACCGCCTCCTCTCCTGGTATCGCCAAGGCGCCGGCGTCCAACGGCTTCTGCCCAAGCTCTCCACCTACCTTGGCCACGTCAACATCTCGGGCACGCAGCGATACCTAACCCTAACCCCAGACCTTCTGCGTGAGGCCAGCGCGCGCTTCGAGCATTACGCCATGGAGATGCCCAATGCGTGACGAGGCGCTCCTTGGCCCCTGGATCCGGCGGTTCCTACTCGAACACGTGGTTGCCGAACGGAATCTCGCCCGCAACACCCAGCAGGGTTACCGCGACGGCTTATCTCAGCTTCTCCCGTTCGTTGCGAAGCGGGTCGGCAAGTCTATTGATCGCCTGAATGTCGTCGATTTATCGGCCGAGCTAATCCGCGCCTTCTTGACCGATATCGAAGTGACGCGTCGATGTTCGATCGCCACCCGCAATCAACGTCTTGCCGCCGTTCGGGCGTTCGCTGGCTTTGTCGGCGAGCATAGCCCCGTCCACATCGAATGGTCGGGCCAGATCCGTTCGACCCCGTTCAAGAAGACCGATCAGGCGGTCGTTCCTTATCTCGAAAAGGCGGAGATCGACGCCTTGCTCGCCGCTCCAGATCGGCGGACGGAGCAGGGTCGGCGCGACTACGCCCTGCTGCTGTTCCTCTACAACACTGGTGCGAGAGCGTCAGAGGCGGTCGGCGTCAAGGTGGCGGACCTGGACCTGAACGCCCCCAGCGTCAAAATCCATGGCAAGGGCGGCAAGCAGCGATACTGCCCATTGTGGATCGCCACCGTCGTCGAGTTACGGGCACTCGTCGCTGACGGAGCCCCTTCTCGATCCATCTTCCTCAATCGCTGCGGCCAACCCATCACTCGCTTCGGGATCCATACCGCCGTTGAGCGTTATGGCCTCAAGGTCGTCGCCAAAATGCCGTCGTAGGCGACAAAGCGCGTAAGCCCTCACTCCATCCGCCACACCACGGCGACCCATCTCCTGCGCGCCGGCGTGGACATCAACACAGTCCGCGGATGCCTCGGGCACGTCTCGCTGGACACCATGAACGTCTATGCAGAGGTCGACTTCGAGACCAAGGCTAAGGCGCTCGAAAAATGCGAGGCGCCGAGTCTCGGCAAGATCCCAAAACGATGGCGTGATCAACCGGCGCTGATGGACTTCCTTCGGTCCCTGTAACCCCCTTTGTTATGTTGCGCTCGGCGTCCTCACCGGCCTGCCGCCTCTGGTCCGCGGCGGCCGACGCCACATCTCTACCGAAGCCACATTACGCACCAAATGTGTTCGAGCACATTTGATGCGGGAATTCCGCACGTCCGGGTCTGTGAGGGTTGCGTGCCGTCGATCAGGACGGCTTCGTCCTCGAAGTGCTGGTGCAAAGGCGCCGAAATGCCAAGGCGGCAAAGCGTCTGATGCGCAAGTTGCTGAAGGCTCAAGGGCAGACACCACGGGTCATGATCACCGACAAGCTCCGGTCCTATGATGCCGCCAGGCGCGACCTCATGCCCGGTGTCGAACACCGGTCGCACAAAGGCCTTAATAATCGAGCGGAAATTTCGCACCAGCCGACCCGACGACGG
>NZ_JAMYTF010000074.1:0-20164 GCF_040322295.1 Mesorhizobium sp. M0159
GCCATCCCGAATCTCCCTGCTTCGACCATCATCACAGAATCACCAATCGGCTTCTGTGCAAAGGTCTCACAAGGGGAGAAGGGAACACCTTCAAAGGCCTGACCCCTCTGCCTTGACGCTTGCTGGCCAGGCATCTAGGACGTGCCGGCATCCCGCCTTTCCCGCCGAGGCCGCCGTGACCATTCCTGCCCACATGCACCCCAGCCGCTCGTTCCAAGGGCTGATCCTGACCTTGCATAATCATTGGGCGGACTATGGCTGCGTCGTCCTCCAGCCTTACGACATGGAAGTCGGCGCCGGCACCTTCCATCCGGCAACGACATTGCGCGCGCTCGGCCCAAAACGCTGGAACGCGGCCTATGTCCAGCCCTCGCGCCGCCCCAAGGACGGCCGCTATGGCGAGAACCCGAACCGGCTGCAGCACTATTACCAATACCAGGTGATCCTGAAGCCCAATCCGCCCAATCTGCAGGAGCTTTATCTCGGCTCGCTGGCCGCGATCGGAATCGATCCGCTGCTGCATGACATCCGCTTCGTCGAGGACGACTGGGAAAGCCCGACGCTGGGCGCCTGGGGGCTGGGCTGGGAGTGCTGGTGCGACGGCATGGAGGTCTCGCAGTTCACCTATTTCCAGCAGGTCTGCGGCATCGAATGCGCACCGGTGGCGGGTGAGCTCACTTATGGGCTGGAACGGCTGGCCATGTATGTGCAGGGCGTCGACAATGTCTACGACCTCAACTTCAACGGCCGCGAAGGCGCCGACAAGGTGACCTATGGTGACGTCTTTCTGCAGGCCGAGCAGGAATATTCGCGCCATAATTTCGAATTCGCCAACACCGCGATGTTGCTGCGCCATTTCGAAGACGCCGAAGCCGAGTGCAAGGCGCTGCTACAAGCCGGCGCGCCTATCTCCCCCCTCGAGGGGGAGATGCCCGCGAAGCGGGCAGAGGGGGTCGCCTCGGAAGGCACCGCAGGCCAGGCGTCGAGCACTGCACGAGCGACCCCTCCCGGCCAGACCTTGTCTGGCCACCTTCCGCTCAAGGGGGAGGGATATCACCGCATGGTCTTCCCAGC
Source organism: Mesorhizobium sp. M0159 (assembly GCF_040322295.1). NCBI lineage: Bacteria > Pseudomonadati > Pseudomonadota > Alphaproteobacteria > Hyphomicrobiales > Phyllobacteriaceae > Mesorhizobium > Mesorhizobium sp. M0159. The sequence continues at coordinate 1,075 of NZ_JAMYTF010000074.1, forward strand.
CTACGACCAGTGCATCAAGGCCAGCCACGTCTTCAATCTGCTCGACGCACGCGGCGTCATTTCGGTCACCGAGCGCCAGAGTTATATTTTGCGGGTGCGCAATCTGGCCAAGGCCTGCGGCGAGGCGTTTCTGCTGACGCAGGCGGGCGGAATGGCCGCTTAGCTCCAGGCGGTTTCGGCAGGGGCACTGATTGGCAACGTGCCTTGGCCGCTTGCACCGGCTATTGTCCGCAGCGCTTGCCTGACGCCGGGCATCGAGAACGTGCCGTGCACCTGCGCTGTAAAACAGGCGCTGAGCGCGAGGATCTTCAGGAATGTCGATGCCGTTTTCATGCTCGTTCAGCCAATAGCTCTCTGCCTGAGCGTTGGTCGCTTCAGCGCTGCGTTCGGTTCATGGAAATCTTTGATCCAAGGACGGGCGGACCGGCGTGTGTCCGACAGGCGGCTGAATTTTTTCGGAATTCGCCGTTAGATGTTCCGATCGCGCAGGCCCGATCTTGCTGGGAAGGGTGACAGCAGCCGACCGAGTTGCTATGCCCCGCTTACCTTCGCCTCGATGGGGGAGGACGCCGCGAAGCGGCGGCTGTTTCTTGTCGCGTGAGCTCTTTCAATGCCTGACCTGCTTCTAGAACTTCGTTCCGAGGAAATCCCCGCTCGCATGCAGCGCAAGGCGGCCGGCGACCTCCGAAAGCTGTTGACCGACGGTCTGGTCGAAGCCGGGCTGACCTATGAGGCGGCGCGCGAATATTGGACGCCGCGCCGGTTGGCGCTCGACATCCGCGGCCTGACCGCCCGCTCGAAGGACATCAGCGAGGAGATCAAGGGGCCCTCGACCAAGGCCCCCGAGCAGGCGGTGCAAGGTTTTCTGCGCAAGGCCGGCCTTGCCTCGATTGCCGAGGCGCATGTTCATTCCGATCCGAAGAAGGGCGACTTCTACGTCGCCCATATTTCCAGGCCGGGCAGGCCGGCGGAGCAGATCATCGCCGAGCTGGTGCCGGGCATCATCCGCAATTTCCCCTGGCCGAAATCGATGCGCTGGGGGCCGGCTTCGGCCAAGCCCGGCTCGCTGCGCTGGGTGCGGCCGCTGCAATCGATCCTGTGCACCTTCGGCCCCGAAACCGAGGAGCCGGTGGTCGTCGATTTCGAGATCGACGGCATCCGCTCCGGCAACGTCACTTACGGTCACCGTTTTCATGCGCCGGGCACCATCACGGTGCGCCGCTTTGACGATTATGTCGCCAAGCTTGAGGCGGCCAAGGTCGTGCTCGATGCCGACAGACGCAAGGAGATCATTCTTGCCGATGCCAGGAACCTCGCCTTCGCCAGCGGGCTCGACCTCGTCGAGGACGAGGGGCTGCTGGAGGAAGTGTCGGGCCTGGTCGAATGGCCCGTCGTGCTGATGGGCGAATTCGAGCAGGATTTTCTGGCCATTCCGGCCGAGGTGATCCGGCTCACCATCCGCGCCAACCAGAAGTGTTTCGTGACGACGCGCCAAATCTCCCCCCTCGAGGGGGAGATGTCGCCGAAGGCGACAGAGGGGGTCGCCTCGCGTGGATCGGCGGCATCCCCTGTCCGCGATAGGGAGTCGCGTCAGGTCGTGCCGACCCCCTCTGGCCTACCGGCCATCTCCCCCTCAAGGGGGGAGATCAGCCAATCGCCGCTCTCCAACCGCTTCATCCTGACCGCCAATATCGAGGCCAAGGATGGCGGCAAGGAGATCGCCCATGGCAACGGCAAGGTGGTGCGCGCGCGCCTGTCCGACGCGCTCTATTTCTGGAAGACCGACCAGGGCGACCTGCCGGATCTCGACCAGCTGCAGGCATCGGCGCAAAAGTTCGGACTCGACCTCAACAAGCCACTCGACCAGCGCATGGCCCGCCTCGACCACCTCAATGTAACGTTTCATGCCAAGCTCGGCACGCAAGGCGAGCGGGTGGAGCGGATTGCCAGGTTGGCCGAAGAACTAGCACCAATCGTGGCGCGCGCAATCTCCCCCCTTGAGGGGGAGATGGCCGGCAGGCCAGAGGGGGTCGCTTCGCGTGAAGCGCCGGCGTCCTCTGTCCAAAATAGGAAGCCGCATCAGGACGTGCCGACCCCCTCTGTCGCCTTCGGCGACATCTCCCCCTCGAGGGGGGAGATTATCGCGCTCGCGCGCCGCGCCGCCGTGCTCGCCAAGGCCGACCTCACCACCGAGGTGGTCGGCGAGTTCCCGGAACTGCAAGGCGCCATGGGCCGCAAATACGCGCTGCTGCAGGGCGAGCATCCATCAGTCGCCGCCGCCATCGAGGAGCACTACAAGCCGCAGGGCCCGTCCGATCGCGTGCCGACCGATCCGGTGTCGGTGGCCGTGGCGCTTGCTGACAAGCTTGATACGCTGGTCGGGTTTTGGGCCATTGATGAAAAGCCCACCGGATCGAAGGACCCGTTTGCGCTGCGTCGTGCAGCACTGGGAGTGATCAGAATCTTGGTCGAGAATGAGGTCCGATTGGAGATTGCTATGCAGTTTATCCGTTCAGGGCGTCATCTAATGGCGCAACTGCTTCAAAAGGAGGCCGGCAAAGCCGAGGCTCGGCTTGCACCCATGCGAGCAATGGAAGAACTGTCCGGAAAAGGCTTGTTGAGCCAACTGACCAGCCTATCCGAACGCGCCTCTCAACTGATGTTTAGCGACGCCGATGTACCGCCTCAGGATTGGGAGATTGATCGCGCCCGCGACCTCCTCGCCTTCTTCCACGATCGCCTAAAAGTCTATCTCCGCGATCAGGGCGCGCGGCATGATCTCATCGACGCCGTACTGGCGGCGGGCTCGCGCCCAATCTCCCCCCTAGAGGGGGAGATGTCGCCGAAGGCGACAGCGGGGGGCGCTGTCCCGCCGGCGTCTCATTCTGTCGCGCCCCCCTCTGCCCTGCCGGGCATCTCCCCCTCAAGGGGGGAGATCGGCCAATCGTCCAACGACGATCTCCTTCAAATCGTCCGCCGCGTCGAAGCGCTTGGCTCCTTCCTCGACAGCGAGGACGGCAGGAACCTGCTTGCCGGCACCAAGCGCGCGGCCAACATCGTGGCTGCCGAGGAGAAGAAGGCGACGGCGATTGCAAGCAGCGTTGAGCCGGCTCTGTTCCGGGAGGACGCCGAAAAAACCTTGTTCGCGGCGGTGAATCAGGCCGAGAGGCAAGCCGGCGAAGCAATTCAAAACGAAGACTTTTCCGCCGCCATGCTGGCGCTTAGCGTGTTGCGCGAGCCGGTTGATTCATTCTTTGAGAAAGTCCTCGTAAACGATGAGGACCAGGCGGTGCGCGCCAATCGCCTGGCATTGCTCGCCCGCATCCGCGCGGCGACCGACCGGGTCGCCGATTTCTCCAAGATAGCCGGCTGACGTCTGGGAAAAAATCATCGCTTGTGGCGCTATTTCGGCTGGTCGGGAGCTGCTAGCGGCGCAGGCTGCTGCGCAGCTGCCTCAGGGGTTTTGCTGGCGACCTTTGGGTCGGCTTTGCTGTCCGCGGCGGGCGCGGCAGAATTGGCCGGCGCGGCTTTGGGCGCGGGCGTTGCAAAGGCATCGCCGACGATACCGCCGCGAATGATCATCGGACTTCCGTCGAAGCCATGACTCGGCTGGCTCGGGATTGCCGCGACCTTTTCATCGGTGACGTTTTCATTGACGTCAGGCAGCTTCTCGCCGAGCGCGTCGATCGACGGTGTTTTCGCCCGTTCGAGCGCGCCGGCACTTACAACCGAAGGCGTCGCCGTCGTTTGCCCGAGAAAAACGAGCGACGAGGCCTGTGCCGTGCCGGCCATAAACGCCAGACCAAGCGCTCCAAGGATACGCATCGAAAGCATGATAATTCCCCTTGCCCAACAAGACGGCACCGTAGCCGAGGGCAGTTGATGCCGGCTTGCGGGGAAACAGAGCATTTTAGTGATTTGCGATTCGCCTACGCCCGGACTTGCTCCGTCGGCGTCAGCGTATTAGGCACCCGCATCCGTGAGGTGACGACAGTGGCTGAAATTCGTGCCGTCGGCGAGGCGATGGAAAGGGCGTTGGCGCTGCTCGAGAGCGGCGATGTCGTCGCCATCCCGACCGAGACCGTCTATGGGCTGGCCGGCGACGCGACCAATGGCGTTGCCGTGGCTCGTATCTTCGAAGCCAAGGGCCGCCCTCGCTTCAACCCGCTGATCGCCCATATAGCCGACCCGGCGATGGCCGAGCGCATCGCGATGTTCGATCCGCTGTCGGAAAGATTGGCGCAGGCATTCTGGCCGGGGCCGCTGACGCTGGTGCTGCCGCAACGGCCCGGCAACGGCATTCATCCGCTGGTCACCGCCGGTCTGGAAACGATCGCGCTGCGCATGCCGAAAGGCTTTGGCGGCGAGCTGATCGCCAGGTTCGGCCGCGCGCTGGCGGCGCCAAGCGCCAATTCCTCGGGCAGGATCAGCGCCACGACGGCCGAGGCCGTGGCCGCCGATCTCGGTCCCCGGATCAAGCTTGTGGTCGATGGCGGCGCGACGCCGGTCGGGCTGGAATCGACCATTGTCAAGGTCGAAGCTGGAAAGCTGCGGCTGCTGCGGCCGGGCGGCATTGCCGCCGAAGAGATCGAAGCGGTGGCCGGGACAAAGTTGCTGCGCGGCGCTTCGGGCATCGAGGCGCCCGGCATGCTCGCCTCGCACTATGCCCCAGGTGCGGCAGTGCGGCTCAATGCTGCGGAGGTCGCACCGGGCGAAGCCTTGCTGGCCTTCGGCCGCCGCCGTGCCGAAGGCTGGCGCGATGCAGCCGCCCTGCGCAACTTGTCGGAGACCGGCGACCTGCGCGAGGCGGCAAGCAATCTCTTCGCCCATCTGCAGGATCTCGATGGCAGTGGCGCCAAAACCATCGCCGTCGAGCCGATCCCGTTCGACGGGCTGGGCGAGGCGATCAATGACCGGCTTTCGCGCGCCGCCGCCCCGCGTGACAAGATCGCCCCGCGTGACAAGATGGATTCAGCACCATAGTTTCCACCCATGAACGACATTTCCCCCGATCTCGACCCCGCCGTCGTCGCGCGCTTTGCGGCAATCGTCGGCGACAAATATGCGCTGCGCGACCAGCAGGACATCGCGCCTTACCTCACCGAGCGGCGCGGACTTTGGCACGGCAGGACGGCTTTGGTGCTGAGGCCGGGGAGCGTCGAGGAGGTCAGCAGCATCATGCGGCTGGCGACCGAAACTGGCACGCCCATTGTGCCGCAAAGCGGCAACACCGGGCTGGTCGGCGCGCAGGTGCCGGACGCATCCGGCCGCGAGATCGTGCTGTCGCTGTCGCGGCTGAACCGCATCCGCGAGATCGATACGCTGTCCAACACGGTGACGGTCGAAACCGGCGTCATCCTGCAGACGCTGCAGGAAGCGGCCGATGCCGCCGACCGGCTGTTTCCGCTGTCGCTTGCCGCGCAAGGCTCCTGCCAGGTCGGCGGCAATCTCTCGTCCAACGCCGGCGGCACCGGCGTGCTTGCCTACGGCAATGCGCGCGAGCTCTGCCTCGGCGTCGAAGTGGTGCTGCCGACCGGCGAAGTGTTCGACGATCTGCGCAAGCTGAAAAAGGACAATACCGGTTACGATCTGAAGAACCTGTTCGTCGGCGCCGAGGGTACGCTCGGCATCATTACTGCCGCCGTGCTCAAGCTGTTCCCCAAGCCCAAGGGGCGCGAGGTGGCGTTTGCCGGCCTGTCATCGCCGGAGGCGGCATTGTCGCTGTTCAGCCTGGCGATGGACCGTGCAGGGGCAGCGCTCACCGCCTTCGAGCTGATCGGCCAGAGGCCCTACGACTTCACGCTTGCCCACGCACAAGGCGTGGTGCGGCCGCTTGCCGGCGATTGGCCGTGGTATGTGCTGATGCAGATCTCGTCGGGCCGTTCGGCCGACGACGCAAGGGCGCTGATCGAGGAGGTGCTGGAGGCAGGCCTCGAGCAAGGCATCGTCGGCGATGCGGTGATCGCGGCAAGCATGGCCCAGGGCGATGCGTTCTGGAATTTCCGCGAGGTGCTGCCCGAGGCGCAGAAACCGGAAGGTGCCTCGATCAAGCACGACGTCTCGGTGCCGGTGGCGTCAATCCCGCCCTTCATTGAAAAGGCCGCCGTCGCCGTGCAATCGGTCAGTCCCGGCGCGCGCGTCGTCTGCTTCGGCCACATGGGCGACGGGAACCTGCACTATAACATCTCCCGGCCGGCCGACGGCGATGACGAGGCGTTTCTCGGCCTTTACCACGTCATGAACAAGGCCGTGCACGACGTCGTGCGCGCGTTTCATGGCTCGATCTCGGCCGAGCACGGCATCGGCCAGTTGAAGCGGGACGAATTGATCGCGACGGCGCCGCCGATGGCGATCGAGCTGATGCGCAGGGTGAAGGCCGCCTTCGATCCGGCCGGCATCATGAATCCGGGTAAGGTTATCTGATCCTTTCGCCGGCCTGCGCCGGTTGGCATTCCGATAACCATCCGCCCCGGATCAGCAAAATTTAACCGACTTTCTTAAGCGCGAGGATAAGAAGCCCGCGCTAATGTTTCTCCACAAACGAGGCTGGGAAAACCGGCCCGGAGAACCGGAAACACCGGCTCTCAGGAGAAACAGGAAAGGCACGATATGAACACTGGACTGAAGCCAGTCTGGGCCGGGCGCAATATGCGCCTCGACCCATTCCGCCTGCCGCAAGTGGTGAGCTACGCCACGCGCGACGACTATGGCGACGTCACCTTCACCATCGACCAGCGCGGCGCGGTTATCCGCCGCACGCTGGAGATGAGCGGCGTGCCGGCGATCATCGCTCTGCCCGCCAACGCGTTTCGCGGCGTCGCCGCCCGCGCCATGGAGGATCCGGATGGCAATGTCACAGTGACGCTTGAGCTTCTGCACAATGACCCGACGCTGTCGGTGCCGCTGCTGGTCGCCGACGATCTCGACGACGTCGCCGCCGACTGGCGCGCCTGGGCCGACGCCTACCGCCTGCCGATGCTGCTGATCGAGGCCGACGGCATTGCCCGCACGCTGGAGGAATCGCTCGGCGCCGCCATCAAGGCGCTGCCGGCGCAGGACCGCCGCAAGGGTCGCGTCTCGACCATGCGCCGCCCGCGCTTTCTCGCCCGCCGCCGCGCCGGCGACCTCGGCCTCAGGCTGGTCATCGGCGGCGAGGAGCTTATTTCGCGGGAGTAGATTGAAATCAGCTTGCAAGTTGGCGCTGCCCCTCATCCGGCTGCCGCCACCTTCTCCCCGTATAGTGACGGTGAGAAGGGACACTGGCCGCAATTTCGGCACTCTTTCTGCAAACGCTTGAGATTGGCGAAATCCGTTGCGAAGGCGTGCTTCTCCCCGTCACTATACGGGGAGAAGTGCCCGGCAGGGCGATGAGGGGCGGCATAAGCAGTTGGAGAAAGGTCGATTCCGCAGCTGCCGAATCGATACCGCTGGCTCTTAAACCAGCGGCTTCAGCGCCACCCAGCCCGCGCCGCCGATCAGGCCGAGGAAGATCAGCCAGCCGACCTGGTTGTTCGATCTGAACAGCCTCAGGCACTGGTCCGGGTCGTCGATGTCGAGCACGGCGATCTGCCGCGCCATATGCGCGCCGGCGGCGATCAGCCCGGCCAGTGCAGGCACCGGTGCCTGCGCCGAGGCGAAGGCAATGGCGAAGCAAACCAGCGCTCCGCCATAAAGCCCGGCCAGCCAGGCCTTGGTGTTGTCGCCGAACAGGCGCGCCGTCGAGCGCACGCCGACGATGGCGTCGTCTTCCTTGTCCTGATGCGCATAGATCGTGTCGTAGCCGATCACCCACAGGATCGAGCCGATATAAAGCATGATTGCCGGCCCATCGAGATCGCCGAACTCGACCGCCCATCCCATCAGCGCTCCCCAGGAAAAGGCAAGGCCTAGAACGAGTTGCGGCCAATTGGTGTACCGCTTCATGAACGGGTAGACGGCGACGATGACCAGCGAACCGATGCCGAGCAAGACGGCGAAGCTGTTGAACTGCAAAAGCACGGCAAGGCCGACCAGTGCCTGCACGACAACAAACATCCAAGCCTGCCGGCGCGTGACCTTGCCGGCCGGCAGCGGCCGCGAGCGCGTGCGTTCCACCTGGTTGTCGATGTCCTCGTCGACCAAATCATTGTAGGTGCAGCCGGCGCCGCGCATGGCGAACGCGCCAAGAAAAAACAGCAGCAGATACCAAGGCGACGGCAGCAGAGAGAGAAGCGGGTCCGTCGGACGCGGATAGGCGCTCGCGGCAAGCGCAGCCGACCACCAGCATGGCCACAGCAGCAATTGCCAGCCGATCGGCCGGTCCCACCGGGCAAGCTGCGCATAGGGCCACAACCGCCGCGGCAGCACGCGATAGACCCAGTGGCCGCTCGGCGCATCGGCGACGCGGCCCTGGGCCGCTTTCGACTGGAGGGTTTCCATTTTGCTGGAGTGGCAGCAGAGGCGAATGCCGTCAAGCGTCAAGCAGCCCCGCACGCTCGCCACGCGCAATCGGCGCTTCGGCAGCCAAATGTCTTGACCCGTCGCGCGCGGCGCAATAGCGCAGTCCTGGTCTTGGAATGACGAGGAATCTGGGCATGCGTGTTTTGCTGATCGGCTCTGGCGGACGAGAGCATGCGCTGGCCTGGAAGATCGCGGCGTCGCCGCTGCTGACCAAACTCTACGCGGCGCCCGGCAATCCGGGCATCGGCCACGAAGCCGAACTGGTGAGGCTCGATACTGCCGATCACACGGCGGTGGCCCGGTTCTGCCGCGAGAATGAAATAGGCCTCGTCGTGGTCGGGCCGGAAGGGCCGCTGGTCGCCGGCATTGCCGACGACCTGCGCGCCGAGGGCATCCGCGTCTTCGGACCGTCAAAGGCAGCGGCACGGCTGGAAGGCTCGAAAGGTTTCACCAAGGACCTCTGCGCCAGATATGGCATCCCGACCGCCGCCTATGGCCGCTTCGACGATCTGGCTTCGGCCAGGACCTATGTCGAGAAGACGGGTGCGCCGATCGTCATCAAGGCCGACGGCCTCGCTGCCGGCAAGGGCGTCACCGTCGCCATGACGCTTGACGAGGCGCTGGCCGCGCTCGAGGCCTGTTTCGACGGCTCCTTCGGCCAGGCCGGGGCGGAAGTGGTGGTCGAGGAGTTTCTCGTCGGTGAAGAAGCAAGCTTCTTCTGCCTGTGCGACGGCACCACGGCGCTGCCCTTCGGTACCGCGCAGGACCACAAGCGCCTCAGTGACGGCGACACCGGCCCCAACACCGGCGGCATGGGCGCCTATTCGCCGGCGCCGGTGATGACGCCGGAAATGATCGACCGAACGATGCGCGAGATCGTCGAGCCGACCATGCGCGGCATGGCTGAAACAGGCGCGCCGTTTTCCGGCGTGCTGTTCGCCGGGCTGATGATCACTGACAGCGGGCCGAAGCTGATCGAATACAATACCCGTTTCGGCGACCCGGAATGCCAGGTGCTGATGATGCGGCTGAAGGACGATCTGCTCGTCCTGCTCAACGCCGCCGCCGACGGCCAGCTGGCGCATACTTCGGTGCGCTGGCGCGATGAGGCGGCGCTCACCGTGGTGATGGCAGCCAGGGGCTATCCCGGCACGCCTGAAAAGGGCTCGGTCATCCGCGGCGTCGAGGCGGCGGCAGGCGACGGCGTCGAGATCTTTCACGCCGGCACCGCCATCAACGGCGGCGCACTCGTCGCCAATGGCGGCCGCGTGCTCAACATCACGGCGACCGGCAGCACCGTCGGCGAGGCGCAGAAGAAGGCCTACGCCGCGCTCGACCGGATCGACTGGCCGCAAGGCTTTTGCCGCCGCGACATTGGCTGGCTGGCGGTGGCGCGCGAGCAGGCGAACTGATGCTTCGGGCGGCCTTCGGCCTCAGCGCAAGCCGTGGTCGAATTCAGTCGAGACGCTGCTGACCGCGTCGGCGGTGGAGACAAATCCTGGCACCGATGCCGCACGCTTTTCGTTTCGCGTCCAGGCGACATATTCGGCAATCCCGCGCGGAAGGCCCGGCGCCGCCTTCGCCGCAGGCATTTGAAAGCCGCTGCTGAACCTGGCCAGGCGCGCCCTGAATACCGCGACCATCTCCTCGAAGCTTGCTGGCGTCACGCTGGCGTAAGTGATGGTGCCGCCGGCGAGCCCCGCCTCGCGTGAGAGCGGCACCGGTATCGAGGTGAGATAATCCGGCTGCACGTCGATCAGGCCGCCGAACGGCCACTGCGCGCGCAATTCCGTGGCGTTCATCGGCGCGACGCTGACGTCGATATCGTTGGGTGTGCCCGCGACCCTGTAAGGGCAGCGGAACCGGCCGCAGTTTGCTCGCGCCGAAAACTGCCAGAGCGCATAACCCTGCCAGTTGCCCATCGGAAAATGCACGCCGATGTCTGGCTTGTAGCGCGCATACCACAGCGGCAGCCGGGACAGGAGCGGGTATTTATACTTGTTGTCGGCGATATGCCTGGCTGTCGTGCCGTTGGTGTAGAGCACTGGAAAGCGGCCAACCCGACGATGCACATGGCGCACGAATTCCTCGGCATCCTCGAGCGACATCCATTGGGTGGGGTCATCGTCCTCGATGTCGAGGGCAAGCAGGTCATCCGGCCCGGGTTTCACGAAATTGATGAAATTATTGGCCTGTCCCACGGGGTTGCCGGGGCGGGCGAGATGATAGGCACCCCATTTCAGGCCCAGCGCCTTGGCCACCACCTTGCGCGTCTGGAACAGTTCCTGTGCCATGGCATGGCGCTTCCAAAGCGTCTTGCACAGCCGCGTCTCGGTCTCGTCGCCGAAACAGAAATATGGTGGCGGCATTCCGTCGGATGCCTTGTTGATGAAGCCGACAAGACGCTTGTCGGCGGCTAGCCGGGTCCAGTCGATGGAATTGTATTCGTAGGCGTCGACGACCAGCGCCCGGTCGGCATCCTTCCAAGGTTCGGAGAAATCCGAGGCCTTTGCCGGCGTCAGCGCCAGGGTCATCGCGGCCGCGACGAGGAGAAGCGCTGAGCGGACAAGGGGGCGCGCCGGCGTTTTCAAACAGCACATCCTTGCTGGCCAAAGCCAAATCCTGAACCGCCATGGTTAAGGAAATGCTTCGGGTGCCGAGTGGGCGAGTTGGAGCGCTGGCGAAGCGATCCTTGGTGCTCCTCAAGAGCAAGGCGATGGTTGCGATTGTCAGCCAAATAGCTTCAACGCTGTTGCTATGGGCAGGAACAGTGATAGCGGGCGGCTCTGAAACGAGGTGAAGCCATGCCTGCGATAATACGCGACCGCCTGGTCACCCTTGGCATCGACAATCAACGGGAAGGCTGCTGGGGCAGCGCTAACGCTACGTCGTAGCGCATCCACGATCAGCGCCGACCCGACCCGCCGCCGCTGGTATCGGGCATCGACGGCCAGCCTGCCGACCAATATCGCGGGCAGAACCGGGTAGCGTGGCAGATGTTTTGTCTGTTCGTCAGGCAAGGACGCGATCGGTATGCTCGACGCCGCCAAAGTGTAATATCCGGCGATCGCGCCGACATCGCGATCCACGGCAACGAAGCAGTTGCCGACTCGGCGTTTGACATCCTGGCTGGCTTGCTCCCGTATATAGCGGTCGAGCGCCGACACCCCGCAGCTGAACGCCTTGCGATCATGCGATCCGCCGAGCGGTTCGATGATGATGGTGAAATTCACCGGGATTCGACGACAAGCCGTTTGTGGGCGTCGGCGGTTTTGCGCAGTGCTTCATTGGGCTCGGGCGGATTGAGAATCGCCTCCATCATGGCGCGCTGATCCTCGACGGAAATACGCATGATAGTGGTGTTCTCGATAGTACGCTGCGCCGCCTCTTGAGCGGCGGCGACCACGAAGTCGCTGACGCTGCGGCCCTGGATTTCGGCGGCACGTTTCACCACGTCCAGCATATCCGGCGAAATACGGGCTTCGAGACGGGCGGTGCGGGTCTGTTGGTTTGGCATTATCGTCATCCCTGATGCGCGGCTCTAAGTAATTTTGCATACGAGCCAGCAATTGCAAAATCCGCGTGACAAAGTTTGACGTTTACGTAAAAAGAAGATGGACAGGGAACTCCGAAAGCAGATGATTTTGCATCGGCACAGGTCTTAAGTAGACCTGCCAGACTGGGGAGGGCCAGACTGGAGAGGGCCGGACTAAGGAGGAGCGAGCGCCATGTATCGGGCACCGGTCGAGGAAATCGCCTTCACCCTGAAACATGTCGCCGGCTTGAAGCCGGCGCTCGATGCCGGCACCTTTGGCGAACTCGGCGAGGACCTTGTCGACGCCATTCTGGCCGAGGCCGGCCGCTTCGCCAGCGAGGAGGTGGCGCCGCTCTACACGGTCGGCGACCAGCACGGCGCGGTGCTCAACGGCGCTGCCGTCACTACCCCGCCCGGCTGGAAGGAACTTTATCCCCGCTGGATCGGCGGCGGCTGGAATGCGCTTTCCGCGCCGGAAGCGTATGGCGGCCAGGCGCTGCCGGCCATGCTCGGCGTCGCCGCGCTCGAAATGTGGAACTCCGCCTCGATGGCGTTCGGCATCGCCCCGACGCTGACCATGGCCGCGGTCGAAGCACTCGACAAGCATGGCTCGCAGGCGCTCAAGGCCAAATATCTGGAAAAACTGGTCTCCGGCGAATGGATGGGCACCATGAACCTGACCGAGCCGCAGGCAGGATCGGACCTGAATGCCTTGCGAACCCGCGCCGAACCGGCCGGCGACGGCACCTACCGCATCTTCGGGCAAAAGATATTCATCACCTATGGCGAGCACGATTTCACGGACAACATCATCCATCTGGTGCTGGCGCGGCTGCCGGACGCGCCGGCCGGTACGCGCGGCTTGTCTTTGTTCCTGGTGCCGAAATTCCTCGTCAGCGACGATGGCGCGCTGGGCGCACGCAACGACGTCTTCTGCTCCGGGCTGGAGCACAAACTGGGCATCCACGCTTCGCCGACCTGCACCATGATCTATGGCGATGGCTTCGAAGGTGCTACGCCCGGCGCGATCGGCTGGCTGGTCGGCGAGGAGAACAAGGGCCTCGCCTGCATGTTCACCATGATGAACAATGCGCGCCTTGCCGTCGGCATGCAGGGCGTCGCGGTCGCCGAGGCGGCGACGCAGAAGGCGCTCGCCTATGCAAACGACCGCCGGCAAGGCAAAGCGGCGAGCTATCGCGGTGCCGGCATGGCGCCGATCGTGCATCACCCCGACATCCAGCGTAGTCTTCTGACCATGAAAGCGCTGACCCAGATTGCCCGTGCCATCTGCTATTCCTGCGCCCACGCCATCGATCTCGCGTCACAGAGCGAAGATGCAAAGCACTGGCAGGAGCGCGCCAATCTGTTGACGCCGCTGGCCAAGGCCTTTTCGACCGATGTCGGCGTCGAGGTCGCCTCGCTTGGGCTGCAGGTGCATGGCGGCATGGGGTTCATCGAGGAGACAGGCGCCGCAGCACTTTATCGCGACGCGCGCATCGCGCCCATTTACGAAGGCACCAATGGCATCCAGGCGATCGATCTGGTGACACGCAAGCTGCCGCTCGGCGGCGGCCGGCATGTGCATGGCTACATCGCCGAACTCAAGGCCGTCGCCGATGCGGTGCGAGCGTCGAACCTTGAAGGCTTCGGCCGCACCGCCGATCGCCTTGACCAGGCGCTCGACGACCTGTCACAGGCGAGCCGATTCCTGCAAGACCTGCAAGCCGAAGGCCGATCGGACGAGGCGCTGGCCGGCGCCACACCCTATCTCAGGCTGATCTCGCTTGCCGCAGGCGGCGCCTATCTGGCGCGCGGCGCGCTTGCCGACCAAAACCGCATCGCGCTTTGCCGGTTCTTCGCCGAGAACCTGCTTGGCGAAGTGGGCGCGCTGAAGGAGCGCGTCGTCGGCGGCGCCGACAGCCTTGCCGTTGCCGGCAAGGCGCTGATTTAAGCCTGACGTTCGCACGCGCCGATATTCACAAAGGCCCGAAATTCACAAAGGACCAATCCGTGACAGACCACATCCTCGTCGAACGCCAGGGCGCCATCCAGATCATCCGCATCAACCGTCCGGACAAGAAGAACGCCTTGACCCGCGCCATGTACGCGACGATGTCGGCGGCTCTTGCCGGCGGCGACGCGGATCCGGCGATCCGCGTCCATGTCTTTCTCGGCGTGCCCGGTGCCTTCTCGTCCGGTAACGACCTTGCCGATTTCATGGTCTTCGCCGCGGGCGGCGAAGGCGGTACCGAGGTCTGGGATTTCCTGATGGCGCTGGCCAAGGTGGAAAAGCCGATGGTTTCCGGCGTCGACGGCGTTGCGGTCGGTATCGGCACCACGCTCAACCTGCATTGCGACCTGACCTTCGCCACGCCGCGCACAATATTCCGGACGCCCTTCGTCGATCTCGGCCTTGTGCCGGAGGCCGGTTCGAGCCTGCTCGCGCCGCAGATCCTCGGCCGCCAAGGCGCCTTCGCGCTGCTTGGCCTCGGCGAGGGCTTTTCGGCCGAGAGGGCGAAGGCCGCCGGGCTGATCTACGAGGTGGTCGAGGAGAGGGAACTCGAAGCATCGGTATTGGCGGCGGCGGGCCAGATCGCCGTCAAGCCGCCGCAAGCGCTGAAGATCGCGCGCGACCTGATGCGCGGCTCGCGCGACGCCCTTGTCGAGCGCATCGGCCAGGAAAGCCAGCATTTCCGCGAGCGGCTCAAATCCGACGAGGCCCGCGCAGCCTTGACGGCCTTCATGACCAGGAAGAAGGCCTAGACCTTCTGGCCTTGTCTCGCATCGTGGACCCGCCGGCAGCAACCGGCGGGTTTTCTTGCCATGATCTCTTTGTCACATCGCCATTTTTTTACATTCGGCCTGGGCCTTTGCCGAAGACGTGTCGATCATGAATGTCTTGCCTTTGGCGTCGGTCATCAACATCATGCAATGCTTGATCGGTTTCGCCATTTTCATCATTTCGGCGCTCATCTTCGCGTCGGGCATCATGGTGCCCATATGCCCATCGGGCATGATCGCCATGACCTCCCCACCCTTCATCACCGTCATTGTCCCCATCGCGTCCTCCGCAAAGGCTTGCCAAGCGAAAAGGCAGGCAAGACCGGCCATCGTGACCAACCTGAGTGAATGCATTGCTTCCTCCTGAATTTGCGCCAGCGGCGCGTTGAGCCCTTTCCTGGTTCGTTCCTGCAAGCTGGAACGTTTCACGCACACGAGATCGTGATAATGGGAATTGGAAATCCGGCAGAAGCGGCCCGGCCTTGGCCGCCTTCATGACCAGGAAGAAGGGCTGAAAAATGGGCGCCGGTGCGGAAGCTGCCGATCTCCACCCTGTTTGGACCGGGGACATCGCGAACAGGTGTGCGAGGACATCGCGAACAGTTTCCCACCTTATCTTTTGCTTGCGTTGAGGTCGATGGTTTCTATTTTCTGGTGCCTGAACCAGGCGTCGAAGAGGCCGTCCTTGGCGGTCGGACGGAAGGCAACGGATTTTCCGGCGAAGGCTCTGCACAGGCGCATTTTGCGGCCGAGAATAGAGACGAAGCCATGCTGCTGAACGCGTCGGATAAGATCGTCCTTGGCGTATTCGAACGGCTCGACCGTTTCGCGATACTGACGCTGCGAAGCCCGGTAGCGGTCGAGCGGCACGCCGCCGTCCAGCGCGTCGTGGGGACGCTGGACGTTGTAGACATGGCGCCAGCGATCGAAGGCATCCTGAGCCTTGGCGAGATCGGCGAAGGGTGGCCCCTGCAGCGCCTCGGCCTTGAGCGAGCGATGGAAGCGCTCGTCCTTGCCCAGCGTCTGCGGATGGCAAGGCCTGGAGTGGCTGACGGCGACGCTGGTTTCGATCAGCCAGACGGTGAGCAGCGTGAAGTTGTTGCGGCCACCATCGCCCCATGGCGGGCCATTGTCGGTGGCGATGCGCCACGGCAGACCGTAGCGCCGGAAGGCCGCGATCAGGCGCGTTTGCACGGTTTGGGTAGTCTGGTCGGGGCAAGCTTCCAGCACCAGCGAGAACCGCGAATGATTGTCGAGCACGGTCAGCGGATGCAGCCGGCCGGCGCGCAACGGCACATGGCCCTTGAAGTCCATCTGCCACAGGTCGTTGGGTGCGGCATGCTCGAAGCGGATGAACGCTTTGGCGCCGCCACCGAGCGCACCCAGCTCGACGCCGTTGCGGCGCAGGATGCCCGTCACCGTCGAAGCGGCCGGATGGCCAAGCCCCTGGCGCGAAAGCACCCGCGCAATCTTGCGCCCGCCCCACGCCGGATGCGCCGTGCGCACCGAAAGCGCCGCCGCTTCGACCTCCGGGGCGCTGCGCCGTGGGCTCGAGCGCGGCTGGCGCGAGCGCTCCACAAGCCCGGCTTCGCCTTCCGCTCGATAGCGCGCGAGCAACTTGTGAGCCAACGTTCGGCCGATCCCGAAGCGACGACACAACGCGCTCACATTCGCCCCCGCCGCGCTCGCCAACATGACGAATTCCAGTTTCTGTTTCATCGCGCTGTTGTCCCCGAATGGCATCCCGAACCCCCTCGCGCAAAACGCGCAAAACTGTTCGCGATGTCCTCGCACACCTGTTCGCGATGTCTCCGGTCCAAACACCCTTGTGGGGGAGATGTCCGGCAGGACAGATGGGGGCGCCGTAGAGCACTACCCTTTGGTTCAGCCTGCGAGCCACTGAGAACGGGCGCAAGGGCGCGATTTCGATCAATTGACAGGCTGGCGCGAAGCGCCCCCCCTCTGCCCTGCCGGGCATCTCCCCACAAGGGGAGAGATCGGCGCTCCACCGTCGTGCCCTACGGATAAAGCCTCACCTTGTCCCAGCCGCCCTCGACATTGCGCGAAAACACGACACGGTCGTGCAGCCGGAACGGACGGTCGTGCCAGAACTCGATGGTCTGCGGCACGATGCGGAAGCCTGACCAGTGTTTTGGCCGCGGGATGTCGCCGATCGCATGGCGCGCCGTGTATTCGGCGACCGCCTTTTCCAGCGCGAAGCGGCTCTCCAGCGGCCGCGACTGTTTGGAGGCCCAGGCGCCGATGCGGCTGCCGCGCGGACGCGTCGCGTAATAGGCGTCGGCTTCGGCGTCGGTGACGATCTCCACCGGGCCGCGCGCTCGCACCTGCCGGCGCAGCGATTTCCAGTGGAAGCACATCGCCGCTTTCATGCTGCCAAGAATCTCACGGCCCTTGGCGCTCTCGAAGTTCGTGTAGAAGACAAAGCCGCCCTCGTCGAAGCCCTTAAGCAGCACCATACGGACATTCGGCATGCCTTCGGCATCAACGGTCGCCAGCGCCACGCTGTTGGGGTCGTTGATCTCGCTCTTCGTCGCGTCGTCGAGCCACGCCGCAAAGAGCCGGAACGGCTCCGCCGCCTCGGTAAAGTCACCGCTTGTTAACCCGGTTTCGCTCATAGTTTTCCCAAATTTGTCGCCGGCTGGGGAGATTGCCGATTGTCGCGTATCGCGCAAGCTTTTGACAGTGGGCAATGGAGCGTTATTGCTTCGGCCAGCGCCAAAGCCATGATCGTGACAATCATCCTGCCGCTTGCCGCCTGTGGCGGAGGCGGCTTCAGCCTGGGGCAGGCGGAGGTCGACCGCTCGATACTGACCTCGAGCACGCCGGCCTCAGTCACGCCGCTCGATCAGGACCGCGCTTCCGACCAGGCCACGATCCGCAATGCCGTGTCCTCCGCCGACGTCGAGCAACTGGCCGGGCAGGCCGTTCCCTGGGCGAATGCCGACACCGGCTCGCGCGGCTCCATCACCGAGCTGGCGGAATTCAGGGCTAACGGCGAGACATGTCGTCGCTTCACCGCATCGCGCGAAAGCTTCGACGGCGTTGCGCTGTTCAAAGGCGAAATATGCCTGGCCGGCGGCAGCATCTGGCGCATACAGGACTTCAAGGCGCTCTGATTTTCCGCCGGCGACATGGTGGTAAGCCACTGGAATTCCTTCCTATGCGAGCGCATATAGGAGGCGATTATGGACTCACTCCTTCTCCAGGGCAGTAAGCATGCGCGACCCCTATGAGGTGCTGGGCGTTACCAAGAACGCATCGGCCAAGGACATAAAATCCGCATACCGGAAGCTCGCCAAGAAGTATCATCCGGACCAGAATCCGGATGATCCCAAGGCGAAGGACCGTTTTGCCGCCGCCAACCAGGCTTACGAGATCGTCGGCGACGAGAAGAACCGGGCGGCATTCGATCGCGGCGAGATCGACGCCGATGGCAAACAGCGTTTCCAGGGTTTCGAAGGCGCGGCTGGCGGCGCCGATCCTTTCGCCGGTTTCCGCCGGCAGCAAGGGCCGGGCGGCGCGCATTTCGAATTCCGCACGGGGCGTCCCGGCGGCGATCCGTTCGACGGCAACAGCGACATCTTCAGCCAGATCTTCGGCGATGCTTTCACCCAGCAGCGCGGCGCCGGCACGGGCGGCCGCCGTCAGGCCCCGACCGCCGCAGATCTCAACGTGACGCTGGACGTCACCATCGAGGAAGCCGCCACCGCCGAGAAGGTGACGGCGATGTTCCCCGACGGCCGCAAGATGGCGGTCAAGTTGCCGGCCTATGTCGAGGACGGCCAGACCATCCGGTTGAAAGGCCAGGGTGAGCAAGGACCGGGGCAGCCGGGCGATGCGCTGGTTAAAATCCGTTTCCGCCGGCACCCGCGCTACCGCGTCGAGGGCCGCGACCTGCATGTCGACCTGCCGGTGGAACTGGCCGATGCGGTGCATGGCGCCAAGGTGGCGGTCGAAACCCCGACCGGCAGGATTGCGGTCAATGTTCCCCCTTGGTCGAGCTCGGACAAGGTTCTGCGGCTGAAGGGCAGGGGCCTGCCGGAAAAGGCCGGCGGTCACGGCGATCTCTACGCACACGTGCGGCTCATGCTGCCGGAAGGCGGCGACGCCGAGCTCGAGGCGCTGATGCGCCGGCGAAAGGGCTGACGGTCGAAAAGGCTGGCGCTTGATGTCGTAAGCGGGCGCGAGTGGTTTCATGCCGTCGATTATCGACAGGAAACGAGCAACCAGCGCCAGGGAACGAACCCGCTCGCGGGAGGGGCGCGGGGTTTGAGGCGTGAGCTTTGTTGGCAGCGTCGGTGAGGCTTTAATCGA
>NZ_JAMYTF010000075.1:0-19657 GCF_040322295.1 Mesorhizobium sp. M0159
CCTTGGAGAAGCCGCGCTTGCGCAGGAAGCTCTGGCGATCTTCGTCGTCCCGAGCGACGACACGCTCCCGCGAAGCCTTGATGCCATTGACGAACGGCATGGGCGAGGAATCGGCAAACTGGATCAACGCCGGCTCGGCTTCCAAGGCAAAACGCGAGGCGGCATATTTGGAATGCCGGATAATGATTTCCTGGAAATCCTGCACGCCCCAGAGGCAACGATTCTGGCACACTGCACGTAGATAGAAGCTGGCGATTCCAAGCGTGCGGGCGCCGACCTCCGAGTTCCAGCAATAAAACCCCCTGAAAAAGACGTCGGGCGAGCCATCGGGCAGCTTGCCGGCTTCGATCGGATTCAGGTCGTCGACGAGGAAGACAAAGACATCACGGTCGGACGCATAGAGCGTCGTCGTGGCATTGGAAATGTCGACATTCGGATTGTAGATTCCCGTTGACCAGTCGAGCACGCCAGGAATCTTCCAGCGGGTGTCGCCGGTACCGTTGCCGGCGATTTTTTGGACGGCCGCGATCAGCTCTTCATCGAAAATCCTGCCATAGTCCGGACCTGTAACCGCTCGCAGCTCGAGGCGTCCGTTCTCGATTTCCAGCATCTTCACCTGCTCGGCGCGGCGGTTGAGGAGACCGTGCTGAAGGTTGATCGCCGCGAGCGGGGCCGGAAGCTGGCGCAGATAGGTGGCCGGTGCACCTACCAGGCTGGCGAGTTGGCCAAAACTCCAATGCGTGGGGGCAACTGGGGCAGGCGCATCGGGCAGCATTAACCTCAGGCGCTCCGGATCGTCGCGGCTGGCCTCGACGCGGATCAGCTCACTCTCGACGATGCGGGTCTTGCTGCGCTCCGACCGGGCCTTCACCGAATTCCGAAGGTCGGTGAGCGACAGGTATCGCTCGTCCGCCGGCCGGTTGAACCATTCTGACGACACGCGGCCGATGCGCTGACCGCGGCTGACGTCGACCTTGTAACCGGCACGCTCGTTGCGGGTGGGCGTGTGAATTTCCATCTGTGTCATGGTTGGAGCTCCTCGGCGGGCGCCGGGAGACTCTCTCCCGGACCTTCACCCGCCACCGCAGCCCACCCACGCTCTTCCTCTGTCGGCATCCGCGCGCCACCAGAAGCGTCGGCATTGCGGAAGCGGCCGCGTTAGGGGCCGACACCAAGCACCGCCAGATCCGGCGCCTCGTCAACGTCCGCGAAGGCGGCGAAGCATGGCCTCCCCAGGATTTCGGTCTGACGCGGATCGATGAACTGGATGCGCCCCGAATATCCGGCGCTGACGACGGACTGGGCCAGCCGCAAGCCGAATGAGCCTTCCCTGCCGGACATCCCGGCAACCACCATGGAGCGGGCGTCCAGCATCGGTGCCAGACGGTGCTGTCCAAGTAGACCCGCGCGCGTTGTGGTTACCGCGTCCATGGCTACTTCCCCTTGAACTCGGAATTGCGCTTTTCCGAAAAGGCGACGGGACCTTCGTTGAAGTCATCGGAGCGGAGCATGCGCTCGTAGTGCTGTAAGCCGCTTTTGCCCACCCATGCCTTGTGGCTTGCCTCATGCGCCGCCTCGACCGAGAGGTGTGCGGTGGCCCGAATGAATTGAAGGTCCGGTCATGATCGTTACCATGGACCGTCCACGACGGATGCCATCGATACGGCCGTCAGCACGATGGTGACACGGATGTCCTGAGGCACGGCACTCCCTTTCTCCCGCAGCCGGAGGCTGGCGCTTCATTAAACGAGCTCATTCTGGCGGCTTGACCGCCGCACCAGGTTTTGTTGTGATTACCCCACTGTAAGGGCAACCCAAAGGAAGCATGCCAGGGTTGATGACAAGACGTGGTTCGACTGGAAGCAATGGTTCCAGCACTTCGGGGTAAACGTGTCGGAAGGGGCTGCCGGGTCCTGTGTTCGACAACCACCTCATGATGAGGCAGGCTGCCTTGGCTGGCAGCGGAATAGCGTTGGGTTGGATTGGCACGGCGAGCGAACAGGTACGCCGCGGCCAACCGGTTGAGCTCCTGCCTGGGGAAGATCAACGCCCCGGTAACGTCTATCTTGTTTCGCTCAAAGAAACGCCGTGGAACAAAGCTGCCGCGCTTTTTGCAAACTGGCTCATGTCCATGCCTGGTCCGGCTTTCGATCCAGTTAGACATTCCACGACACGGAACAATGCGACCGTAGGACTTGAGAAGTTCTAGTTATCGCCCAACGGCAAACGCTGAAAAGTCGAAGGTATTCACATAATCGCGGAATGCGGCCTGCGCCTTGGACTGGTTCTTCAGGTTGGGAAAGATCAGCATCATTTCATAGGGTGGAATTTCCCAGCCCGGGAGCAACTCCACAAGGCGGCCGACCGCCACGGACGGCTGGCACACGTAAGCGGGAAGGAGTGCGACCCCGCCGCCCGCGATGCAGGATTGCAGCAGGAACCCCATAGAATCCGAGGTCGCAGCCGGCGGAGGCCGCAGGACGATCGGTGTGTCGTCTGACGAGAACACCCATTCGGGCTGCGCATCATGCACCAGGCAGCGGCGATCTAGAAGATCGGTCGGTTCCTGAAGAGGACTGCCAGCCGCCAGATAGGCTGGAGCGGCGACGAGAACCCGTTTAATCGAGGAGACACGCCGCACGATCAGGTTCTGACCTGTGGTCGTGCCAACGCGAGAAGCGAAATCAACCCGCTCGCGGATGACGTCGAGATGCCGGTTTGTGGCGATCAGTTCGACGGCGATGCGGGGAAACTGCGTGGTAAATCCGTGCAGGAAGGTCGGCATGAAATAGGTGGCAGTTACCTCTGGGCAGGTGATCTTCAGCGTCCCGACAGGCTGTTCCTTCAGGTTGGTCATCGCCATGTCCGCGGCCGAGACCTCAGCGCGAACGCGGCGGCAGTATTCGAGATAGACCTGGCCGCTGCCGGTGAGGCTTACGTGCCGGGTGGAGCGATTGAGAAGCCGCAGCCCCAGACGTGCTTCAAGCTGGGCGATGCGCTGGCTGACGGTAGATTTGGGCATCCCGATCCGCCCCCCGGCGCGAGTAAAGCTGCCCGTTTCGGCGACTTCGGCCAGAAGGATCATGTCGTCCACGCTGTACAAAGCGACGCATCCTGTCTCGTGTCGTTGCTCATTGTACAATAACACGGACAAAATTTCCGTATGATCGGAATTGTTGGAACGTTCTTGGCTCGGTAGCCTCGGCACCCGAAGCAGGGAACGCGAAAAATGTCGATCAGTCAGACGGCCCCCAAGGCGGACAGGGTGGGCATCCCCATTGCGGCGATGGTTTTCACGGACCTGACGCTTTCCATCGCGGATGCGATCATCAAGGTCACGATCTCGGACATGCCGCTGTCGCAGTTCATTTTCCTGCGGTCCTGCGTCACGCTGCCCTTGTTGATCTCGATCCTGAAATGGCGCTTTCCGCAGGTGTCGTTGCGCCCAGCCTATCCTGGCTGGGCCATCGTGCGAAGCAGCCTGCTTCTGTCGAGCCTGCTGATCTATTACGCTTCGCTACCGCGCCTCGATTTCTCGATGGCGGCGGCGGTCTATTACACGATCCCGCTGTTCATTACCCTTTTTGCGGCCTTCTGGATCAGGGAACCTGTCGGGGTGCAAGGTTGGGTCGGAGTCGCCCTCGGCTTCATCGGTGTGCTGCTCATGCAGAAGCCGCAGGCCGGCGACCTTGGCATCCATGCCGTGATGCCGCTGGTTTCTGCAATTCTCTACGCTCTGGCGATGGTGCTGACGCGCACCAAGAGCCGTGGCGAAAACCCCTTCGTTTTGGCGCTGATCTTCAACCTGATAGCGATCGTTCTCGGGGGCAGCGCTAGCTTGGCGACCGTGATGGCAGGGAGCGAGGGTGGACAAAGCCTGTTCATGGGCGCGTGGATTCCAATGGGCTGGACCCAATGCGCGCTGATCGGGCTTTTGAGCATGACGATGCTGATCGGCAGCGTCGGCACGGCCATCGCCTACCAGTTGGGACCATCCTCGATCATCTCGACTTGGGACTTTTCATATCTAGCCTTCGCAGTGCTATGGGGCGTCGTGCTGTTCTCGGAACGTCTGGATGCGGCTTCCATGCTCGGTATCATTCTCATCGCACTGGCCGGGATTATCGTCATCCGGCGTTAGCGGCGATATATTGGAGCACCGAGTCCGGATGATGGCTTCGGGCTCTTTGCTACTGTCGCAAAACTGCTTGACCTTCGCACGCTGCAAAAGTCTGCGATTCAATTTTGCCAAACTTGGGAAATTGAGACATTCGGCATCAGGAGATGACAACGATCTCCCTTGAGACAGGTTGAGCGTGACGATTTGGAAAGACCCGTGGGGAAGACGTTCGGCCCCGCGTACGTTCGACGACTGCGCAGGAAGCGGCCAATGATGTTTAGCACCTGGCCGAAACCCTCATCACCATCGCCGGCAGAGTAACATCAGTTGGGTCGAACGGTAGCCCGGATTCCGGTCGGCCACAATGAGGTCCGGCTTCGTGTCGAACAGGCTTCGATACAGCCCCAACGCCTGCCTCCACGCGTTCTGGTTCTTCAGCTCGTCGAGGTCGCCGAGATGCTGCGACAGCAGCGCGTTGCCGTCGCCCGCCAGGCAGAACGCGGCCTTTAGATCGCCGCCCGCAGCCAGCGCCCTGACCGGGCCATCGAAGCCCGCCGGCAGCGCCAGCGGCTCCGGCGCGAAGCCGCGCGCGCCGCAACACCGAAATGCCGTGCCCGTCGAATCGCACCACGCTGTCGTCGAGCCGGTTGACAATCTCGCAGTCGTGCATCAGCCAGAAGTCGGCGATCCCGGCAAGCTCCTGCCGCGCCTCGTCATTGTCCGTGCATTGCGGCTCGCCCGAGCGATTGCCGGAGGTCATCACCACCGGACCGTCCAGCGCCCGCAGCAAGAGATGATGCAACGGCGTGTAGGGCAGCATGAAACCGAGCCGCTCGTGCTGCGGCGCCACGCCCGCCGCAACGCCGCAGCTGTCACGGCGCTTCACCAGCACGATCGGCGCCGCTCGGTTCCGGCACTGGCCGGCTTGTCGTCGTGTCGATCGCTTCTGTCAGCGAGCGGAAACCGGCGCTGGTGGCTTCGATCCGCTCCATGATCGTGAGAACGTCCTTGAGTGAGCGAGACAGACGGTCGAGCTTCCAGACGACGACAGTGTCGCTCTCCCTCAAATGATCAAGCATCCTGTGCAATTCCGGCCGCTCCCAGCGACCGCCGGAGGCCTCCTCCTTGAGGATACGCTTGCACCCGGCATCGGCGAGCGCCCTGGCCTGCGCCGTGTTCGACTGGTCGTCGCCTCTGCTCACGCGGGCGTAGCCGATCAGCACTCTGGTTCCTTTCGCAAACGGTCGTTTATGGAAGGCCGAGGGTGTCCACGAGAATACAGGTGCGGAGCCTTTCACAATCCTCTTTCCATTATGGCGCCGTAAGGCAAGCGGTTTGTGAAGGGATGAACGATGCCGGGATATCGATGACGAAGACGCAGCGGGAGAAGCTTCCGGTGGAGCGTGACAAGGCGTGGGCGTGCATTGTACCGTTCGGGAGGAATCGACCATGCGAAAGCTCTTGCCCGGCCGGGAGCGAAGATTTAGCGCTCCTCGCGCAGCAACTTTGAACAACGCAGACGTTCCTTCGCGTCGCGAGAGGGGAGAGTACCTGCCGGCCCAAATTGACCAAAGTTTTCAAGGGCCGGATTGACGACATTTCCATCGTATCCGAAGCCCCCGATCTCGGAACGCTTTTCCATAAACTTTTGGAAAAGCGACCAATCCCCCTGCTTGAGCGCTTGTCTCGTTCCGGACCATCCCAACGAGCCAGAGAGCCATATATGGTCCACCAGCCCCTGGCGCTTCATGTGGTGTCCGACCGTGCCCGATCCGTAAACGCCAACGAGATAACGGCCAGCCAACGCATTCCGCACACTCCTGAAGTAGGGTGCTATTCGTGCAAGATGCTGTGGTGTGTGGTAGTCCCAATCGACTGCAAAATAGATTCCGGAGCCTTCGGGCTGTCCCAACGCGGCGGCCAGATCAAGCGCACGACCGGAGTCTCGCTCTCCAGCCGCACCATGCAAGTCTCTGATATTGCCGCCCGCGCCACCCCGCTGCTCGAAGGCCACAGCTACCGATATTCCAGCACCATGAAGGGCGGCGAGTTCCTCCCCTGTCAGACATTTTGAGGGAAATGGTGTACTATTCCGATGGTTGTAGTACCGGATTACTGTATTGACGCCAGATTCTGCCAAGCACACAGCAAAATCGCCGACGTTCTGCGGGACGTCGATAATATCGTGCATAGTCCGTCTCCCCGAAGGCCGAAATTGTATGGAAATGCGCAGTTTATACGGTCACCTCGCCCTCCCACGCTATTTCTTCGCGCAGCCTTTTGATGTCATTTCCCGCAGCCACCAACGCGGCGCAGACGCAATCAGCTATTCCTCTGTTTGCCCTTGGGTCTATTGCAGAATGTCGCTACGTCTCTGACTATGGGACCGCCGGCTGGAGAACAAGCGCAGGTAGTACGGTGAGTCGCTCGGCGAGCTGAAACGGCCGAAAACCTGCGCGATAGTGGATTGCGTTTGCTCGTTTGACAGGTTCAGCGATGCGGAGAGCAATATCGAGGTGATGGCGAGACTGTCAGCGCTTCCAACTTCGACCACGGCAAGGCAGGTTAAAGATAGACGGACTTCCGCGGAGTCGGATTGATCTAGGACGAGGCAATTGAACGCCGTCGGTTCGCCGTGTTTGCTCAGATAGCTACGGATTGCCTTTGCCAGACCGACGCCAGCTTCATTGCCGTCGGCGGCATTCGCGCAAATTGACGCAAAGGCACTGGGCAATTCCGCCACGTCCATCGTGCGGTTTAGCGTTCTTGAAGTCGTGGCGGTTTCCACCTTGTTCGGTACCATTTGCGCGGCATTCTGCCATGCTCGAGAATCCAGAGTCCGGGTTTGGTCTTCGAATAGTTTCTGGACCATGGCAGAGCAAATCCTCTCCGCCTCGAGCGGTTGGCTGCTCTGCGGGCCGATCACCAGGAAAAGGCCCGCAGCTGTTTTTGCGAATGGGTTCATGTCTGCTTCCCTATGGAAGCGGGACCGGAGTTCGCCGGCACCGGGGGCGCGACAGAGCATCGGTAGTTCGCAAGGGCTTACCGGACCGCTCTATCGCATCCATGATGCGGGCGACGTTCGTCCAAATCCACGCTATTGGTTGGGTGCGCTGCTTTCGCGATCAAAGGCCTGACGATCAGACCTGCGGCTTGATGTCTTGTTGCGGCGTCGAGCCACCGTTGAAAAAGTTCTTGGCCTTCTTGAACTGGTCGGTGGAGTTCTTATTCACAAGCTCCTGGAAGTTTTCGTGATCGGGGCCGCCTTTGCGGATCCGACGGGTCTGAACAAGATTGGTGACCTCGGCATAGTCCATGTCGACGCGGACGTAGTGGGTCGACGAACAAGAGGATTTCAGCTCGAGGAAGTGCTCTTTGAACTCGATCTGCCGCAGAACGATTGCTCCGTAGTCGTAATATCCGCCTGCCCCATTATCGAGAAGGTAGCTCTGGTAGGTGCATGTCAGCGCCTTGTATCGCTGCGCCTTGCCGTTTGCACTGAAGGTGAGATTCCCCATTTCTGTAAGGAAGGACTGGAAATCCAGCAGCAACGATGCCCCGTCGGTAATGATCGCCTTGGCAATCAGCGAGAGGAAAGTAGCTGAGACCGACGTCCCGGCCACCTTTTTTGAAAAACTCTTCAGTTTTTGCCTGCCCATAGAGAGATCTGGAATGTTGCCAACAACATCGGTCCATGTGTTGATATCAAGCTTCTGTGCATCGATGTTCGCATAATGGGTATGCATGTAGTCGTTAATAATTCCTCCTATTGCCAGTAGATTGTCCTGATTCTCATTGAGGGTGCCGCTGTACGTCGGATCGTCGGTTTTTTGGCCGATGAGGTGAAACTGCACTGTCCCTTGAGCGTTGGCGATCGTGTCGTCACTGGGGGGCGCAGCATCTAACTGGGCCAAAACAAGGGGCTTGGCGTAGAAAAATGCGGACGCCGCCTCATAGTGTTCTTTGGAATAGCGCTGTTCATGCTCTTGAACATTCACTGAAAATGCGTTCGACATGCTTTATCCTCCTGCTGTGAGACATGAGCGTTGGTCGAGAGCTTAAGGTGCCCAAAGCGCGGAAACGCCTCGGAGATGAGATGATCTTTGCGTGCCCGCGTCGCCTTATACCAATTCGCTCCGGCCCCCACCTTTGCGTTAGACAGGCTTTTCTCTGCGCCGTATCATTTTGCGATAGCGCAGTGGCGAGAGGCCATGAAACGCCTTGAAGGCTGTGGAGAAGTTGTTGCTGTTCTCGTAGCTGAAGGATTCGGCGACCTTGGCGATGCTTTCATGCCCGTTACGCAACCGGTCAGCAGCCTCCGTCATCCGGTAGCGCCGTAGCCAAGTCATTGGCCCGCAGCCAAACGATGTCTCGAAACGGGTGGTGAGCGTTGTCCTGTTGGTCCCTACCATTCGCGCCAATTCGACGCGGGTGATCTGCTGATCGACCCGCTGCGCCAGCAGACTGCATGAATTCTGAACGATCGGATCGGCTGAGAAGAAAGGCGGGGTAGAACGCTGCGCGAACTGAACGATGCAGGCGGTAAGTCTGCGCAGAACTTCCTGCTCGGTGAGCGGCCACAACAGGTAATCGGAATACCCGTTGGAGAAGACCGCTTGTCGATCCAGGCTCTCTTCCAGAACCAGAGCCAGTTTGACAGGTTCGGGCGAGAGCTTCGCACGCCCGTGCTTGTCGTGAATCGGTTCGCGACAATCGACGATGACGATCTGCGCGGAGCGCCCTGCCCGCAATAAACGGTGATCAAGGATATCGATCTGCCTCAGAGAACTCGCGATTAGTGCCAAGGACTTGCATGCTTCGGGGTCCGAGCCAAGATATGCTGCCAGCATGCAGGCACCTCACAGACACCATGGGAAGCTGGCCTGTGGAAGGCTTGGCGCGGCCGAATGGCGGTCGAAGAGAGGCGGTTTTTGGCCTGTATATAGATGGCTGGGCGTATGATACCTTCTCGTCTGGCCCTGTTGCCTCGCTTCAAATTGTCGAAACCGGCACGGTTTCAATGCGCTGGCACAGCAGAGCCAGCTTCCCCTCCCAACGGGCGAGCAGGGCAATAAACTTTTTCCGTCATATCCTGACGATAGCCCCGGATTCGGATCACGTTTCTTGCCTAGGCGACTCATCAGTCACTTGCCTTCCCAGTTGGGATATTTTGCTCTCAGTTCCCGCCGCCGCGGCGACGGCGATCTCGTGGCGCAGCCAACGATGCTCCGGGTCGCGATGGGAACGCTCGTGCCAAATCAGCGCGACTTCATAGGGTGTCAATTGCACAGGCGGATCCATAATCGCTAGCGGCAGCAAGGCGGCGATCCTGGTCGCGACGCGGCGTGGTACAATCAACAGCAGATCGGTCGCCGCGATCGCCAACGCGGCCGTCAAGATGTTGGAAACCAACACCGGATCGCGACCCTGGAGATCTAACTTGACCAGTTCGTCATGCACCCGGCCGAAGCCGTCTTTGGAGTCCAAGGCAATGGCTGCGTGGCGCAAGGCCGCGAAGCTCTCGATTGTCCATTCCCGCGCCAGGGCTGGATGGTCGTGGCGCAGCAGGCAGGCAAACCGGTCGGAGTAGAGGCTGCGCCTCAAGTATCCGGGCGGCGAGGCGCTAATCTGCCCTATAGCCAAATCGATCTCGCCTAGCTCAAGCCGCCGCATCGCGCCGGAGAGAAGCGGATCGATGACGACGTCCAGATGAGGCGCGTGCTGGCGCAGCCGGGGCAGGAGCCGCGGCAGCAGGACCAGTCCTTGATGATCGGGCATCGCCATTATCGCCTTCGATCGCCAATTGGCTTGGGCAAGACTGCCGTTCACTATCCCGCGGATCGCATCCAGCACCGGCGGCAGCATTCGGCTCAAGCGTTGGGCCTGCGGGGTCGGAACCAGGCCCATGGAGCCGCGAACCAAAAGATCGTCGTTGAAAATGCCACGCAGCCTCCTCAACGCTCGGCTCATCGAGGGCTGGCTCAAGCCCACGTGTCGAGCCGCATGCGTGACGTTGCGGTGTTCCAGCAGCGCTTCGAGAGCAAACAGCAAGTTCAGGTCAATCGACGCCAGCATTTGCCGCTGCCGTGTGGCGCGAGGTTCCGCGACAAACGGCTGCGCCCGCTTTTTTGAAGTTTCGCGACTGCAAGCGAGCTCATCCACGGCCTTCTCCTCTCGTCTTAGTAAGCGGTGTGCTCGCGCTAAGCGTCAGCACATTCGGCATCGCTCAGCGAGGCCGAAATGCTGCCTGATTCACTTGGTCGCGGTCAGCCTCATGCTGGCGAAGCTAGGCCCAGGAACGCGGCAAAGCTCAGCGCTGATCCAGGCCTAACAGAAAGTCGTCGCACCAGCGATAGACGTTGTATTCGCGGAGCCGGCCGATCATCGCCCGCCAACGATCGATCCGCTCATCTAACTGCATGTCCAGGGCTTCTTCGATGGCCCTCGCCATCGCTTCCGGATCGTAGGGATTGACGAGGATCGCTCCGCCTAGCTCTCTGGCTGCGCCGGCAAAACGCGAAAGCACGAGAACACCTGGATTCTGTGGGTCCTGTGCGGCGACATATTCCTTAGCTACAAGGTTCATGCCGTCGCGGAGCGGCGTGACCAGGCCGACGCGTGCCATGCGGTATAGACCGGCGAGCTCGCTGGGTCCAACGGACCGGTTGATGTAGTGAACGGGCATCCAATCGATCGTTCCGAGTTCGCCATCAACGCGCCCCACCCGCTCGGCGACGTCCTTTTGCATCGCCAGATATGCCGGTATTTCCGTGCGGGATTTCGGTGTGATCTGCAGCAGTTGCGTCTTGCCGATGCGGTGGTCGTTGCTCCGCAGGAAGCGGTCAAACGCGACGATGCGGTTCTCGATGCCCTTCGAATAGTCGAGGCGGTCGACGCCGATCGCGACTTTACAACCGGGAATCCTTTGAGAGGGCTCCTGCAGAGTCTCGCTGCGCGCCGCCTGCTCGGCCAGTCGTTCGAACTCGGCCGTGTCGATGCCGATCGGAAAAACGCCGCAGCGAAACACACGTCCATAGGCTTGGCACACACCGTTTGTGATGGGGTCCGGTAACCCCTGACGGCGCAAGCATTCGGCGAAGTTACTAAGATCGTCATCGGTATGAAAGCCGACGAGGTCATAGCACGAAAGCCCGCGTAGCAAATCATCATAGTGCGGTACGGTGAAGAGGATGTCCGCCGCCGGCCACGGAATGTGCAGGAAGAAGCCGATCTTATTGCCGCAGCCGAGGTTCCGCAGTTCTTTCGCAAGCGGGATCAGGTGATAGTCGTGCACCCATATGACGTCGTCGTCGCTGATGAGCGGCTGCAACAGCTTTGCAAACAGTCGGTTGACGCGCTGATATCCGGACATTCGTGCTTCGGAATACTCGGCGAGGTCGACTCGGCAGTGGAAAACCGGCCAAAGAACCCGGTTGGCAAAGCCGTAGTAATAGTCGTCCAAATCTGTCTGCGAGAGATCGGTAAGCGCATAATTGATCCCGCCGGCCTCCCGGCGTGAGATCGGCCCTGACGGGTCCTCCCCGGCTTTCACCTTCCCCGACCAGCCCATCCATAGGCCGTGCCTTCGCCGGAGCGCAGCGCTCAGCGCAATCGCCATCCCGCCTGGCGGCGGGGAACCATGCTCGTCGGGCAGCGAAACCCTGTTTGAGACTACGACCAGTCTACTCATCTCCACTCTCCTGCTCTCGGACATCCCGCCGTTCATGAAAGCTCCGCCCCCTGAGCGATCTGCACAATAAGACATGGAAGTTCAAAAGAAAGGATAGCATGGGTCTAGAAAGGAGATTGGAATTAGATAAAAGGTTGGGCATCATGAGTTTCCTGTAGACAGTGGAATTAACATCAAGGCGAGTTCTGCGTCTGATCAATAAATCTCGACGAATCCATACGAATGTCAACTTTTCAGCGATTTAAATTGAAACAAAGCTGAACTGAATTGGAGCCGCCGGGAGAGGAAGTTGGGTGCAAAAGCGCTCCAGTGATGGTGCCAGAGGACCGGAGCGATACGAATCTCAGCGGGGATAAGCCCGGTCTGCCGAACGAGTGGTCGCAGAGGACGGACAATCCATCAAAAACTAGCAGGCTTTGGGGGCACTGTTGCGCAGCAGGAACTCCGCATAGGACCTATTTGTCTGCGCTATTCCGCAATACGCCTGATGAAGATTGTCCCACCTGCTGAGCGTCACTAATTTGACTACCGTCCCCGGCAGCCCAAGCTGCAGTCAATAGGAAGTGACCATGAAGAACATTCTCATCGTCGGTCAGGACGCGTTGACGAGAGAACCGCTTATGGGCTTCTTGTCTAAGCATGAGTTTAACATCAGAGCGGTCGAAAACCGCCAGCAGGCCGCCAGCAATATGGCTTCTGAAGCGATTGATCTAGCAATTGTCGACCTGAGCTACGGCCGAGAGGACGGTTTGCAGTTCGTTCGAGATTTTGGTGCCAAGAGGGATCTTCCGATCATCATCATCAGCGGTGACTTCGTAGATGAGGCCGACAAGGTGATTGGCCTCGAAACCGGCGCTCGCGACTACATTACTATGCCCTTCGGGCTTACGGAGTTCCGCGCCCGCGTGCGCGCCGCTATGCGCCAGCGGCCGGAGCGTGACCGAAACACCATCTACCGTTTCGATGACTGGCGAGTTAGCACCAAGCGTCGGAGCTTGCGCCGGGGAACGGATCCTGACGTCAAGCTCACCGCCGGCGAGTTCAACCTCCTGATGGCCTTTCTCAAGAACCCAGGTCGGGTCCTTTCACGTGAGCAGCTTCTGATGGCGACCCGTGTCTATGATCAGGAGGTCTACTACCGCAGCATCGATGTTCTTATCGTCCGCCTTCGCCGTAAGTTGGGGCAGGATAAGGCGCCGCGCCCGCAGTATATCCGCACCGAGCGCGGCGCGGGGTATATTTTCGACAGTGTCGTGAATATTGAGGAACTAAGGACGCGCCGTGGTTGATGGACGGCCAAGATCGCGCGGGAAGCGAACGTGACCCAGCACCACTGCAGGCGCTTCAGAATATCACGAATAGGGTCAGGCTTTACCTTCATAGGAATGGCCTCCAGCCACCTGGGCACCTCGTACTATCGGCGTTTCGCGGACCGGTAGGGCCGCGCTGATTTCTGCGTGGACTGATGACGGCGATCGCTTCGGAGTTGGTTGTTGAGATTGCCGATTTTGGCATCGCGGTGGCGGTTTGCGCCGCCTTCGTCGTCATGCGGGCGCAGTTCGCCCCTGGTGCCATACGGGCGGGTGAGATTGTAGGCGAGATTGGCCATGCCGATCTTGGTCTGGCCCGCCCGATGCCGATCGTGCCCACGAACAAGAACTCGCGAGCAGCGGCTGTGGCGGCGACGTAACCTTCGGCCTTGCCGATCGCTTTACCAGTCGCCTTCGTCTGTACCATCAGACCGGCATATTCGCGCGAGGCATCCAGGTCGCAAGCCAAGACGCGATTTCAAATAAGGGGCCTCTCGCGGCGCCGACAAGGTTTCGGGATTTTCCGCTCCTCGCAGGTCGGTAGTGACTGTTGCATACGTGCAACTCAAGCGCGAAGAGTTATCTCAAGGGCAACACTATTCTTGAATTCGGCGGTCAGAATGCGAGTAATCAGCCAAACTCGCCCGATCGAGTCTTCTCGCTACGGGCCACCAATCAACCTGGGACGCCCCTGTGAGTGCCGATACCATTGCTGGCGCAGTGAGCCGGGAGAGCCTCTCTTTCCCATACCTCCGCATTAAACCCGAGACCACTGTGCCAGCCCAGCGCCCTCCGCCGGCTGGCAGCAAGATGACGGCTGCCAAACGATGGGGCTCCGTGCTCTAAAGATAGAAAATGACGTTTGGCCTACTGCACACCGGGATTTTGCCTGTGATCGCTGCCACAAGCCATCGGTGGTCTTGGTGGTAACGAAACCGCATGCGTATGTTTGCCCGCTGTGTCTAGACGGCGATCCTGCCGAGCAAACTGAGCGTTTTGACTAACATTCTCGGCAAGCTTAGAAGGAGTGGTTCGCTCGATAACAACAAACCCCGAAAATACCTCGCTCATTGTCCGGGCCACGCGTTATCTGGATCGTGGAATTTCGTTTCATGAAGAAAACAGCGGCAGTTTTTAATGAGAGATGAAGTAACCGATCTTTTAACTGAGTTGGCCCTTTGGGCGAATGTGGTGATGAAATCGGAAAGGGGCGATAGAATTAAAATTTGCGCCGCCTACGACGCCGGTCTGCAGCTAATCGCTGAGCGTACTACGCCCGGGTCTCCGCCCCGACCGGGCATTGAAGCTTGCATCCTGCAGCATGAGAAACTGAAGGCTGCCGAAGACATCAGCTGCGTAGGTTGGATACTGGCCGCGATCGCCACGCGTGTTGGGGAACGAGATCTTCCGAAATGGGAGGAAGCTCAGAAGGTCATTGGCGCCACGGTTCGGTTGCTTAGTCGCTACCGTCAAACTCGCGTTCATTGAAGCCATGGCCGCGTCGGCGGAATGGCATTACAATGCTGTCGAGCATTCCCTGTAGCGTTGCACGGACGATGACGCCGGTAATTTACGGCTGTATGAACTGAGTGCCTCCGTCTCCGGCTGCGTCAGAAAACAGGTAAGTCAGTCGTTGTCGGGTTGGAAAAGAGGAAGGTCGCTGGAAAAGCGCGGCCAACCCGCCTTCGCTTGCACACAGCCTGCGTTTTGCCAGCTCCTCAACCGCAACGTGCTGTCAATCTTCGTCTTGCCATGTCTTGAACGCCGAACTGTTCACGCCATTGGCGCCGCTTTGTCATCCCGTGCCCCGAAATGAGGCCGTCGTTCGAACGATATGCGCAGTTGCTTATCCGCCAGAAACCGGCGAGCCAGATCGGTGTCGCGCTTACCCACGCGTGACACCCAGTCCGAAAACAGGCGAACCGCGCGCCGGTTCATATGCCGCGAAGGACAGACCAGCCAGTATCCCGGAAACTCGATGACCTCGAACTCTATCGAGACCGGAACCAGAGAACCTGACACCAGGTCCTCGAATGCGATGGATGTGCTTTCCAGGACCACACCTGCACCGTCCTTCGCCAGTTGAACCGACATTGACGAACGGTCGAAACGATAGGGATACGTCATGCGGGCGCCCTGGATACCGTTGCACGGCAGCCAATAATCCCACCGGAAATAAGCCTTCACACTGTCGATCAACCGCGCATGGCGAAGCTGCTCGCGCGGATCCGGTGAGATCGCGCGCAGTTCGGCAAGATAGGAAGGCGAGCACATCGGCAGGATCAGATCGTTGACGACGCAATCCGAATAAAGGCCGGCCCAGCCGCCGTCGCCATAACGAAGATCGAGATCGATGACCTCCGTTTCGAAATCCGAGAAATTGGGCGTGGCGTCGACGCGCAAATTCCAGCTCGGATAGCCCTTGCTGAACTCGGCCAACCGCGGCGCCAGCCATTTCTCGCCGAAGGAAGGACTGACGCGCAGGCTAAGCTGGAAGCTTTCGCGCTGCCGCACGATGGCATTACGCACCTCGCGTATGGATTCGAAAGCCTGGGTGGTGGTCTGGAAGAGCCGCTCACCGTCGATCGTGAGCGAGAGATGGCGCTTTTCGCGCTGAAAAAGCCGGACCCCGAGTTGGTGTTCGAGCAGCCGCAGCTGCTGGCTGACCGCCGAAGGTGTCACCTGCAATTCCTGCGCGGCCTTTGCCACGCCGCCGAGCCGCGCGACCGCCTCGAAATGCGTCATCGAATTGAACTTGATGTCTGACATCGTCCTCGTCAGTTAAGCTCAGCTACACAGAATATTAAGAAACGAGAATTGAGCCTAATGTCAATCGGTCGCATCATCCTGTGGTCTCGGGAGGAGATGCAGGATGGAACCGGGTTCACCCCAAAGCTTGGGTAGTGCCGGCAATGTGCCGGCAGTTGGACAGGCATCGACCAGGAAGCCCCTGATCGAGGCTTCCAATGTCAAGAAGAACTACGGCGCAACACGGGTCCTTCGGGGCGTGAGTTTTCAGGTCCGGCCTGGCGAAATCCACGCGCTCCTGGGCGGCAACGGCGCCGGCAAAAGCACCCTGATCCGCATCATCACCGGGCTGATCTCACGCGATGCCGGCGATATTAGCTTCGCCTCGTCGAAGGCCGGCCACACCAGCCCGATCATGGCGGTGGTGCATCAGGAGCTGGCGCTATTGCCCGAGCTGTCGGTCGCGGAAAACATCGGCATTGTGCATGCGAGGTCGGGCTGGTCGCAGATCAGCCGTCGCCGCATGCGCGAAACCGCGCTCGGAGCGCTGCGGCTGATTGACCCAGCGATCGGCGAAGAGATCATCGATTTGCCGGCGCGCAAATTGTCCCTCCACGAAGGCCAGATCGTCGAGATCGCTCGTGCCCTTTCCACCGGAGCCGAAGTGCTGCTTCTCGACGAGCCCACGGCCAATCTCACTGCCGGCGAGACTGCCAAACTCTTCTCGGTGCTGAAGCGGTTGGTGCACGAGGAAGGCATCGGCATCGTCTTTGTTTCTCACCGTATGCGGGAAATCCGCGCGCTCTGCGATGTCTGCACGATCTTGCGCGATGGCGTCACGATCGCGAATGCCACGCCGCTTGCATCGCTCAGCGACGCCGAAATCGTCCAGCAGATGGGCCAACACGCGCAGCGTCCGGCAAGGCACCGCAACCCGCAAAAACACCTCCGACAGGGCATACCAGTCGAACTCCTCGGCCCCGGCGACGTCAGGATAGCGATTTCGTCCGGCACCATCCTGGGACTGGCCGGCGCGCCCGCAGGCCCGACCGGCCTCATTGCTCCCCTGGTGGGCGCCGGACCCGGGGCTGGCTGGCGCCTTTCCGGCGAGGGTTTTGCGGACCGCTTCTCGTCTCCAGCGGCAGCGGCGCGGGCCGGTATCGGCTTTGTTTCGGGCGACCGCGCAACCAAGGGGATCCTTTCGCAGCTGCCCATCGTCGATAACGTGCTTGCAGCACGCAGGGTTCGCGAAAGACGGCGGATCGTGGCCGCAGCCGAGCGGCAGGAATGTCACG
This sequence comes from Mesorhizobium sp. M0159, assembly GCF_040322295.1. NCBI lineage: Bacteria > Pseudomonadati > Pseudomonadota > Alphaproteobacteria > Hyphomicrobiales > Phyllobacteriaceae > Mesorhizobium > Mesorhizobium sp. M0159. The sequence continues at coordinate 17,164 of NZ_JAMYTF010000075.1, forward strand.
ATCTCGTTTCAGCGCTGAAGTTGAAAGCCAGCTCGATCTGGGACCTGCCGGCCTCGTTGTCCGGCGGCAACCAGCAGAAGCTTCTCGTCGCACGCTGGCTTGGGCTGCCGCTCCGGATGGTGGTGCTGGAAGAGCCGACGCGTGGCGTCGACATCGGCACCAAGCATGACATTTACGGTTTGATCCGGGAGATGGCCGACGCTGGCGCGATCATCATCTGGTGGTCGACCGAGAACGTCGAACTGCTCGAGCTTTGCGACGCCATTTTCGCCTTTGACACCGATGGGCAGCCGAAGGGATTCCTGCCTGAAGAGCACTACACCGAAGACGGGCTCGCCGAACTGACGGGGATGGCGGCATGACCGACGCGAGCAACGGCACCACGACCACCGACAAACTCCGGACCACCAACTCGCGCGTCCCAGCAGTTCTTTTGTCCTACCGAACGGAAGGCGCGATTGCCGCCGCAATCGTCGTCCTGCTGCTGGCCGTCGGCATGTTCGTGCCCGCTGCACTCAGCATGGGCAATGTGCAAAACATCATCCAGGCCGCCGCGCCCCTCATCATCATGTCACTCGGTGTTTTGCTGGTCGTGGTCACCGGCGGCATCGATCTTTCGGTCGGTTCAGTCTTTTCCTTGACCGGTATGGTGACCGCGCTGGCGATGGCCAGTGGCGCCGACGGACTGACCGCCAGTGCTGCCGGCCTGGCCGTCGGCCTTGTCTTCGGCTCGATCAATGGTCTTCTGGTCACGGTCGTTGGGCTCGCGCCTTTCGTCGTCACGCTCATCACCTACGCGGTGGCGGGCAGTCTGGCCTTCATCGTCACGAATGGTCGTTCGATGCCGATCGGCGCGCCGGATTTCTGGCTCCTGAATTCGGGCGAGATCATCCCGGGCGTCCCCAACCATCTTCTGTTCTGCATCATATTGATGATCGCGCTGGAATACGTCCTGCGAAAGGTCGTGCTCGGACGCTGGTTCTATGCCGTCGGCTCGTCGGCAATTGCTGCCCGGCTGCTCGGCATCCCGGTTCTGCGCATCAAGTTTGCCGCCTATGTCGCTTCGGGCCTGCTTGCCTCTTTCGCCGGCCTGTTGACGATAAGCTACATCCTCAACGCCGAAGCCACGGCCGGCGCCAGCCTGATGCTGCAGGCAATCGCCGCCGTCGTCATTGGCGGGGCCAGCCTCTTTGGCGGAACCGGCAGCGCGATCGGTGCCGTGCTGGGCGCTCTGATGATCACCTGCATCCAGAACGGCGTGAACCTCATCGGCGTGAACAGCTTCTGGCAAGGCTCCGTCACCGGCGCCGCGATCCTGCTCGCGGTTCTGATCGACCGCTTCAGCAGCAAGAACCGACTCTAGATCATCAACGGGAGGAACCAAGATGAAGTTGAAGACCATACTACTTGCAGCATTGGCGGCGGCCGCCTTGTCCAGCGCATCATACGCACAGGACAAAAAGACCGTCGCTTACATCGCCCCGTCGCTGGACATCTCCTACTGGCAATGGGTCGGGTACGGCGTGAAGGAGAAGGCCAAGGAACTCGGCATGGATTATGTCGAGTACACTTCGGAAAACTCACCCGCCAAGCAGATGGACAATGCGCGGACCGCCGTGACCAAAGGCGTCGCGGCCATCGTGATCGGCCCCGTCAGCTCGACCTCGACACCGCCGCTGCTCGACTATCTAGCGAAGCAGAAAGTGCCGATCGCCTTTGCCGGCATCGGGCCGCAACCGGGCCTCACCAACTATACGTCCTCGGTCACCGCGAACAACTATGAGACCGGCAAGGCGCAGGGGAAATTCACCTGCGAGCTTGCCAAGGAGCGTGGCGGCAACAAGGTTGGCATGCTGTCGCTGCCGCAGGACCGGGAGAATGCACAGAAATACCTCAAGGGCGCCAAGGAGGCGTTTGCCGCCGACGGCTGCGACCTCGTCCAGATGCTGGAAACGCGCGGTCTAACAATCAACGAGGCCGTCACCCAGGCAAACGACCTTTTGACCGCCAATCCCGACATCAAGGCCATCTACGGCATGTATGACGAAGCCGGCACCGGCGCCGCCAAGGTGGTCGAGACCCGGGGCCTCACCGGCAAGATCGGCATCACCGTAGCCGACGGCTCGCCGACCACGATCGCGCTGCTCAAGAAAGGAGCGCTCCAGGGCATCTTCTTCCAGGAGGCAGTAGGCCAAGGCATCGACGGAACCCAACAGGTCTACAACGCACTGACGGGCGCGCCGGTGACCCAGGATCTGGCCTTGGTCATGCCTCTTGTTACGGCCGACAAGGTTGACAGTCCCGAGGCCAAGAAGGTCATCGCCCGCGTCTTTCCCCCGAGCAACTGACCGCCACCCAATGGACCCCCCCGCGTGTGCGGCCGGGGCAGACCGGAAGCAAAGGATACCCCCCCTGGGCGAGCAGCCCGTGAAAGAAACGCCCCCACAATTTTGGGTTATGGGGGGCCAATTTTTTACGTTGCTGTGCCACGGGG
>NZ_JAMYTF010000076.1:0-18741 GCF_040322295.1 Mesorhizobium sp. M0159
GACCATCATCACAGAATCACCAATCGGCTTCTGTGCAAAGGTCTCCTTGTGGGAGAAGGTGGATTGGCGCGCAGCGCCAAGACGGTTGAGGGGTGCTGGACAGAGCGCTGTTGGCGCCAAGCTGGAACACCCCTCATCCGTCGCCTTCGGCGACACCTTCTCCCACAAGGGGAGAAGGGAGAGTCGCGCCTGGACGTCACCCGCCGGTCGTCAGGCTGGCCGAGAGCAGCAGCAGGCCGAACAGGAAGACGAAGGCGGCGCCGCCGATCTCGACGAAGGAATGGATGCGGTTGCCCATGCGGCCGTCGCCGGCGAAATACACCGCCCAGTTCTTCGCGGTCACCGCAAGCGTCGCCAGGGCCGAGACGGTGATTGCGGTGCCGAGTGCCATGGCCAGCACCGAAAGGATGCCGCCGAACCACAGCCCGTTCAGCAAGGCGAAGCTCAGCACGATCAGCGCGCCTGAACAGGGGCGGATACCGACGGCAGCCACCGCCGACCAGGCCGTGCGCCAATCGAAGCGATCACCGGAAAGCAGCGCCGGGTCGGGCGCATGCGAGTGTCCGCAGGTCTCGCAGACCTCGCCCGCCGCATGGCTGTGGTGATCGTGCGCAGCATGGGCGTGGTCGTGGGCGCCGTGATCGTGATGGTCATGCGCATGATCGTGGTGGTCATGCGCATCAAGCGCGTGGGAATGTGCCGCATGGGCATGTGAATGGGCGGCATGTGAATGGCCGGAATGTGAATGGCCGGCATGGGCAGCCGAGAGGCTGTAGCCCGGATTTGCGCCGAACAGGCGAAGGATGGCCGGGCCGGCCTTGCGCCACAGCAGCCAGGCGCCGAACAGAGTGACGAAGACATAGCTCATGATTTCGAGGAACCATGCGGCGTCTGTCATCGAGACAGCAGTGCCGCGCAGCAAGAAATAGGCGACCAGCATCACCACGATCGCGGTCAGCGCCTGCAGCAGGGCCGAGACGAAGGACAGCATGATGCCGCGCCGGAGCGCCACTTCATTGGCCACCATGTAGGAAGAGATCACCGCCTTGCCGTGACCGGGGCCGGCGGCGTGGAAAATGCCATAGGCAAAGGACAGGCCGATGAGCAGCCACAACTTGCTACCGTCCTGGCGCATCGCCTTCATCGCGCCGGCAAGCGCATGATAGAATTCCTGCTGGCGCAGATTGATCCACATCAGGATGTGGGCGAACGGGCCGGTGGCGGTTGGAGCCATGCCGTCATTGGTGCCGATGCCGAGTGAACTCTGGGCGTGGGCGGAGCCGAGAAAGTGCGTCATCACAAAGGCGACGGCCAGAAGACCGAATGCCAAACGCAGGGACGGTTTGGTCACTGGATCTATCCTTCCGGCTGACAGGTCAGTTCAAGCTTGGTGGCAAAGATCTTGCTCATGTCGGTGCCTGTCGGATCGTTGAAGAAGGCCTCGGTCAGGGTCTTCTGGTTCTGGGCGATCGCCTCGTCCGGGTTCGGGCGGACAACCTTGCTGGTGCAGGTCGGCGGCAACCCATCGACCTGCAGATTGGCATCCTCGGTGAAATCGATCGCGGTGTAGAAGGTCGGGTCGTAGACGCCGATATCTATCTTACCGCTGAGCTTGATCGGCGTCTTCGGTTCGGATTCGAACAGGATGATGAGCTGGTCATTGTCGAAATTGGCCATCAAATGCGGCGGTGGGTTCATCGCCACGTCCTTGCCGTCGACGGTGACGAGCTGGAAGTAGTTGAACTCGGCAAGCGAGGCATGGACGGTGTCGGCAACATCCTTCAACTCCTTGTCATCGAGTTTCAGGTCGGAATTCTTGTCGAACTCCATCATCACCGTGCTCGAAAACAGATCGTCGAAGCGCCAGAGATGGCGCAATGACTTCACGGTTTGGTGATCCGGGCCGAGGACCACTTCGAGGCGGGCTTCGGCGAAGACGTGGGGATGCACCTCAGCCGGCCCGACGGCGGCAAACGTCGCGGTCAAGGCCGAGGCCAGCATGATGGCTTGCTGTTTCAGGTGCATTCTCGGTCGCGATTCAATCGGCTTCGGTGAATTGCCGACAGTTACCAGAAAGGGGGCGAAAATGGGACCGCAAGGCGGCTGAAAGCTCATGCGTTGTCCAGCGCCTTGAACCACTGCACCAGGAAATCGACAAAGACACGAACTTTTGCAGGCAGATAGCGCCGGTGCGGATAGACGGCGAAGATGCCGCCGCCGGGCAGTATGCGGTCATCCAGCGCAGTCACCAGCTTGCCGCTTTCGATGTCGGGCGCGGCGATAAAATCCGGCAGGATGGAAAATCCCAATCCAGCCACGGCGGCCGCCCTCGCCGCCATCGGGCTGTTGACCTCGATCGGGCCAGAGACCGAAACGCTCACAGTATCGGCACCGTCGCCCTTGAACGGCCAATTGGTCAGCCAGCGGCCATTGGTGTCGATGATGCAGGGCACGCGGGCAAGGTCTTGCGCCCTGACCGGCATGCCGTGCCTGGCGATCAGTTCGGGAGACGCGCAAAGCCGTACCGAAAATGGCGCCAGGCGCCTGGCGATCAGCGAGGAATTTTCCAGCCGCGAAATGCGCACCGCCAGATCGAAGCCCTCCTCGACCAGATCGACGAAACGGTCGTCGAGATGGATGTCGAGCACGATGTCGGGATGCTGCTTGGCGAAATCGATCAGCGACTGGCCGATCGGCGCGTCGGCGAAAGTACGCGGCGCCGACAGCTTGATCCTGCCGCGCACGTCGCCGGAGGATTCGCGCACCGCATCGGCAAGGCTGTCGACCTCGCGCACGATCTCCGAGGCGCGCCGATAATAGGTGTGGCCGGCCTCGGTCAGGGAAAACTGCCTGGTGGTGCGGTTGAGCAGCAGCGCGCCGAGCTCGTCCTCCAATTCGCGCACATATTTCGACAATAGCGCCTTCGAGCGGCCGATCTTGCGCGCCGCCGCCGAAAATCCTTCGGCCTCGACCACGTCGATGAAGGCGCGCATGCGGGTCAGCGTATCCATGTCATGCGCCTCCTTGGTGGGCCGAAAGGATGCGGGCGGCCAGCGCAATCAGCTGCCGGTCGCGGTTCTTCGGGCCGAGCAGCGAAAGACCGAACGGCGCCCCGTCGACCTTGCCGAGCGGCAGCGTGATTTGCGGAAAACCGGACAGGCCGGAAAGGCAGAGCAGTCTCAGCGCCCGCTCGCGATAGGTCTGCAAATCGTCGAATGACGCGGCCTTGAGCGGCGCGGCACCAGGAGCGGTCGGAAGCACAAGAACGCCGTCGTCGCCAAGCAGGCCGGCCAGTTCGAGGCGAAACGAAACGCGACGTTCCGTTTCACGTTGCGCGGTTGCCGCGTCGACGGTCGCGCCGTGCTCGAAACGCTCCTTGACACCGGGTCCCAGCATGCGGTCGCCGCCGGCGATCCAGGCGCCGTGACTTTGCCAGGCTTCATAGCCTTGCAGCTTGCGGAAGCACCAATAGAGATCGTCGGTCGAATGAGACAGCGGCCCGACGCTGCGCGGTGCGCCCAGCACCGAAGCGACACTGCGGAGCATGGCGCGATATTCGTCGGCCTCGTGCGGGCCGAGCACGAGGCCGTCCAGCGCAGCGAGAGTGACGGGGCGTCTCAGTTCGTGGGAATGCGGATCGTCGCCGAGCAGCACCGTGCCGACCTTTTCGTAGATGACGATGTCGCTTGCGAACCAGCCGAACGTGTCCAGCGAAGGCGCCAGCGGCATGGCGCCGTCGAGCGGGATGCGGCCATGCGTCGTCCTGAGGCCGATCAGGCCGCAGAAGCTTGCCGGCGCTCGGATCGAGCCGCCGGTGTCCGATCCGGTGGCAATGTCGGCCAGCCCGCCGGCGACTGCCGCGGCAGAACCGGAGGACGAGCCGCCGGTGACGCGGTCGGGTGCTGCCGGGTTGACGGGCGACGGGAAATGCGCGTTCAGCCCGAGCAGGGAAAACGCGAGTTCGTCGGTCTGCGTCTTGCCGACGAAGCGGGCGCCCGAATCAAGCAGCGCCTGGACGGCCGGCGCGGTCGCCATGGCCGGTGAAGCGTCCCGGTATTTCTGTGGATTGCCGCAGCCGGTGCGGTAGCCGGCGACGTCGAAGATGTCCTTTACGGCAAGCCGCAAGCCGGCAAGCGGGCCGGATTTCGCATTGGCTACAGGGGTTTGATCAAGGTCGAGAAAAGCGTTCAGCGGGCCGCGAGTGCCTGTCATGCGTTCGATATCCGGATGTGCTTGCCGCAGCATTTTTCTTCTGGTTGCCGCAGCATTGTTCGATGCCACAAATTTTACAATCTGCCATACGATTTTTATTGATTGTGAAATCTTTCGATCTTATATCGCGCTTGCCCAAAGTCGCACGTGCCTGTGGGTGTCCGCCGATCCTCGAATGGTGAGGGTAATCGGTAAGGTAACTGGAGCCAACCCCTCCAGTCGGTTTAGCGGCCAACCGCCAACCGAGGACACCTTGAAGCAACGACGGTGCGGGCCTTTCTGGTGTTCTGCCGGTCGTCCAAAGACCGGGGTTACTGAAGAGGCACACCTTCATTGCCGGCAGTGCGGACGGGTCTCCCATCCAAGCCAAGGCAGACAAAGCGAACCGAGGCCGGGCAAGGCCAAGGTTCACCGCCGCGAGACGGCGCTTCATGGTTCCGGGGTCTCCACCGGCTGGTTCCATGGATTTCCGTCCCGCCTTTGTCCACCGCGTGTTCGCGAGGCCGAGAGCCCGCGTCCGCAAGCCTTTGTGCGCGCCGAAAGGCGCTGATGGAGAGACCCCGATGGCTACCCAGCGCATCCTTGACTTTCTCGCCACCCGACGTCCGAACGGCCCGTGCCTCGTCGTCGACCTCGATGTCGTGCGCGACAATTTCCGCGCCTTCGAGAAGGCGCTTCCCGATTCCAAGATCTACTATGCGGTGAAAGCAAATCCGGCGCCGGAAATCCTGCGCCTGCTTGCTGCGATGGGCTCGTCCTTCGACACCGCTTCCGTTGCCGAAGTCGAGATGGCGATGGACGCCGGTGCGCCGGCGGACCGCATCTCCTTCGGCAACACCATCAAGAAGGAGCGTGACATCCAGCGCGCCTACCAGCTCGGCATCAAGCTGTTTGCGGTGGACTGCGTCGAGGAAGTCGAGAAGATCGCCCGCGTCGCTCCCGGCGCCCGCGTGTTCTGCCGCGTCCTGACAGACGGCGAGGGCGCCGAATGGCCGCTGTCGCGCAAGTTCGGCTGTGTGCCGGCGATGGCGGTCGACGTGCTGCGCCATGCCAAGGCGCTCGGGCTCGACGCTTATGGCGTGTCGTTCCATGTCGGCTCGCAGCAGACCGACCTGACCGCCTGGGACCGCGCGCTGGCCGACGCCAAGAAGGTGTTCGCGACGCTGGCCGACGAAGGCATCGTGCTGAAGATGGTCAATATGGGCGGCGGCTTCCCGACCCGCTATCTCAGGGATGTGCCGGTGGCGCAGGCCTACGGCCAGGCGATCTTCTCGGCGCTCAGGAAGCATTTCGGCAACGCGATCCCCGAGACGATCATCGAGCCGGGCCGCGGCATGGTCGGCAATGCCGGCGTCATCAAGTCGGAAGTCGTGCTGATCTCGAAGAAAGCCGACAACGACAATGTGCGCTGGGTGTTCCTCGACATCGGCAAGTTCGGCGGTCTTGCCGAGACGATGGACGAGGCGATCCGCTATCCGATCGTCACCGCGCATGACGGCAGCGAGACCGCGCCTTGCGTGCTCGCCGGCCCGACCTGCGATTCGGCCGACGTGATGTATGAAAAGACGCCGTACCCGCTGCCCCTGTCGCTGACCATCGGCGACGAGGTGCTGATCGAGGGCACCGGCGCCTACACGACGACCTACGCCTCGGTCGCCTTCAACGGCTTCGAGCCTCTCCGATCCTACGTGATCTGACGGTTCGAAAGAACCGATCAGATCATCCGGAGATGGGCGCCTGTCGCACGCCCGGGCTCGCCTGTGGAACAATCCGCTCGTGAAGGATCGCGGAAATGGACATTGTAGATTTCGTTGTTGAAGGCGCCGCAGGAATCTCCCCCCTTGAGGGGGAGATGTCGCCAAAGGCGACAGAGGGGGTCGCCGCGCGTGAAGCGCCGGCCTCCCACGGTCCAAGAGAGGTCGCAGCAGCCGAACCGACCCCCTCTGGCCGCTTCGCGGCCGTCTCCCCCTCGAGGGGGGAGATTGCTGGCGCCTTTGTCATCACTGCAGAAACCGCCGCCGACGTCCCGGCGCGCGAGGCTTTGCTCGATCGCGCGATGGGGCCGAAGCGCCGGAAGAAGTCGTCGGAAAAGCTGCGGCGCGGCCGCCGGCCTGCGGAGGGCCTGGCCTTTGTCGCGCGCGATGCGTCGGGCACTGTTGCCGGCACGGTGCGGCTGTGGGACGTGGTCCTGGGCGAGGGCGGCACGGCAGCGCTGCTGCTCGGCCCGCTTGCGGTCGACCCGGCGCTGAAAAATGCCGGCATCGGCTCGGCGCTGATGCGCCATGCGGTCACTGAGGCCGAGCGGCTTGGCCATGCGGCGATCCTGCTGGTCGGCGACGCGCCCTATTACGAGCGCTTCGGGTTTTCGGCCGCAAAGACCGGCTCGCTGGCCATGCCGGGGCCTTACGAGCGGCACCGCCTGCTGGCGCGGGAACTGGTTGTCGGCGCGCTCGACGGCGCGCAAGGCACGCTGAAGGCGGCCGGGCGCAAGCTGAAGGCGCAGCGGCTGCCGCTCGCTGCCTGATGGTTCGAAGCAAGCCGCCCGCCATCGTGCGGCGGCTTGTTTCACCTCAAGCGATCAGCCGATCAGTTGGCTGAGCGCCATGGCGACGCTCACGTCGCCTTCGACCTTTATCTTGCCGGACATGAACGCCATGGTCGGGTTGAGGTCGCCTGATATCAGCGAGTCCAGATCGTCGAGCGAAAGCTTTATGGTGCAGTCGGCCGGCCCGTCGATGGTCGAGACATCGGCGCCGTCGATGACGATGACACCGTCGCCGCCGGTATCGAACTTCACGGAACGGTCGAACCCGGCACTCGCCACGCGCGCGCTGATCTTGTCGGCAATTTCCTGAACGCCCATGGCGGTTCTCCTCGTCTCGTTGCGTTTGTCGCTCATTGGCACTTCGATCCGGGACACTTCGATCTGGCCGAAGTCGCCGTCTTGCGCATTTCGCGATCACGGTCGCCGGCGCATATAGCTTCGGGTTGACGTTTACGTCAACGCGGCTCCCCGAGATGAAGATGGGGTTTATCGCCGCAGCATCACGCGGGCATGACACCTCGGCGGCCTGCATGTTGCCACGCGATGTTGCCGAGGGTATCAGGCACCCACGAATATCGGCGAGCCGCCCCGGTGCTTTCCAGAAACGAACCGCCCAGAAACGAACCGCAAGTCTATGCCCGCCGGTTGCGCGCGGTGCTGATCAGATCGATCCCGCTGCTCGAGGCGCGCGGTATTGCCGTCGTCATTCTGGCTGCCCTGGTCGGGGTGATGGCGGGTGCGCTGGTCACCGGCATGAGCGGACTGGTGCAGGTCCTGCACGGGCTTATGTTCGGCGTTCAGCCCGGCGGTCGGCTTTCGGCGATGTTTTCGCTGCAAAGGCCGGAGCAGGCGCTGATCCCGGCGATCGGCGGCATCCTGCTCGGGCTGACGGTGATCTGGCTGAGAAAGCGGAAGTTCCGCACGCCGGTCGATCCGATCGAAGCCAACGCGCTTTATGGCGGCCGCATGTCGCTGACCGACACCTTCATCATCGCCGGGCAGACGATGATCTCGAGCGGCTTCGGCGCTTCGGTCGGGCTCGAGGCCGGCTATACGCAGGTGGGTTCGGGCCTGGCGTCGCGGCTGGCGCGCTTGTTCAGGCTGCGCCGCAACGATGTCCGCATCCTGGTCGGCTGCGGTGCCGCCGGCGCGATCGCCGCCGCCTTCGACGCGCCGCTGACCGGCGCCTTCTACGGTTTCGAGCTAGTCATCGGCATCTACTCGGTCGCCAATGTTGCGCCGGTGATGGCCGCCGCGATCTCGGCCTCGCTGACCGCAGAGGTGTTCGGCGGCGTGCCGTTTCCGCTGGAGCTCGCCGGTCTGCCGCAGCTCACCGTCAGCCAGTATTTGCCGTTCATGCTGCTCGGGCTTCTGGGCGGCGGTGCTTCCATCGCCATCATGCATCTGGTGAGCCTGATCGAGCGCCTCTTTGCGCGGCTGTCGATCGACGCCTCGCTGCGCCCCGCCTTCGGCGGCGTGATGGTCGGGCTGCTGGGGCTGGTCACGCCGCAGGTCCTGTCCAGCGGCCATGGCGCGCTGCACCGCGAATTCGCGATGAATTACGGGCTGGCCGTGGTGGCCAGCGTCTTCGTGCTGAAGCTGGCGGCCTCGGCGATCTCGCTCGGCTCCGGCTTCCGCGGCGGCTTGTTCTTTGCCTCGTTGTTTCTCGGCGCGCTGCTCGGCAAGATGTTTGCCGGCGCGATGGCATTCGTCTCGCCGGCGACCGGCATCGACCCTGCCGTCGCCGCCGTCGTCGGCATGACCTCGCTCGCCGTCGGCGTCGTCGGCGGCCCGTTGACGATGACCTTCCTGGCGCTGGAATCGACCCGCGACCTGACGCTGACCGGCGTGGTGCTGGCCGCCTCGCTCATGGCGGCGATCCTGGTGCGCGAAACGTTCGGCTATTCCTTCTCGACATGGCGCTTTCACCTGCGCGGCGAAACCATCCGCAGCGCGCATGATGTCGGCTGGATGCGGAGCCTGACTGTCGGCTCGATGATGCGAAAGGATGTCCGCACCATCGACGCCTCGACGACGCTTGCGGAATTCCGCAAGCAGGTGCCGCTCGGTGCCTCGCAGCGCGTCATCGCGGTTGACGCCGACCTGCATTATGTCGGCGTGCTGATCGTCGCCGAATTGCACAGCCATTTGTCGGATGACGAGATGCCGGTGCTGTCCTTCGCCAAATTCAGGGATGCGGTGCTGGTGCCGAGCATGAACGTGCAATCGGCGGCCGAGACCTTCCAGCGCGCCGGCGCCGAGGAATTGGCGGTGGTCGAAGATTTCACCGATCGCAAGGTGGTCGGTCTGCTGACCGAAGGCCACCTGATGCGGCGCTATGCCGAGGAACTCGACAAGGCGCGGCGCGATCTGTCGGGAGAGGGGTAGCCGCGTCCTGTCCCGATAGCGATGCGACACACATGTCGGCTGCTGCGTAAGGAGGGCTCACGTCAACGGCCCGCTAATCGCGGGCTCCGAAATCCGATTGCGCGGACTGTCTTCTTCCTTGTGGAAGAGTGTCTTGAAGAAAAGAGCGTCGGGAACCGCCTTGATTACTTTTGCGATCACGGCGGTCGCGAGCACGGCAAACGCTAGGCGACCGAGAAGCACGCTCGTAACATCAGCGCCAAGTGTGACAACGACCAACGTATCCTCAATGAGGCTGTGGGCAAAACCCATGAACACGCAGGCAAGGAATATCTGACGCGGCTCGGCGCTAGGCGTGCGCGCCTCGCGGATCAGCAGTCCTGCGCCATAGGAAATCCCGAGAAACAGGCCAACAGCGGCGAAAGGTACCGTCTGCTTTTCGATGCCGGCGAGCCGAAAGAGCGGTGCAAGCCCTCTGTTCATCCACTCCAAAATGCCCGACATCTTGAGAAGCTCGATCACCCAGCTCAGCGCAAGCAGAACAACGAGCATGATGCCCAGGGTTTTGAGCGTACCCAGGAGAAAGCCGCCCCAGTCGGTGCTTTCATTCGTCGGCATCCACGCCGGCTTCACCGGTCCTGACAGCCATCCGGTCACGGCGAATATCTGATGCAGAAGGACAGCAAAGACCAAACCCCCGCCAATACGAAGCGCCGCGGTGACCAGGAAGCTCGGCCCGGCCCTCTGAATGATCCGTTGCTCGATCGGAATGGCATGTGCAAACAGCAAGAGAGCCGAAAGAACCGTCATGTCGGCAGTGCTGAGCGCCGAAACCGGAACCAAGGTGAGTACGATCACAAGCGCGCCCCAGATCCCGACCAGCAATCCCGTCAGCCAGGCAAAGGCGAGTTCAGGTGGCAACCCCACCTGCAACATGAGCGGGGAGAAGAACGGAGAAATCGCCTGGATGACGCCAAGGTCCTGCAGCAGCCGCGTGGCAATCGCAACCGGAACGATCACGCGAACCAGTTCCCAATAGATTTCAAGCGTCTCCAATGTCTTGCGATAGAAGGCGGCGCAAATTGCCATCATGCTGCTCCATCATCCCTGGAGCCATCTGAGTAGCGTGAGACGCTTCGCATTTGTGGTCAAAGTTTGCGATTCCGTGCAATAAAATTGCAACGCACCGACGATGAGCGTGACCGACATGGACAAGATCGACAGAAGGCTTCTCAACCTGCTCCAGGATGATGCCTCACGAACTAACGCCAAACTGGCGGGGTTAGTCGGGCTTTCCCCTTCGAGCTGCCTGCGCCGCATACGACGACTGAAGAAAAGCGGTGTCATCAGCCGCGTTGTCGCGCTTCTCGCACCGGCAAAGGCTGGCCGGGGCTTGAAGGCGATCGTCGCCGTCGAACTGGAGCGTCATGGTGAGCAGTATATGAGGGACTTTCTCGAGTTGGCCGCTCAGGAACCGGCCGTCACTCAGGCCTACAGTGTAAGCGGCGAAACCGACGCCGTCCTCATGCTCCGCCTGACGGATATGGAAGAGTTCGATGCGCTGTGCGAGCGACTGTTCCGAGACCGAAGCAACGTCGCGCGATACCACACGATGTTCGTGATCCGAACGGCCAAGGAAGTGACCGCAATTCCACTGTAGTGTTCGGGTTGCGATAGACCTGCCAGGCCGTGAATTCAGCGGCCCGGCGGAGAAACTCTACGAACATTTCTATATGCCGAAAGGGGGTAGTGAAGGCAGCTTGGAGGCAACGCCTCGCGCACGCGAGGACAATCGCCAGCGCCGAATGTCGGAATTGGGCGCCAGCTCGACGCATTTCATGGCGCCTCCCTCACGCCCAGGCATGAAGCTGTCCTTGTTGGCTCAAGGAGAATTTGCATGCGTGGTCATTGCTTATGTGGCGCTATTGCCTTTGAAGTCGATGGCCCGGCACAGGCCTGCGTGGTCTGTCATTGTGAAAGTTGTCGGCGGCAATGTTCTGCGCCGATGACCTCCTATATTGGAGTCTTGGACGGCCAATGGCGATGGCTGGGCAAGCTACCGAAGGTATTCAACTCTTCTCCCGGTGTGGAAAGAACATTTTGCAATCACTGTGGCACGCCGCTGTCCTTCCGCTCAAAAAACATGTCTGATGTCATGCATTTTTTTTCGGCAGCAATGGAAGAGCCAGAAAATTTTGCACCTACGCTGCATGTCGCTTTTGAGGAGAAGCTCCCTTGGTTGAAACTCGCCGACAACCTGCCGACTCGTTTTGGGCCTGACTATACGAAAGGCTAGGATCTGCTCGCATCGAGACAAACGGTGGAAGCTGCGGACAGCATCCGGAAGCGAGATGATGCCTCCGTCCGTTCAAACGGCGGTCGAACATTATCGATCGCGGCTGCTCTCGACCTGCTTGAGCGGCAGCAGGTAGGCGATGATCTGCTGATCGCCGAGTGCTGGATCAAAGCCAATAATGTCGGAGGCGAAAAGGTCGTGGGCGGGGCGTCTCTCGAAGCCAAGGCTTTCATACAGCTTGTATGCAGACGTCATGGACGAGGCAGTGTGAAGCGCAAGGCCGCCTGAGCCCTGCAGACGCGCTTGCATGACGCACCATTCGCAAAGCGCGCGGCCATATCCGCGGCCCTGTGCCGAGGGAACAACCGCGAGAGTCCTGAGGCCTGCCAGCCCGGGCGGCCAGCCCATGCCGTCAAAGGCGGCATCGGCGTAGTAGGTGACCGTCCCGACGAGGGCGTCCCTCGGCTTCGAGCACCGCGACGCTAGCTTTCGCCCATCGCCCCGCGACATCCCGCGCATCCTTGACGTAGGGCTCGAAGATGTGCGGTGCCAGAACGGGCCGTAACGATGCGAAAGCCTCCGAGACGAGCAACCCAATTCCATCCAGTTCCTGACGGCTTGCCAGGCGGACGCGTGGCTTGGATGCGATCTGCATGCATGTCCTCACTGCTCCAGTAATTCGACCGTATGTAGGGCTCCCTCCGGCTGGCTGGACTTCGCCCGGCTTCGGCCGTCGGCCGTATCCCGCAGCGCGATTCACCCGGAGAGGTTCGCCTGCCACAATAATGACCGGCAGCAAGATTCCAATGGACCTGAGCCGTCGAGCCGCGACGACGAGTTAATCGGCGGAGCACCTCAAACTTTCGGCAACAGTTTGCTCATGCTTATGCGCTCCTCGACCTCGTATCCGCACTGTCGGTAGAACCCAAGAACCGTCGAATTGGAAGCGACAATTTGGAGGTTGATCTTTATGCAACCAAGGCCGGCGAGCCGCCTTTCGGCCTCATGGATGAGGGCCTCGCCGATCCCTTTTTGGCGATGGGACTGCAAGGTAGCGATGCGCGATATCCACCCTCGATGGCCGTCATACCCGGCCATGATCGATCCGACGACCTGATCGGCCTCTATCGCCACCAAAAGCAGGTTCGGCTGATGCCTCAGCTTCTCGCGAAGCGGGAGCGATCGTAGTTGCGCGACATCTCGAGCCCAGACTATCCGGCTCTATAGTGGAGCGTTACGGCGACCCAGCAGCAGAGCGATGCCCAACGCCGGAAGCGTCGCCGTCGCGACGGCGAAGAAGACGAATTGCAGCCCGGCCGACCCAGCGACCAAGCCGAGCGCCGGACTGCCGAAGCCGAGCGCCATGTCGAGGAAGACGGTGTAGAGTCCCATGGCCAGGCCGCGGCTGCGTGGTGGAAGATGGCTTACGGCCTCGGCACCGAAACCGGGATAGACCAGCGAGTAGCCGAGGCCAGTCAGGCCCGCTCCGATGGCGGCGAGAACAGGCCCGGGCGCAAGCCAGATCAGCATCAGCCCTGCCGCCTCGACCGCCACGAAGATCACGGCGACGCGCGCGCCCCCTAACCTGTCAGGCAGGTGGCCGAAGCACAGCCTTGCCGCGATCAGCGACGCGGCATAAGTGGTGAAGGGAAGCCAGACCGGCTGCCAGCCGCGTTCGGCAAAGAGCAGCGCGCCAAAGGACAGGATTGCGCCATAGCCAAGGCTGCTGAAAGCAGCTCCGACGCCGGGAAGCCAGACCGCTTGCGCCACGCTCGTCCATGACTGTCGCGCGGCGCTCGCGGCGAGGCTGGTGCCACGCATAGGCAGGATGGCAAGCAGCGTCGCAAGTGGCAGGCCGACCGTCGCGAGTGCGATCGCGGCGAAGCCGCTCGCCGTGTAAAGCGCAGATCCGATCGGCGCGCCTAGCGCGAGTGCTGCGAACATCGCCGTGCCCACCCAAGCTATGACCTTTCCGGAGTTCTGTCCGCCCGCAAGGGAGAGGCCCCAGGCGACGCCGCCTGTGATGATGAAGCTCTCAGACGCGCCCAGTACCGCCCGGCCGGCGAAGAGCGCCGATGCGGACGCTGCCGGCCGGTCGAGCAATGCCAGCGAGCCGAGGTAAATGAACCCCGCCAGGGCAGCGGCAATGAGGCCGACGACGACGGCCCGCTTGCCGCCGCGCCCATCGGCATAATTTCCGGCTCCAATGCGCGACAGCATCGAGGCGACGAACTGGCTGCCCGTCACCAGCCCGACTGCGAAGGGGCCGAAGCCGAGTTGCTGGTGAAGATGCAGCGGCAGGACGGGTAGCGCCAAGCCGATCAGGAGGAAGCCGGCGAAGACAGCCGCCATGATTGGCACCAGTTCCGCCATCGCGCCATTTCGGTCGGACGTCCGCGCCATTGTGGCCACCGATAACACTTTGACAGCCGGGCTGTTCCGATCAGTAACGTTCGTAGGTCACGCGCCAGCCTTCGGCCGGATTGTCCGGCGTCAGGACCAGTTTGTTGTCCGAGACTTCGAATTTGCGTTTCATGCTCTTCCCGACAAGGTTGCGGACCAGGGAGGACTCGATCGTGATGACGAAGGTCTTGTCCTGGTCGTTGATGGCGACCGGCCCGTAATAGGCTTCGTAGCCATTCGCCGTGTAAGGCGTGTCCGGCGCCTTAGCGTCGGGGTTCTGGGCCTGCACCGAGAGGGTGCCGGCCTCGGTGAAGATGACCTGGCCGGAATATGGCACGGGCTTGAGGTTTCCCTCGGCACCGGCCTCGAGCGACCTCATGCGCCATGCGCCGATGATCGGGGACTCTTGGGAGAAAGCCGGCGTGGCGACCGAAAGCGCAAGCGCAGCGATCTTCAATCTCATCGTCATATGTCGTTGTTCTTTTTCTGGTTTGTGGGTGCGGACAGGCCGTCCGCCCAATCTTCGCTTACACCGAAAGCATGACCTTGATGGCGCGCCGCTCGTCCATGGCGCGGTAGCCTTCAGCGACCTCGGCCAACGGCAGCTTGAGGTCGAAGACCTTGCCGGGCTTGATCCTGCCCTTGAGCACACGGTCCATGAGGTCGGGCAGGAAGCGGCGCACCGGCGCGGGGCCGCCCAGCATGCGCTTCTGGCCGAAGAAGAGATTCTGGCCATCGAAGCTCACGCCATGCGGCACGCCGACATAGCCGATGGTGCCGCCGGGGCGAGAGCAGGCCAGCGCCTGGTCGAAGGATTCCGCCGTGCCAACGCATTCCAGCACCGAGTCCGCGCCGACGTCCTTAGTGAGCCCTTTGATCCGGGCCACACCTTCCTCGCCGCGCTCAGCGACGATGTCGGTCGCGCCGAATTCGCGGGCGAGTTTTTGGCGGCTGGCGTGCCGGCTCATGGCGATGATGCGCTCGGCGCCCATCTCCTTGGCCGCAAGCACGCCCATCAGGCCGACCGCACCGTCGCCGACCACCACCACCGTCGATCCTTCTCGGACCTCGGCTGCGTCGGCCGCATACCAGCCGGTGCCGAGCACATCGGACACAGCCAGCAGGTCAGGGATGAGTTCGGCCGGCGGCACCTCGGCGGTGGCGACCAGTGTGCCATCCGCCAACGGCACGCGGGCGTAAGGCGCCTGCGCGCCCGACATGAACTCGCGCTGCACACAGGACGACTGGAAGCCGAAGCGGCAATGCGGGCAGGTATTGTCGGAGAGGCAGAACGAGCCGACGACGAACTGGCCGGGACGGACCGTGCGCACCTCTGCGCCGACCTCGACGACGATGCCACAATATTCGTGGCCCATATGCATCGGGCCGTTGACCGGCTGCAGCCCGCGATAGGGCCACAGGTCCGAGCCGCAGATGCAGCTCGCCGAGAGCTTGATGATAGCATCCGTCGGGCGAAGGATCCTTGGGTCTTCGACTTCCTCGCAGCGGATGTCGCCGGGCTTATGAAGAACGGTTGCGAGCATTTTGCTTTCCTTTCGTTCAATCGATGTCAGGCGCCGTAGTCGGCGTCGCTGACGTGTTCCAGCCAGTCCACCACCTTGCCGTCTTTGACCTCCTGGAGGGCAATGTGGATCATGGCCGTCTCGGGTGAGGCACCGTGCCCATGCTTCTCGCCGGGTGCGAACCAGACAACGTCACCGAGACGGATCTCCTCGACCGGCCCGCCCTCGCTCTGAACGAGGCCGAGGCCGGAGACGACGATCAACGTCTGTCCAAGCGGATGCGTGTGCCAGGCGGTGCGGGCGCCCGGCTCGAACGTCACCTGCGCGCCCTGCACGCGCGCGGCGTCGAACGGGTTGAACAGCGGATCGATGCGGACCGTGCCGGTGAACCAGTCGGAAGGCCCGTTGCCAGACGGCCTGGTGCCTGCGCGAAGAATATCCATGGTGATCTCCTGTCAGATGCGTTCGATGCGAAGCGGGAACTTGCCGCTTACGTGTAGGGCCTCTTCGCCCGCGTCGAAGCGGCCGAGCCTGATCAGCCCGGGATGGCGGTAGTCGGCGTAGAACATGGCCAGATTGCCCCAGGGCATGAAATAGCAAAGGTCGTATGGCCGCTCGTTGCCGAACGGGCCGCTGCCCTCCTCCGTCAGCTTGCGCGGCAGATAGGCAATCTTCTCGTTATGCGTGTAGTCGTCGATGGTGAGATCGAGCGGCAGCATGGTGAAGAAGTCGCGCGCCGACGGATTGTCGTAGAGCGTGGCGGTCATGGTCCGGCCATTGAAAATCATCTTGATCTTCATGTCGGTGGGCTCCTGGCTGCCTGGGTCGCTGCCCTGCTGGCTGCGGGCGGCCCGCGGCAGGACCGTTGCCGCGAGCGCGCCGCCGAGCAACGCGCGGCGGCTGAGGTCCGGACGGTCGATCGTCATGGCTGCCGTCATGGCTGCGACCTCCGGGCCAAATGCGATGCTGCAAAGGCGGCGAGCGCCGATCCACAGAGCAGCACCGCGCCGAAAATGAATGCACCCCACCAGCCGACCGTATCGAAGAGCGTGCCGCCGATCGCGGCGCCGCCTGTAATGGCGAGCTGGATGACTGCCACCTGCAGCCCGCCGCCGGCCTCTGCGTCGTCCGGCAACGTCCGGCTGAGCCACGTGCCCCAGCCAACGGGCGCGGCCGTGCCGAAGAAGCCCCAGGCAACGAGCAGCAGCGCTGTGGGAACCGGCAAGGCACCGAGGGCGATGAGCGCAGCTGCCAGCGCGGCCATGACCAGCGGGATGACGATGAGGATGCTGAACAGGCGCGTGCGCAAAAGCCGGCCTATGCAGAGGGTGCCGAGCACCCCGGCCAGCCCCATCGCCAGCAGGATCGCCGAAAGCGCGGCGATGTCGACCCTAGTGACGCTCTCGAGGAAGGGCCGCAGATAGGTGAAGAGCGCGAACTGGCCCATGAACAGCATCATGATCGACGCCATGCCGGTGGCGACAGGAAGACGGCCGAGGAGCGCCAGCGGATTGCCTGGACGCTTCCTCCGGCGCGGGGGCAGCGCCGGCAGGCTTGTCCACTGCCAGACCAGCGCCAGGAGCCCAAGCGGTACGACGAGGAAGAAAGCGCCGCGCCAGCCGACATAGGCGCCAAGAAAACTGCCCAGCGGCGCGGCGATGGTGGCCGCAATGGCATTGCCAGCGTTTAGCATGGCGAGACCCTTCGGAACCATGTCTTGCGGCACGAGGCGCATGACGATCGCGGTCGACATCGACCAGAACCCGCCGATCGCGATGCCGAGCAGCGCCCGGCCGACCATGAGGAACGCGTAGTTCGGCGCGAAGGTGACAGCGAGCCCGGACACGATCAGGAGAAGGGTGAAGCCGGTCACGACCAGTCGGCGGTCGATCCGGCGCGTGAGGCCGGTGACCAGCAGGCTGGTCACGACGGCGAAAGCGCCCGAAATCGAGATCGCCTGTCCCGTGCGGCCCTCGGTGATGCCGAGATCGGCCGCTAGCGGCGAGAGCAGGCTGACCGGCATGAATTCAGACGCGATAAGCACGAAAACACACAGCGCCATCGACAGCACCGCGCCCCATGCGGCGCGGTCTTCGACAAGCCTTGTGTCGTAGGTCGTTTCCATAATTGGCATCCTTGCAAGGCGACGGGGGTGGATCAGCCGCCCATCCCCGTCACCATGCTGGAAGATATTGCAGAGGAACCCATTCTATTAGACTGAGTAATTCGCATGGACTTATCTGCTTATGATATAAATGTCAGACGGGAGGTGCCCTATGCAGCGCGATGGGATGAAGGATCTGCTCTGGTTCGTGGCGGTCACCCGGGAGCGCAGCTTCACCAAGGCGGCGGCCAAGCTCGGAACCTCGCAGTCGACTCTGAGCTCGACAATCAAGGAGCTTGAAGCTCGTCTTGGCGTCCGCCTGCTGACGCGTACGACGCGGAGCGTCGCTCCGACCGAGGCCGGCGAGCGACTTTTCCAATCTCTTGTTCCCCGCTTCGAGGAAATCGAAGCCGACCTCGCAAGCCTGGTGGCCTTTCGCGACAAACCCTCCGGAACGGTCCGTATCACGCTTTCCGACCATGCGCTCCAGACGACCGTCTGGCCGAAGCTGCAGCCCTTGCTCAGCGACTATCCTGACGTGTGCGTCGAACTCTACAGCGACAACGGCATGAAGAACATTGTGGAGGAGCGCTTCGACGCAGGCGTGCGGCTTGGTGAGAGCATCGACAGGGATATGATCGCAGTGCGCATCGGGCCGGATTGGAGGCTCGTGGCCGTGGCTTCGCCGGAGTACTTTTCCCGCCATCCGGTTCCGACCGCACCGCAGGATCTGGTCGATCATGACTGCATTAATATGCGGCAGGCGACGTTCGGCGGATTATATACCTGGGAATTCGCTAGGGATGGCCGCGACCTTCGTGTGCGGGTGGAAGGCCAACTCACCTTCAATTCGTCCATTCCCATGATCGAGGCTGCGATAAGCGGTTTCGGAATCGCCTATGTCCCGGAAAACCTCGTCAGCCACCACATCGCCAAGGGATGCCTTAGGCTCGTGCTTGACGACTGGAGTCCGCCATTTGCGGGCTATCACCTCTACTACCCGAGCAGGCGACAGCTCTCGCCCGCGATGGCGGTGATCATTGAGGCGCTCCGCCATCGCATCTGACTCCCAAGACTGTGCCTATGAATCATGAAGCTGACATTGGTAAATGGTAGGTTCTGACCCAAGCCATTTGACTTCTACGCTGCGGGCGGCTGCTTTCGCCTCAAAGCAGACGTGTAGCTCGCTCGCCTCTATGTCTGTGATTGTGATGGGTTTCGGATGCCGGCCGTCTACTGAGATGGCGTGGCTCGAGGCCGGCGTCCGGAAGCCTCCAGGGAAGGAACCCGC
>NZ_JAMYTF010000077.1:0-18277 GCF_040322295.1 Mesorhizobium sp. M0159
CAGCATTTCCTCGACATCGCGCAGGCTCAGATTGAAGCGGAAGTAGAGCCAGACAGCACAGGCCACGATTTCGATCGGATAGCGGTGGTTCTTGCAGTCGGTGCACTCACGGTCATGGGGCGTGCTGCAACCTTGACAACACCGAGTTCCATCTTGATTGTGGCCGCGCACTTGGTGAGGCAAAAACCAACGCGCCCTGTCATTGGTTTTCGTGCACGACCAGGGCGCCTGCGGCCGCCACTTTCACGTGTTCAACTCGTCGACGACGTGACTCCCGAGTGTCTGGCTGCGTCGCCGACACTTCGATCTCGGGTCGCCGCGTGGCGCGCGAGCTAATCGCCTCCCAGATCATCGTCGCAATTGATGTAACCAAGGTGCCGCGCATAGCTCGATGTGCGCCTGCTACAGATGCTTGGGTCGGCGGGTAGTGGGCGTTCGAGGGATGGCCATCACAGCACAGAGTCGCGCCGCGAAGCCATCCTCGTAGAGGTATCAGCCCCCTTGTTTGTCGTAGTCCGTTACGTGTCCGCGCAGGATGCCTTCGGCGTCCAAGTAGATGAACGTCATTGTTAGGACTTTCCCCATCGGGGGATATCCGGAGCGTTCCCGCCCCTATGATCTTACCCGCCATTCTCGCCGTACACACAAGTGTGTTGGCGTCGACCTGCTCATTGGACATCTCGTCCATCAAAGGATGTCCTATGTTGTGGTAGTATTTTCCGTCTCCTTTATACGTTATTTGCTCCACGAACGGTGTTCCGTCGGACTTGACTGCCCTGACTGTGAAGTTAATTCCCTCTGGCCCCTCCGTATACGTTCGCGTTACCGACTTGAAACTCATTGGCGGCGGCCGTTGATGACCTTTGACTTGGCCATTTCCCAGGTGCCGATGACGGGGCCTATTGCTTTCATGGTGCCTCTGCTGCTCATTTTCATGGCGTCCCGCTGCTTAGGAATGCCACATGTCCAGGCTGTGTCACAGCCGCATGATGTTTGTAAGGGCCTATCCACGCGAGACGCAGGAGATGGTGTTCGACGCCCCCACGACCGCGCCTTCGCCTTCTTCGGCGGAGCCTGCACACGCGGCATCTACGACAACATGAAGACGGCGGTGGAGACGGTGTTTGTCGGCAAGGACCGACAATACAATCGCCGTTTCCTGCAGATGTGCAGCCACTATCTCGTGCAGCCGATCGCCTGCACGCCGGCGTCGGGCTGGGAGAAGGGGCAGGTCGAGAATCAGGTGGGGCTGGTGCGCGAGCGCTTCTTCACACCGCGGCTGCGCTTCAAGACCTATGAGGAGCTGAACGCCTGGCTCCTCGACAAGTGCGTCGCCTGGGGCCAAGGCGCACCGTCACGTCGATCAACCGGAGCGCACGATCCGGGAGATGTTCGAGGACGAGCGCGGCAAGCTGGTCGACTATCGCGGTCCCTTCGACGGGTTCCACACGGTGCCCGCCTCGGTGTCGAAGACCTGCACGGTGCGCTTCGACAACAACAAATACTCGGTGCTGTCGACCGCCGTCGGCCGTCCGGTCGAGATCCACGCCTATGCAGACCGCATCGTCATTCGTCAGGACGGCGTGCTCGTTGCCGAGCATGCCCGTTCCTTCGGCCGCGGTAAGACGATCTACGATCCCTGGCACTACGTGCCGGTGCTCGCCCGCAAGCCCGGTGCCCTGCGTAATGATACGCCGTTCCAGGGCTGGGTCTTGCCATCGGCCATGGAGCGGGTACGGCGCAGGCTGAAGGCCGCCGATGACGGCGACCTTCAGATGGTGGCGATCCTGGCCGCCGTTCTCAGCGACGGGCTCGATGCCGTCGAGGCGGCCTGCCGGGAGACGCTCGACCAGAACGTCTGCGCATCCGCCGTCATCCTCAACATCCTGGCGCGGCGGCGCGGTCCGGCGCCGGCCGTCACCATTCTCACCCCGGACGCGCTCGCCTGCAGCACGAGCCGCAGGCCGACTGCGCCCGCTATGACAGCCTCAGGAGGGCAAGCTGATGGAACGCACGCACGTTCTGGAACTGATGGGGACGATGCGCAGCGCCTATGACGAGGTGATGGCGACCGGCATCAAGCGTCAGCACGAGCCGCCGAGGATTGTCGGTGCTCGGCCGAGATATCCGAGAAGCAGGCCCGCTCGATCAAATACCAGCTCACCGCCGCCAAGCTGCCGCTCGCCAAGGATATCGACGAGTTCGACTTCGACGGCACTCCGGTCAACGAAGCGCTGATCCGCACTCGCCGGCGGCACTTTCGTTGCCGACCAGCGCAACGCCGTGCTGATCGGCGGCACCGATCCCGCGTCATAATGCACACCTCGCCATGTCATTGAAAAAGCATCGGCTGTTGATCTTGCCCTTGCGATAATGGGCGTCGCATGCCGCTGTTGGCATAGTGCTGGATGTCGGGACGCACGAGATCCTCACCGCGAATGACCCAAGGCGTGCCCTTGAAGTATTGCTCGGCCGGCAGATAACCGGCGCGGATCATGCGAAGCACCGTCATTGCCCGCACGCCCAGCTTCTCTGCCGCTTCCTGCAAAGTGTACTCGCCGCGCGCCGCGCGCTCGCCGTGTCTGTAGACGGCAATGTTGTGTTGGCTACGGAAGGTGCAGACGCGCGACTGCGTCCATCCGTTTTGCCGGCCGGTGGTCTTGCCGAGTCGATTGAGAAGGGCCGCAATCGCCTGGTCGGCTGTGGAGTGGCGAATATAGACATAGGCACCCCGCGCCAGATGCTCAGGCGTGATCTTCATGATCTGCCTCCCTGGCCTTCTTCGCCGCTTCCCTGAGCAGGCTCAATGGCAGGAGGCGCTGACGGATGTCGCTCGGAAGTTCCCGTGGCGCGGTCTGCGCCGCAAACAGATCCGATTGGGCGGAAATAGGCTGCCTTTGCTGCATAGCTCTCTCCTCCACGGCGTGAGTCACCGTCGAGCAAGCTTAAACAGGTGTCGATCTCGCGACGCAGATCGCGCAGGCAGGAAAGGGAAAGGCGTGGCTCCTCGACGAGCGTCATCGCCGCCGCGGGCTCTTCGGTCATCCAGATCGGCACCAGCGCCAAGCTGCCATCCGGCTGCCGGCCCACATAGGCCGGCTCGCCGCAATAGCGCTGCCGTCCGACAACGACCGCCTCCTCGCCAGAGCGCGGATGAAAGGCGTAGCGAATGTTCCGTGTTCCGTTGTCTTGCTGATAACGGGCATTATGAGCCCGGTCTGCCCGGAACCGGCAAGTCGCATCTCGCTATTGGCATCGCCCGTGCTCTTATCCGCAACGGCTCGCGTGGCCGCTTCTACAACGTCATCGATCTGGTCAATCGGCTGGAAACCGAGCACAGGGCCGGAAAGCAGGGCCGCATCGCCGATTACCTGACCCGGCTCGACTTCATCGTGCTCGATGAGCTCGGCTATCTGCCGTTCGCGCAAGCCGGCGGGCAGTTTCTCTTCCACCTGATCAGCAGGCTCTACGAACGCACCTCGATCATTGTCACTACCAATCTGGCGTTCGGAGAATGGCCGTCTGACGACCGCGCTGCTCGACCGTCTCACTCACCACTGCGAGATCATCTAGACCGGAAACGAATCCTGGCGCTTCAAGAACCGCGCCTGATCATCCCACCAGGCCGATCCGCACTCGCCGGCCTGCGCAAACCTGACCAGCTCCGCCCGGCGAGCGCTAACCGTCGTGCATGAAGGCGGTCCCGTTTTCACGCCGATCCAGGGTCCCCATGTCGTGAGAGCCCAATGCTGCGCTCGAAACTCGCATTTGCGATCGGGTGCCCGAAGCGGGTGTTACATCCTGCAGCAGCGCCGCCAACGCACGTAGTGCAGCAATATCGACATGGGGAGCGGCGCCAACCTGCCAGGCGGCACTAGCCGCCCTATCAAACATCCAGGCTGGAATCTCCAGCCACCGATCGGATCCCCGACCAGAGAGGCTGCAACGGAAAACCTCTCTACCAGCCTTCTCGACCACCTCATGAATATGGGCCAGGCTCCCGGCCAAGGATGCCACGGGTAAAAAACCTCGTGCTCCACGATCCCCTGGGCGTTCTGCCGTCGTATTATACAACGAGGTGCACCCGCATGGGGCGATCGGGCACAAGGCCGCGATCTCTTTGCTCTATCACGACGGCGCCCCCAGCCCGCCATCGTGAGAAAGCCGGGAAACGCTACCTTCCGGCGGTCCAGAGAATGGTATCGGAGCAACGAAACCCAGGACTCTCCCTCGAACCGGAGGAGACTGGGATCTCAGGTCACGACTACCACGCTTGGTAGGTTCGTTGTTGTCGGTTCTCGGGTACTAGCAGATATTACCAGATAAGGGAGGCGTCTTTTTCGGAAGCAGGCGCGGGGAATAGGCGGCAAGCGATGCTTGGAACCTTTTGCTAGAGCCTTCAACAAGCCAGAGAGGGTGTCGCAACGACCTTATCTCGGGAAGCCGGGAAGTCGAGCGTGAGGATCGCTGCCCTGTGGCGCCGATGAACTCGGCCCCGGCTGAACTTATAGTCCGGTTGAATGGAGATGTGGTATGCGACGCAATGAGGAAATGAAGCTGGGACTGTATCTTACTCGGGCCGGATATCACGAAAGTGCATGGCGCGACCTAAGCGTGCCAACGGATCGCGGACTTGATATTGATCAATATACTCATCTGGCAGCGCTCGCCGAAGGTGCGGCGTTTCATTTCGTATTTCTCGCCGATCATCAAGGCATAATAAGCGATCATACAGCCGTTGCTCGTGCAAGTGGTAACGATGACTTCGAGCCAATCACACTGTTGTCAGCGCTCTCATCGAGAACACACGACATCGGCCTGGTCGCGACAGCGACTGCGACGTACTACCAACCCTATCATCTCGCGCGTATGTTTGCTTCACTTGATCACTTATCCCGGGGGCGCGCGGCATGGAACATTGTCACGTCGGCGAGTAATTTCGAAGCGCTAAATTTTGGTGAAAAAGAACTTCCGGATCACGACACACGGTACGCCCGAGCGCGGGAATTCGTAGAAGTTGCTAAGGGTCTTTGGGACACGTGGCAAGACGACGCTTTCATTCGCGACAAGCACACCGGCATTTACGCCGATCTAGCAAAGCTTCATTTGCTAGACCACCGAGGGAACCACTTTTCTGTCAGAGGCCCATTGAACATCGGGAGGCCGCCGCAAGGCTATCCCGTTTTGGTTCAGGCTGGCGCATCCGATGCCGGGATTGCGTTTGCTGCAGAAGTTGGCGAGGTCGTGTTCACCGCCGAACCGTCTTTAGAGAACGGCAAACAATATTACAAGACTCTTAAAGAGAAGACGCGCGCACTTGGACGAGAGGAAAATCAGGTTCTCGTTATGCCTGGCATCGTCCCGATCGTTGGGACGACCAAGCAAGAAGCCTCTGAAAAGCTCAAAAAACTACAATCGGATACGCACATTGACGTGCTAATTGGACAGGCCCAACTTTGGCTGGGGTCTGTCATCGATCTGCGTTCAGTAAATCTTGACGCATTGGTCCCTGATAAATTGCCGCCGACCAATTTCATCCAAAGCCGCCAGAAACTGCTAGTAGACTTGGCCGCGCGCCAGAAATTCACCTGGAGACAACTAATCCGCTTGGTTTCGGACAGCCGTGGTCATCTGATGGTTGTTGGAACTCCGGATGACATTGCTAACACCATGGTCGATGCATTTGATCAACATGCGGCTGACGGATTCAACGTATTGCCGGCGACTGCTCCTAGCGGACTCAAGGATTTTGTTGAGCTCGTCATTCCCGAATTGCGCCAACGAGGAAAATTCAGGTCCAAATACTCTGGACAGACCCTAAGAGAGAACCTCGGTCTCAAGCGGCCAGCCAATCGATTCACGCAGGCAAGTGTAAGAGCTCTATCGCAAACATAATCGATAACCGTTCTGTATGTCATCGCGCTTCCGCAGGCTTGGGGTCTATCGTTTCTTTCGATGCGTAAAAAGCGGATCGGTTAATTGGTTTTCACCGTTTCATCATGACAATGAGCCGGATCGATTTAATCGTGAACGTTGAGTCAAGCACTTCTATGGTTTCTTGAGATGCGTATATCGAGCGGAGTGTTCATTCGCACCGGATCGGTCGGATTACAGCCGATGGAAGAACCATGCTGGTCGTGAACTTCAAATCTTGCGAGGCGAGCGGTAGGACAGCGGAGTTCTGCTCCGCAGAGCACACCTCAGTCTTTCAATCAGTTCAGGGACATTTCTAGTCTAAATGCCGGCTCGGTGGAAGCTCCGTAGCGAAAGCGGCTGCCGCTGACTCGACACTCGGCGATGCGGAGGGCCTAGACCCAAGAGTGACGACAAGTGGCAAGTTACCAGCCAGCAAGATTGTTCGTGCGCGAGAACTAAAGGAGACACTATATGCAGCTTATACTAGAGCGCTTGGCCGCTAAGATAAAGCACGCCGACATCGATAAGCAGTCCTCCCAACGGCCCCGTATGGAACATGTATCTGATCCTGACCTTTATGGCGAAATCTTGCCGGGTACTCCCGGAGATGATGTTCATCAGTTTACCGGCCAGCTTGATGCAATGTTCCCAGACGGGGGTGGTCCAACAAAAGAGATCAACCAACGGCAAAACTCGGAAAGTCGCCTGCTCTGGAGCGACGTATGTGATACTCACCATAAGGCCAAAATAAAGTCCCATGATATTAATAGTATTTTGGACGACTTTGGGGACTCCTTGACGGTACTCTCACTTGACTGTTTCGATACATTGCTATGGCGCAAGACAGCGACACCTAGAGACGTTTTCGCAGTGCTGGCCGATAGTCCCGTCGCGCGAAGATTAGGGGTAACTCCTCACCAACGAATTAGCGCTGCTGCGCGTGCCTATCGAGCGAAGCTTTTAGAGAACGGATCCGGGGAGATCGATATCGGTGATATTTATCGGTTTTTTACATCGCTTTCAGGTGAGGAACGGGAGCTATTGGCCGAGGCGGAAATCCGGACCGAAATGAATGTTTGCTTCGCATTCTCACCGTACGTAGAACTGATCAGGCTGGCGCACGCCCGTGGTATCAAAATTATCGTCGTGAGCGATACGCATTTGCGCGAACACGAGTTAAGGCGCCTCTTGGCTCGGCATTTGCCTGCAGACGTTATGCAGGCAATCAGCAAGATTTACTGCTCAGTCGATTATGGGACGTCGAAGAGCCATGCCCTTTTTCAGATTGTAATCAAAGAGTGTGGCGTGCCTGCATCGCAACTAATTCACATCGGAGATAATGACGTAGCCGATGCGCAAGCGCCGCGGAAATTGGGCATGCGTGCGCTGCATTTCCTGCCGTTTGATCATGAGGTCGCAGACTTCTTGCGTCTACAGCATGCAGCATCTTCGTTGATTGTACTCGAACAAGCGGCACCGAAAGCAGTTGTTCAGCCATGCTATAGTCCATTTCGACCACTTTTTTCTGTAGCAAACCTGCGGCCGTACGCGCCGGAGACAGTGATCGGCTACATGTCGTTTGGCCCGGTGCTATACGCCTATGCCCGTTTTCTTATGGACGAGGTGGAGGCACTACAACAGCAGGGCAAGCGAGTAAGAGTCTTCTTTTTGCTGCGTGATGCTTATCTGCTTTCAGCTGCGTGTGAAGCCTATGCGCGCAAACCCGTCGGCAAACTGGTACGGATCCGCAAATTCGTTGCTGTTGCGGCCTCTTTCAAAACCCGTGCCGATGTCGATTATTACATCAGCGGGATCGAGCCCGAATATGACAACCTTCATGCCACTGCAAAGCAGCTTTTGCTTCCGCCTGAAGTGAGGGAATTGTTAATACGGATCGCCCATCAATCTGACGATCCAAAAACGGCGTTCCATCAGTTGCTCCACGACGACGATGTGCTGGAGTTGATATTCAAGAACTCCTTTGCTTTGCGTACCCGCTTGATGCGCTATATGTCAAAGGAATTGGAGCTAGAGGACGGCGATACCATTATCTTGGCGGACATAGGCTATTACGGCAAAACGCTGGATTTTTTGATTCGCACCTTCGAAAAGGAATTGAACGTCGAGATCCTGGGCCGCTATTTGGTCGGCTCCGACGCACCTTACCGTCCAGTGAATAGCAAAGCACTCATTACGACACCCTTTTGGAATTACAATCTATTTGAGCAATGCTGCGTCCTAAAGGAAGGAGCGGTTGTGGACTATGATTCGGACGGCGAGCCAGTTATTGGTGAGACCAAACTTGGTGAGAAGCAGTACGCGAAGGTCGCCAATATTCAAGCTGAATGCTTGCGGTTTATCCAAGATGCGAGGACGTTTTTTACGAGGTCTGGCGTGACGCACGAGTATTCTATTCTGCAGCAGGCCGCCCATGCAGCTCTATTCCGTCATGTCTACATGCCTATGGAAGCGGAGTTGGAATATTTCAAGGATTTCCAGCATGACAAGTTTATGGGGCCAGACCGCAAGAAGACGATCTATGATCTAGAAAGTGCTTGGAAGAATGTAAGGTGCCTGCCCTCACCTTATCGGCTTGGCGCATATGGAACGCGCAGCCTGGGGCTTGACTTCACTTTCAGCGCTTTAGTACAACAAAGGTTTCAACTTGATCTTGGCCCTGAAGATATGAGTGTGCGTTTTTCACCTTTGAAAGTCTCAATGGTGGGGGGGGCACACGAGTCCAAGGTCTTCTTGCTTAGAGCAAACCATCTGCATGACGGATATTTTTCGATTATACTGCCATATGTAAGCGGGGTCAGTGTGAAAATGCTCTTGGGGGAGAACTACGAGTGGTTGCAAATCGAAGGTTTACAGCTTTTGAATAAAGCAAGAAGCGTTTGTACGAGTGTGTCGAGCTCTCTCGATCTGGAAGAAATCAACCGGGAGGGAGAGATCTACCGGTGCCTGTCACAGGCAAGTGTCGCGACAATTCGCCCCGTTGATTTGCAACAGTTCAAAACGCCTCATTATTATCGCATGATCTTTCGCCCCTTGGTTTCGAGGGCGCCTGATCCGACGCGGAGGCTAAGCGCCTCGCAATAAAGGAGGAAAATTCATGCCGCGCAGCGGTGATTCACTGGCTCTAGCTAAGCTAGACGCCCCCCGCACAGATCCACGCGGGCGGCTTTCCCTCACGTGGCTCCTACCTTGGGTGACTGACGGCGAAGCGGACGCTCGGCCATGGATGAAGGTTGCAAGGCTTGGGAAGGTGGTCGTTGGCTAGCTCTGCGATCCGTTCCCACGTTGCATCGTCCTTCTGGCTACGCCGCCGTAGCGATCGTCGCCAGAGGTCGATCACGCGATACCTGAACGCCGTGAGCGCCCGAATATTCGTTGGAACCGCAAAGTAGCCGAAGTGTCCTTTTACGAGTTGCTCCAGCCATTCCGCCTGTTTGGGGATCGGCCAATGCATGCGCCGCCGTAGCTCCACCTTGATGTCCTTGAGCTTCGCCCGCATGCGGTCGCCTAGGGTCTTCCGTTTAAGTTGGAAGCGCCCCTTGCGCGATTTCTCGCAGATAAGGTAAAGCCCAGGAATGGAAAGGTTTCCGGTTTGCCGAGCCCGCGTCGCTTGCGGTCGACCGCCGCAAAGCGGCCGAACTCAATAAGGCGGGTCTTGTCCGGATGAAGCGACAGCGCAAACTCCTCAAGCCTCGCGCGCATCGCATCGAGGAAGCGACGGACGTCGTCCTCGTGCTCGAAACCAACGATTACATCATCGGCATAACGCACGATGATTTATATCGCCGGTGGCCTCACGCTGTCGCCAGCGCTCCGCCCACAGGTCGAAGACGAAGTGCAGGTAGATATTGGCCAGAAGCGGCGAAATCACAGACCCTTGACCCGTTCCCCTGTCATCCACCGTCACGATCCCGTCTTCGAGGATGCCCGCCTTCAGCCATTTCCAGATCAGGCGGATGGTGCGCTTGTCGCCGATCCTGTGTTCCAGGAAGCGTACGAGCCAATCGTGGCTGACGCTCCCGAAAAGTTCTGGATGTCGGCGTCCAAAATCCAGTTCACCTTCCGCTTATCGATCGCCACGCACAGGGCGTCCAACGCATCATGCGGTCCTCGTCCGGGCCGAAACCCGTAGGAGAAACCGCAGAAGTCACCTTCGTAGATGGCGTTGAGCACCATGACCGTTGCACCCTGGACGACCTTGTCTTCCAGAGCGGCAATCGCCAGCGGCCGCTGCTTTCCATCCGCCTTCGGTATGTACGTCCGGCGAGACGGTTGCGGTCGGTACGCCCCACTGTGGACCCGTTTGTCCAAGTCCCTAAGCCGAGGCTCAAGGTCTGCCTCGTAGTCCTGCCACGTCATGCCATCCACCCCGGGAGCGGCCTTGCGCTTGAGCGCGTAGAACGCCGTCCGAAGCATGTCGACATTGATATGGTGTAAGAGCACGGTGAACTGATCCTTCTTCCTTTGCCTTGCGGCTTTGCGTACGCGGTCCAGCGCCTGGGTCACGCGAGCCCGGTCCTGTGCCCGGTGCGTGCTTTGCTGGCCCACGTTCCCCTTGGTCTCTGGCCTTGGCTCCACCGGCTCCGCCACCGGTCGCCCGGTTTTGTTCGTCGGCTTCACAGCTACTATGCCAGAGTCAGACTTCTCCTGTCCGTTCATCTTCGGCTACGGCTCCTCGCGTTCCCGATGCGGACCGGCATGGCGAACGCCACGCGGCCAGACAAGAGATCTCCCAGGTTCCCACGCGTTCCTTTCATGCGTGATGTGGCCCTAGACCCCGGCAGGGCGAAGGTGCCTCGCTTGTCGGCTCCGCACATGTTGCCTTCGACGGATGAGAACGTCTCGGCCCCTGCAATCTTATCACTATCGTGGCTCACTCCCACACATGATTGCTGTGTACGCTTCGCCGTGGTCGTCACCTCCCACGCCGCAACACTTGCTACCGGGCGGGCGCTACCCCTTACCCGGACCGGACTCGCACCGGCTGGAACGCGCCAGCTTGGCCTGGCGCACCTCACCTTGATTGTCGCCGCGCAGAGGCGTCACGGATGCGAGACAAGACCGGCAGCAGCGAAGCCGCTTGGCAGGAGGAAGAGCTTTCTGCGGCGGCCCGTCCGACAAGCGTCTGGCCCGTTGGCTGAACGGTTGCTGGATCAGATGTCAGCTGCGCCGGGCAAGCCAATCCCGGCGGCCTGCGGCGACTGGGCGGCGGCGAAGGCGGCCTACCGCTTCTTTGACAACCCGCGTGTGACCGAACATAGCGTTCTCGCCGGCCATTTCGCCGCGACCGCGGCGCGCGTTGCGGCGAGCGAAGGTCCGATCCTTATCCTGCAGGACACGACCGAATTTATCTACAGCCGCGCGCAGCCGGGCAAAATCGGTTTCACCAAAACCATCAACGCCGGGCGCTACAAGGCCGGGCAGCCCAACGTGCTGACCTTGTGCGGGGTGCTGATGCATTCGAGCCTGGCCGTCACCCCCAGCGGCACACCATTCCACCATTCGGTTTGGCGGCGGCGAAGTTCTGGACACGAACGAAGTTCAAGGGAACGCTCGCGCTCAAGCGGCACATCAATCCCACGCGCGTGCCGATCAAGACGAAGGAGAGCTACCGCTGGCTGGAGAACCTGCGCCAGTCCATCGCGCTCGTTGGGGCGCCGGAGCGCTGCGTGCATGTGGGTGACCGGGAGAGCGACGTCTACGAGCTCTATTGCACCGGCGCAGGACCTTGGTACCAGCTTCCTCGTGCGGGTGCAGACGAACAGGCTGGCCGAGCGGCCTGCCGATGCTGCCCCACACGATCCTGATCATCGCGTCTTTGCCCAACTTGCGGCGGCGCCTTGGCGGGACGTCATCGCATTACGGTCGATCAGGACGAGACGACCTGGCTGCAAGTGAAGTTCGCCGCCATCAATACCTTGCCGCCGGTGGGCAAGCAGAAGCGCTACAGTTCGCAGGTTCTGACTTACATCCACGCCCTCGAAGAGAGTCCGCCGCCCGGCCGCGAGCCGGTCGACTGGAAACTGGTGACCAACTTGCCGGTCGAAGATCTTTCCGCGGCGGTTGAGAAGCTCGGCTGGTACGCCCTGCGCTGGAAGGCGGAGGTGTTCCACAAGGTCATGAAGTCCGGCTGCCGTGCCGAGGAGACGAGGCTCGAGACCGCCGAGAGGCTGGCGAAGTTCCTCGCTCTCATCGCGGTGGTCGGCTGGCGCATATTCTTCGTCACTATGTCGGCGCGCGCCAAGCCAGACGCCGCGCCAGACAGCGTTCTCACCTTCGCCGAGATCACTGCGCTCAACCAGATCGACGCGTCCCGAACGCGACCACGCCTCCAACGGCCCACGCCCGCCGCCTACCTGCTGCAAATCGCCATGCTTGGCGGCTATCTCGCCCGCAAATATGATCCGCCTCCTCCCGGCAACATGGTCGTCTGGCGCGGCATGACCCGCTTGCACGACATCGCCTTCGGCATCTCCATTGGATCAAGCCGACGATGTGGGTAATCGGAAGCTTCACCGGATGGGTACCGTCATACCGACTTGAATGCAGTCTTGGCATCCTGGCCGCGCCCGTGGGCGACATCGGATTCGGTCACCGGCCGCGTGCAACGAGGCGACGGAATGGTCCAATTCCGCGACAAACTCGAAAAGCCTTGATGAAAAGTGCCACCGCGCCGAAGCACAGTGTCGGCACTTCTTCGATCCGCGCTCGCAATTATAGGAGCGGCAATGAGTTTAGCTTGACGGCGTAAACCGCGGCTGCTGGGGCGCGCAGGCTATCGTGTTATCGCAGTAGCTCACGAAATACCGCCTCTAACTGTCTATTCCGCGTTTATACCGCAACTGAAAGCACCTTCTTTCATTATACCGATATGACTAAGCTGGACTTGACTTGATCCATCGAGACCATGGTCTTCAAGGCCTTTATTTCGGCGTTTTCGTATAAAAACCGCCGTGTGAACTGTTCGTAGTCCTCCAAATCTCTGGCTGTAACAACAAGCATGAAGTCTGCCTCTCCTGTAATATAATAGCCGATCATCACCTCGTGGGTATTGCGAATCGTTGTCTTAAAGCGGTCGACAATGTCTGCACGCTCCCGCTTCAATGACACCAGAACAATCATGGTTACTGCTCGTCCAATCGCCTTCGGAGAGATGATAGAAACATCCGCTTCAATCACGCGCTCGTTCCGCAAACGCTTGAGTCTACGCTGACATGCGGTTGGGGATAAACCAACCTTTTTAGCAAGCTCTTTGGAAGTCAGCCGGTTGTTTTTCTGCACAGCATTAAGGAGCAACGCGTCTACCCAGTTAAGGTCCATGTGTGTTCCCTGCGAAGTTGGTGGCGTTTTGAAATTGCCCCCATTACCGCGTTGCGACAACATTTGCGGATCAAAGAGGCAGTAATGGGCTCAATCAACTGGCGCGCCAACATCGAGGCCGCGGAGAACGCGAGCCGCGTCTTTCTCAAGCAGATGCCAGACATCGCGGCGCCGAACGGTTTTTCAGCCAACATAAAAAAAGCGGAGAACACCTGATGAGGATACTACCAACGTACATAGGTGTCCGAGATCTGTCCGATAGGGTAGATGACGGCTTTGGCGACGTTCGCCCTAACCCAGGACTCCCTTCCAATCGCCCACTCGCGTCGAACTCCAGACTTGGCTCACCGAATCAGGTTCAATCACGCCCGCAGGATTGTCTGGCGACGCACGCGGAGGACACGATTCTACAAATCAATAATCCCGAAACTCATGGCTTTTATGGCGGCAGCAGTTCTACTTGACGAATCTAACTTCCGCATTACGTTTTTAACGTGGAAGTCTACGGTATTTTTAGACACGCCCAGGATGCGACCAATGTCCCAAGACGATTTTCCTCGTGCGACCCAGAGAATGCACTCCTTCTCTCTGCGTGATAGGTCAGGAATCTGGTTGGTTAAATTGGAACGATTGAAGATCTCAGCTTTAATATGAAAAAATAGCGCTGCCGTATGAAAATAATTTACCGTTCTACTTGCGATAATCTTGTCATAAGGTCGAGTGAAGCTCACTATGGCTAGTTTGGCACCAGGCCCGTGCAGTGGAACACTAACGCCGGTCATCAGGCCGAACGCCGCAGCGTCATCAAAAAAGCGTCGCTCGACTTGAGAGACGCCCGAATCACTGCACGGGTCACGCCATCGAAAGGGTGCCACATGCTTTCGGCTTTTCTTTATAATGGGATCTATTGCGTCATAGCCCGCCTGGAAATAGCGCTCCCGCCAGCCGTCAGGATAGTTCACAAACTCCCGTTGCCAAGATAGCTCCGGGTCCGAACCCGTGTCGCAGCTTAAAATTGGATGATAGGCGACCCAAGGGAATTTCGCTGCACGAGAGAAAACAGATAGCAGTCTGAATAGATGCTCAGCATCTGGAACACTATCGGCGTCGTCTATAAAGCGGCCGAACTCAAGAGGCAACGCTTCCATACTAGCCGCCTGAAGATCGTCGGAAACCGCGCATGCTGACCCTTGAAGAGAAACTGCCAGGCGTCTCGTCAATCTCCCTGTTAGCGAGCATACTGGGACAGCTTCCCACCTCAGCGCTCGAGTACGGAGTTGCCGCGACCTCTCCAGTCTTGCAAAAGTCGCGCCGACCGCAAAAACAATAGGTCGGAACTGCTTTTCCTTGTGATGTCAACATTTTACAAGAATGGCTTGGTTCTGGTAGGTGTGTTGATGTTGTCATGCACACGACAAATCGGCAGATACACTCCGGCCAAGTGGAGTTCCTGAAACTGCCGGAGGCCGAAGTGTCCGGCTCCATTCGGGAGGCAGGCTAATTGTGGAAGGCGCTGCCCCAGCAATCACGGATGGTTTCCAGATCGTCGGGGCCGTGCGCAGAGCGTTGGGCCGAGTGCCCGATTCGGCGTGAAACGAATCGAAAGGCCGCGCTTGATCGTGGTCGAGTAGCTCAGCCATTCGGCTTTCGCCCTCACAGATCCGGGAGGGCGGATTTCCCGCATCAAATATGCTCGAGCACATTTTGAAGAGCGTTTTTAGCTTAGCGTCGCGCAGAAAGGCGGGTGGCGAGAGCGTACTGAGGCCGATTGCGGCGGTGAGCTAATCTAAAAACGTGTTGGACTAAGCCGCCGGCACGGGTGGCCGCTATGGGTGTTCAAATCGAGGCGGTGCCCATGAACAGGCGTCGTGTGGTTTGGGGATGCCGTTACGGAAGCCGCGATTGCAAGGGTCGCGTGCGCCGAAGCGGCACGGATATGGGTTGCGGCAAAGTGAGGACCGGTGTCGCGCCCTGCCGACAGAGGCAGCCGGGGGTGACGGCGCGCAGCTTCGCGGGACCGGCTCGGTTGTCGGGCCGAACGGCTCGTGCGATGCGGTGACGGCGAAAGCGGAGCGGTTCTTTCATGATGTATCCCAGCATGGCGGGGGTCCAGTGGCGCCGTCGAAGATTTCGAGATCATCTTGCCTTGACGACAGGCCGAGCATTGCCTGAGGCAATGACCGGTGAGATCCTCGTAGCGGTCGCGGTAGTTCCTTTCGGATGAGCCATCCGACGGCTCGGGAACCGGCATGCCGAGCAGGTCGCGGAGTGGGCGAGCATTTGCGCGCGGCACGATTGCCGAGAAAGCCGTAGTAGCGGATGCGATGGAAGCCCTCGGGCAGGACGTGCAACAACAAGCGGCGAATGAACTCGTCGGCCGCAACGGTCATGACCTTTTGCCGACTGCCGTGCCGGTAGTCCTTCCAGCGGAAACGAACGGCGTTGTCCTCGATGTCGATGACACGGTTGTTGAGATGGCAAGGCGGTGCGTATAGCGCTCGACATAGTCGAGCACCTGGGCAGGTCCGGCGAAGGGCTACCTGCGTGCGCATTTCAGGCGATCGTGAGCACGGATTTCACCGCATCGTGAGCACGGATTTCACGGGATCATGAGCAACGATTTCAGATGATCGTGAGCACCTTTTCGGAGGTGCGGGACCCTTCGGCCGACAACTCAGCCAGTCTACAGGATGCTCGTTCAAAAACGAGGAAGCCCGATGCCAACCCAGAGATTGTCGATGCGCCGGATCAGAGAAGTTTTACGTCTAAGGCATGTCCAGGCCCTGACCGAGCGCGCCATCGCGCACACGCTTGGGGTGAGCAATGGCGTCGTGCATGGTTATCTGCGGCGCGCCCGTCTTGCTGGGCTGAGCTGGCCGCTGCCTGAAGGGATGGATGACGAAGCCTCGAGCTGCTGCTCTTCCCGGCGCCGAAGGCGGCGTCGCAAAGCCCCAGCCGGCCGGTGCCCGGTTGGGCCTATGTGGAGAAGGAGTTACGCCGCCGCGGCGTAACGCGCGTGCTCCTGTGGGAGGAGTATCGCGCTGCCGACCTTGATAGCTTTGGCTATAGGTGGTTTTGCACGACCTTCGAGGCCTGGAAAGGGCGCGCGCGCCCGACGACGCGCCAGACGCACCTGGGCGGCGAGAAGGTGTTTGTCGATTTCGCTGGCACACCATCGACATCTTCGACCCCGTCACCGGCGAAGCGCACCCCATGAAGCTGTTCGTCGCGGCGATGGGCGCCTCGAACTACACCTACGCCGAGGCGTGCCCGAGCGAGAGCCTGTCCGACTGGATCGGCGTGCACACGAACCTTTTTGCCTATCTGGGCGGCGTGCCGAAGTTCGAAAGTTCGTGATCTGCGACAATCTCAAGGCCGCCGTCACCAACCCCGATCGCTCCGACCCCGGCCTCAACCGAACCTATGCCGGGATGGCAAGCCATTACGGCACCGCAGTGCTCGCGGCGAGGCCGAGACGCCCGAAGGATAAGGCAAAGGTCGAGGTCGCCGTGCAAATTGCCCAGCGCTGGGTCCTGGCGCGGCTGCGCAACCAGCGCTTCTTTTCCCTGGCGGAGCTGAACGTCGCCATCCACCTGCTCGTCGCCGAACTCAACGCCCGCCACATGCGCGGCTTCGGCTCCAGCCGCGCTGAACTCTTCGCCGAGATCGACAGGCCGAAGCTGGGAGAACTGCCGGACCAGCCATACCTCTTTGCGCGCTGGAAGCGTTGCCGCGTCCCGCCCGACTATCACGTGGAGGTCGACGGGCATTGGTACTCCACGCCCTACCGCCTCATTCGCGAGCTCGTCGATGTGCGCATCGCCGACAACACCGTCGAGGTCTTCCACAAGGGGCAGCGGATCGCCAGCCACGCCCGTGCGCCCAACCGGCGCGGCCATACGACCGTTGCCGATCACATGCCGAGCGCGTGAGCAGGTGTTTCACGCGATCATGAGCGGCCGCTTCGCCCGACCTGTTCATTGAGTCTGGTGTTTGCGGCTGCGTCAAGAGCATGGGCGCGAGCGTTGTGTTTTCGCATGCTTTCTCCGGTGAGTTGAAGGCGGTGAGCGTTGTGAAGGAGGCGATCCAGAATCGCATCACCGAGGGTGGGATCCGCGAATGCTTCATGATGCACCTTTCCTTGATCGCCTGGTCCGTTGCAGTCGGCGTTGAAGTTGATCGATCTGGTCGCTGGAAAGGCTGATCTGCCAAGGCTGGCCTTTCGTGCTTTGCCGACCGTGGACAAGGCCCTGGGCGAGGTAGTCGAAGATGGTTTGAGCCGTCACGCCGATTGCAGCGGCTGCGCCCTGTACAGAGTAGGTTCCATCAGGCCAGCGCGGCGGATTGGCTGCGACGCCGTTGATCTTGGCTGTTGTCGATGCCGGCTCAATACTCCCCAGAAGTGCCGTTTGAATCTTCCCCAATATAGCGCTGCCGCCGGTCTTCCGGAGCGCGCTCCGGGAGACCGGCGGCGCGTAATCGTTGATGCTTCTCCTGATGGTCGGGAGAGGGATTTCGGTGATCAAGATCG
Organism: Mesorhizobium sp. M0159; assembly: GCF_040322295.1. NCBI lineage: Bacteria > Pseudomonadati > Pseudomonadota > Alphaproteobacteria > Hyphomicrobiales > Phyllobacteriaceae > Mesorhizobium > Mesorhizobium sp. M0159. The sequence goes on from NZ_JAMYTF010000077.1 coordinate 17,786, forward strand.
GGGAGATGATGATGATACTGGATTTGCATCGGCAGGGCCTGTCGGTGTCGGCGATCGCCAGGGAGAGCGGGATCGACCGCAAGACGGTGCGCAAAATACATTGAGCGCGGGCTCGAGGCCCCGGCCTACGGACCGCGCAAGCCGCGTCAGGCGGTGATCGATCCCTTCACGGCCTATCTTCGCGAACGCGTCACGCGATATCCCGGACTCACCGGCAGCCGGCTTTTCCGGGAACTGAAGGACCTCGGCTATGGCGGCGGCTACACGGCCGTTACCGACTTCCTGCGCGACGTCCGTCCTGCCGCGGCGGACGTGGATACGAGGTTCGCTTCGAGACCCCGCCCGGCGAGCAGGCGCAGGTCGACTTCGCCCAGTTCAATGTCGTCTTTACCGATGAGCCGACCACGCCGAGAATCGTCTGGCTATTCTCCATGGTGCTTGGCTTCAGTCGCCTTATCTGGGCACGCTTCGTCGTCCACCAGGATCTGCCGA
>NZ_JAMYTF010000078.1:0-17177 GCF_040322295.1 Mesorhizobium sp. M0159
AGTCCGGTGTCGATCCGAGCCGCATGGACGGCATAAGGTCACAGCTGAAGTCGATCGGGCTCGAACCTTATGATTGCCTCAATCCCGGACTGATGGACTATATCGCCACCTGGACGGCCAAGAGATCCGGCGCGTTGCCGGCCTAACGACCATCAGACACTATCTTTGGGGGCCGGACGAAATCGCCCGGTCCCAGGCGTTGGAACGAACGCAGGCGAGCGCGTAGACGGACACGCTTCGTAAGTCATTGCCGACGTGCTGTCAGCCTCGGGGGGCGTTGGGCTCAACGGGAATAGGCTGAAATTGGTCCAACCGGATCGTATAGCTTCAAGATCAGCGACTGCGATCAGTTGGTTCTGGCTTGGCGCGGCCCAGATCGTGGACTAGCTTGGATATCGCGGGCAAAGTCGCGCCCAAAGCGCGATGGCGGCAAGGTGGTGCTCCTTACCAGTTCGATATCGAGCGCCTAGCGGCGCTTGAAGGGCAGCACTATCAGCTTGCTGCGTTTTGTCCAGGAAACCAGCCCGTATACCAGCGCGTCCCCAGACCAGCCGATACCATCGGTGCGGCCGCGAACAAGGCGGGCGTCGGGGAAGCGTCGTGTGGCGGCCGGCAACAGTGCGAAAGCCGGCGGTCACTGGCTGTCACGCGAAGCCGGATGTCGGTCACGACCTGTCTCTGTTTCAATGGATCTGTCGCCGGCACATTCGGCCGAGTTTGGGCCACCGGGCAAGGCATTGCATTTCAGAACGGCCACATCTGCCGCATGGCGCCGCGGAAATCATGGGCACATTCTGCTTTAGCCGGCCAAGATGGCAATGTACTATTTGCCAATAAGCTGGCCATGGTTGCAGGACTATTCTAGGCCAGACCAAACCGAAATGAAGCTGATGACCGATCGCGCCAGGTTCCTGATCATTGACGACCATCCGCTGTTTCGCGAGGCGCTGCACAGCGCCGTGCAGATGGCCTATCCGGAGGTCGACACGGTGGAGGCGCGCTCGATTGCCGAGGCGCTCGAGCTTCTGACGGATGCCAAGCCGTTCGACCTGGCGCTGCTCGATCTCAGCATGCCCGACGTGCACGGCTTCGAAGGGCTGCTGCAGCTCAGGACCCGGTATCCGCGCCTGCCGGTGGTCATCGTCTCCGGCTATGAGGAACCGAAGATCATTTCCGAGGCGCTGTCCTACGGTGCGGCCGGCTTCATCCCGAAATCGGCGCGCAAGAGCGACCTTGCCGCCGCCATCCGCTCGGTGATGGAAGGCGCGATCTATGTTCCCGAGACTTATGAAGGCCGGCCGCGCGACGCCGACAGCACCGACCGCGCCGAGATGGTGCAGCGCCTGGCTACGCTGACGCCGCAGCAGCTCAAAGTGCTGCAGATGCTGCGCCAGGGCCTGCTCAACAAGCAGATCGCCTATGAACTGCAGGTCGGCGAGACCACAGTCAAGGCGCATGTCTCCGAAATCCTGCGCAAGCTCAACGTCTACAGCCGCACACAGGCGGTGATCGAGGTCTCGAAGCTCGACAATGCCGAGCTTTTTCGGGATCCGGCGGGGTTTTGAGAGTGCTCCCTAAAAAGCGCACTGTCACCGTAGTCGACCGCACTCGTGTCACCGCAATCGGACTGGACTAGCGACGGCTCTCACGTTCCTGACACCAGCTAAGCAATCCGCGCCTCTCTAGTCAGATCAATTCACGCGGCGATTGCTCTGCAGCAGTTAGCCGCTTTCCCTCGTCTACTTTAGCGCGAAGAAGTGAATCTGCTTCATATGAATTACCGCCTAGGCACAAGTAATGGCTGGAATTCGGTGACCCGTGTGCTGGGAAGATACGACCAGTTCAAGCCAGCAGATGCGCCAGCAGCGCCCTTAGCTGCGCTGGCTTCAACGGTTTGCGCATCAGTTCGATGCCGGCAGCGCGGGCGGCGTTGGCGACTGTCTCCGAACCATCGGCGGTGACGATCAGCGCCGGCACGGCGCGGCCGAGATAATCACGGACCTCGGCGATTGTGGTGGTGCCGAGGTCGCCGCCGTCGAGATGCTGGTCGGCTATGACAATATCTGGCAACCAGTCGGTATCGCCAAGCAAGTCGAGCGCGTCACCCGTCGAGGTGGCGGGGCGCACCAGGCATTGCCAGCGCTCGAGCAGGGAGGTCATCGCCTGCAGCACGTCGATGTCGTTCTCGACCAGCAGCACCCTTGTGCCGAACAGACCGTAGCCGCGCGGCCGCTCCATGTCGACGGTGCTGGCGATTGGATCGGCCGTGTCGCCGATCCCGACCGGAACGTCGATATGGAAAATCGTGCCATGTCCGACCTTCGACGAAAACGTGACGGGATGGCCGAGTGCCGCGGCGATGCGGCGCACGATGGCCAGCCCCAACCCCAGCCCGCCGGCGGCAAGCCCGGCATCCGTCGGGATCACGCCCCGATGGAATTCCTCGAATACCGCCTCGCGCTGGTCGTCGGGGATGCCGCAGCCGGTATCGGCGACGTCGATGCGGATCGTGTCGCCGCGATGCCTGGTGCCGACCAACACGCCGCCCGAGCGGGTATAGCGCAGTGCATTGGACAGGATGTTCTGCAGGATGCGGCGCAGCAAGGTTCGGTCCGAACGAACGAGCGCATTGACCGGCCGGAACTTCAGCGTCAGCCCCTTCATCTCCGCAACCGGCTGAAAATCCGAGCGCAGAGACGAAAACAGCGTCTCCAGGCTGACATCGGTGATGTCGGGCTGCACGACGCCGGCATCGAGCTTTGAAATGTCGAGCAAGGTGCGGAGCAGGTCCTCCATAGTCTCCAGCGATCGCTCGACCTGGCGGACCAGCTTTCTGCCTTCCTCGCTGGTCTGTACTTCGGCAAGCGCCGAGACCGACAGATGCGCGGCGTTCAGCGGCTGCAGCACGTCATGGCTGGCGGCCGCCAGGAACCTGGTCTTGGACAGGTTCGCCAGCTCGGCGTTTTCCTTGGCTGCGTTCAAGTCGATGTTCGACTGCTCCAGCCGGCGCAAGGTCGAATGCAGCTCTTCGGTGCGGCTGCGCACCCGGCTCTCGAGCGAAATGGCGGTCTGGAACAGCGAAAAGGCATTGCCTTGCTGGTCCATGGAACGCTCGACGCGGCTGATCAGCGCGGCGTTGATCTTCTTCAGCCTTTCCAGGTCGTCGATGTTCCTGAGCGGCATCCCGGATTTCCTACTCCGCCGCTTCGGCCGCCTTGCGTTCACCGAAGGCGATGCCGGTGAAGGTCTGGTTCAGATGCATCGAACGGTACTGTTCGCCATAGGTGCCGAAGCCGAGGACGTTGTTGACCTTGTAGAGTTCCGAAATCTCGCGATAGACCTGCCGATTGCGCGCGTCGAGCCGGCGCAGCACGCAGTCGAAACCGAGGATCAGGTCGATGCCGCCAAGCCTTTTGCTGACGTCGCTGAGAGCGGCGCGGGTCGCCTCGACCATGTCCTTAGGCTGGGCGACGGCAAGCACGACACCATCGTCGATGGCGCAGAAGAACGACAGCGAGCCGTCCGCGTGCATCTTCTGGATTGAACGGCAGTAAAATTCGCCGCCGACTTTCACCACCACCGGGTGCGAGGCAAAACTCAGTGGCGTCAGCATCTGCGCGACGACGCCGACCGAGGCGGCATATTCCTCGGCGGCAATGGTGGCGTTGAATTCGCGCACGATGCGGTGGTCGGGATCGGATGCCGTCACCACCAGCTTCTCGTCGGTGGGAACGAAATTGTCGGTCTTGAACACGTGGAAAGGAATTTCCGTGGTGATCAGCACGATGATGGCGCTGTCGGAGGTCACTTTGCCGTTCGAGATCAGCCGCGTTGTCTCGAATTTCAAATCATCGCCAGCCGACCCGCCGATCAGTGGGATGTCGTCGAGCCCCCAATGGATGGCGGAGGTCACCGCTTCTTCGGCATAAGACAGGCCGTCGATCAAGCAGAGCGCGAAAGTGGTGTCGGCTCGCTCGTGCCCGAGGCGCTCGTGTAACGAACGCCTCAGCGCCTCGACTTCGCCGGTAATCCCGTCCATGCCCGATGAGGACAGATTTTCGACCATGGTGCTGGCTGCCGAAAACGATGCGGAGGGAAGCAGCATAGCCAGGATCTGGCCTTCCTCCAGCCCTTTGGGCGTTATCTCACCGGCCGTCGAGCAGCCGGCATAGTGGAGCGCCGGCGCGTGGGTCTTCAGCGCTTCCGACAGGGCAACGGCCTCTATGAGGCTCTGCGAGAAAAACAGCAGGGCAAACCCGGCGTCAATGGCCGCTGCTTCCGCTGCCACCGCCCGGGCGAACGCATCCGCGTCAGATTCGTCGGTGGTGAGCACCGAAACGCCGCATGCATAGCGCGTCCGTGACTTGGCCAGCGGCTTCCTCCTCCATTTCCTCCAACGCTCTTTTTTTGCGCGTCTGGCGCGCCGGCGTCGAGGTCATTGTTGTCTTGAAGCGGTGCTTTGGCAATGAGCCAACATGATGGATTTGAAGTTTCTGCCGTTTGACGGCGTCCGCGCAGCCGCTCACAGACGGAAGGCCGCATCGCATCGCCATCGCGTTCGCTTCGTTACGCCGTTTCCTGCCTTTGCGTGACAACTGGGGCATCCAGCGGGCAGTGCAAGTAAAGCGCCACATCACGACTGATGCTGAATCCCTAAAAGAGGTGCGAAACTTCGTAGGAGCAAGGTCTTCGCGAGTGCCGAGCAGGGGATATTTGTCACCACCGCCTCTCGTTCTCGAAAGTAGCGCGAGCGCTACCGAGGAGGGCCCGAGAGACGAAGTCAAAGCTGCACCTGGAGCTGATCGACGGAGAGCAGTTGCTTGAGATGCCTTACACAACCAACGCGCCGAAGCCTGCCTTGCCTCCGCCGCAGGTCAAACTCGACCAGGAATGGCGGGACGTCCATGGCCCGGGCCATTCTCGCACTCGACTTTTACTGATTACATGAGCGGATGGCCCCGTTGGGGGAGCCGCACACGCGCTCGGCCGAAAGTGTCTGGCATTTGGTCTGAGATCGATCGGGTCGAAGCCAATTTCCGCCTGCCGCGCTTCACGCTATTGCAAGACATTCAAATTTGAGCTTCCGCACTCATGCTTTGTCGAGAGTATCTCCGTAGGTTTTAGCCGTTCTGAATCGCCGTCGGCGACGATGACGACGAAATAGGAGAACGCAATGGCTCGCAATCACGTTGAACGTCTTGGAGAGTTTAGGGAAATCTTGGTCGCGACTCGACGCGAAGGAGTCCGTAACGTGCACCATACTCGCGACGCAATGCGGGCAAGTGGCTTTCAGATCGGGGACAGCGACGGCTCCAGCTACGGAGCCGAGCTGAAGGTGCTCCAAGAGGAAATTGAGGCAGTCGATCGCGCCATCGAAGACGAGAAGCGGTTGGCCCTGGCCCTCGAGAGCGCGGCTCAATCCCGCCGACCGACTAAACCGAGAATCGTGAAGGGAACATAGAATCCGGTAGGGCCCTTGGCGCCCGTCGCGTCGATCGCCTTCGGTACAGTGTCGGGCTCGTTGCCACCGTGGTGCAGCGCCCTAAAAGCGGACGTTTCGCTTTCGTGCCCTAGCATAACGTAGAGCATTTGCTCGGTAAAAATCGCTCCTGTGAACTCCGACCTCGCATGGCGGACCAACAGGTTCGGCCAACATCAGGTGAGACGTAGTCCCAACAAACATGCAGTTCAGACAATCGATTACGCGCCTTTGTTGAAGTCGTGCCATGCGGCCGATCCGAAAGGATCAGCCGCATCCGGCATCCTTCACTGACTGAAATACGCTTGAAAATCGGGGGCCCCATGTAGACTAAGTTGCATGGACTAAGTCATGAGGCCCGCAATGCGCACCGTCAATATCCACGAGGCCAAGACGCATCTGTCGCGTCTTGTCGACAGGGCGGCCAAAAGGCGAATCTTTCATTATTGCCAAATCCGGCAAGCCGATGGTCAAGGTCGTTGCCATAGACGCACCTGCCGCCGGCGAAATGCGTCGGGTGGGGTTTATGGCCGGGCAGTTTTCAGTTCCGGACGATTTTGATCGCATGGCCCATTGACGAAATCGAGAAGCTGTTTGGCGGCGATGCATGAAACTTCTTCTCGATACCCATCTTCTGCTCTGGGCGGCGGGCGAGCCCGAAAAGCTCCCGCCCGCAGCCCTCGCTGAGATCGAGAATGCCGATAACCACTTGACGTTCAGCGCCGCAACTCCCTGGGAGATTGCCATTAAACGCGGTCTGGGCCGCCTTGACTTGAAGGTCGATGCGCGTCTTTCTGTCGGGGCCTGATCGACAATGGCTATGATGAGCTGCCAATCACCGGCGAGCATGCCATTGCAGTGGAGGGGCTTCCACCCATCCACAAGGACCCCTTCGATCGGATCCTCATTGCTCAATCAATTGGGGAAGTCATTACTTTGACCGTCGACGATCGGGTCGCGCGGTATCCTGCGCCCCTCCGTCGTGTTGATCAAGCTGGACCGAAAGCCCCTTGGTAGGGTAGTCAGCTATCGCTTCAGACCACCCATGAAAGCCTTTACTCGAGCAGAGTCGACTTGGTTCCACCAGACGCCGTCGTGCTTCAGCGCGCTGGCGATGATGACCCCGTCGACAATGGCAAGGATATCATTGGCGTTATCCGGGGTGACACCGCTGCCGACCAGCGTCGGCAGGCCGGCGGCCTGCTTGATCATACTTATGTAGCCCAAATCCGCGGCGTGACCGGTGCGCTGGCCAGTGGCGATGATGGCGTCGGCGTCGAAGAAGACCAGGTCCTTGACCAGTTCCTCCACCGGGCGGTCGGCGACGATGGCGTGTGCGCCGTGCTTGACATGGGCATCGGCGAAAATGCGGATGCCGTTGGCGCGCAGCCTGGCGCGGTAGCGCGCCGCGCGGCCCGATTCGCCTTCGACAAAGCCCTCATTGGCGACGTAGGCATTCGCCCATTGATTGACGCGGACGAAGCCGGCGCCGGCTGCGCTGGCGATCGCCAAGGCCGGGATCGCGGCATTGGCCAGCACATTGATGCCGATTGGCCTGCCGAGTTCGCGGCGGATGCGGTCGGAAACGACCGCCATATAGGCCGCCGTCTCCGGCCCGATATCGTCAGGCTTGGCGAAAGGGATGTCGCCATGGTTCTCGACGATGACGCCGTCGCAGCCGCCGTCGAGATAGGCTTTGGCGTCATCGAGCCCGCGCTGGTAGATCAATTCCACGGCCTCGCCGTTATAGCGCGGCGCGCCGGGCAGGGGCGCCAGGTGAACGACGCCGATCACCACCTTGGTGCGGCCGAAAAGGTCTAGAAGCGCGTCGCCGCCAGATGGGCCGAGCTGGGTCATGAGAGCTCCATTTGATCGATGAGCGCCGCCATCTCGGAGGCGGAAGGACAGGATGCCAGCGTGCCCGGCCGTGTCACGGCGATTGCGGCGGCGGCGAGCGCCAGCTTCAGCGCCGAGATGACCGGCATGCCCCGGGCAAGCCCACCGGCCAGACAGCCGCAGAACACATCGCCCGCGCCGCTGGTGTCGAGCGCCTCGACCTGCGGCGCCGGCAAACGAAGCGGTTCCGTCCGGTCCGTGCCAAGCACGATACAGCCTGCGGCACCGAGGGTGATGACCACGGTGCCTGCGCCTTTGGCCACCAGCGCGCCAGCGGCTGCTGTCGTGTCATCCCGGCCGGTCAAGATTTGCGCTTCGGATTGGTTGACCACCAGAACCTCCGCCAGGCCGAGATCGGGCAGCGAGGCCGTGTCGATCGGGCTGGCGTTGAGAACGGTGCGCGCACCGTTTCCCTTTGCTGCTCTGAGGCAGGCATTGGTCACGGCAGTCCGTAAATTTCCCTGGCAGACGAGGATGTCGCCGGGAGCGATCCAGCGGACAAGTGCTGTCTGCGCCACCGGATCGAAGGCTTTGCTGCAGGCGACGCCGCTGACGATGAAATTCTCTCCGCCTTTATCGACGACGATGGTCGAGCGGTCGCTCGGCAGCTCGAATTCGCTCACCTCAAGGTCTGACAGCTCGCTGTCGAGGCGGCTCCTCATCCACGCGCCAGCGGGGTCCTTGCCGAGCGCCGTCCAGAACGTCACCTCTGCACCAGTCCGTGCTGCTGCGACCGCCTGGTTGGCGCCCTTGCCGCCGAGCCCGTCGGCATAGCTCACAGCATTCAAAGTCTCGCCCGCGGCAGGGAAGCGGCCGACGCGAAACACGGTATCGACGCAGGCATTGCCGACGACGTGGACATGCATGGCTCAGCTCTCACCTGTCGCCCAGCCCAGCATCTGTTCGAACAGGGTCTTGTAGCCTGGCCAGGCGATGAATTGCGGCGGCAGCCAATGTGGCCCGACATCGGATGTCCAGGCCACGGTGCGGCCCTTGCCGTAATGGCCGGTGACAAGCAGCGGCAGCGAGCCATAGTCCGACGACACGCTGGCCAGGACCTCGGCCCCATCCTTCAGCGTCACCTCGTTGAAACCGAGCAGGATCGGCCAGTCCGAGCCGAGGCCCCTGAGGATGGGATGGCTCGACCCTGGTTTCGGCACCGGCGCAAAACCTTCGGGAACCTCGACGCGGTCGTCGTAGGCCAGGCAATTCACCGGCAGCACGTCCTCGACCGGCGTCTTGCGGTAGCGCGCGCCGCCATTGATGCCTTGGAAGCTGTAGTAACCGCCGAACATCAATAGACCGCCGCCGCCGCTGACGTAATCGCGGAGCAGGCGCAGGCGGTTCGGCGTCGGCTTGGAGTGGACCCAGGTGTCGGGATGCAGCAGCAGCGTGTTGGCGCCGATGTCGGAGAGCACGACCGCGTCATAGGCCGACAGCGCCTCCATGGTCTGTGGAAAGCCGCGCTGCGCCTCATGCGCCGGCATGAACGTGACGTCGAAGTCGGTCGCCTTCAGCGCGCCCAGCAACTCGTCTGCGCCGGTGTGGTAGGTAACGGTCGGAAACTGGTCGAAACCCTTGATATGGGTCGCGGTCGACACCCAGGATTCGCCGGCAAGCAGGATCTTCTTCTTGGACATTTGAACTCCAGTGTAATTCCAGGCCGCTTAGAGCCGCGCAAATACGCTTTTCGGATTGGCGATCAGCATGCGGTCGATGGCCGCCTGCTCGACGCCGTGGCGTTTCAGGCGCGGTATGAAATGCTTCAGGATATAGCCATAGCCGAAGCCGCCGAAGCGCGTCAGCATGATCTTGAGGAACACATCCTGCGACAACAGCAGGCGGTCGCCGAAGCCCGCCTCGACAAGGGCGGCGATGGCGCGTGCGTTCTCTTCGTCGGAGGGCGATTGCGCGTCCTGGTCGGCATAATAATAGTCCATGCCGATCATGTCGTATTCGAGGAACGCGCCGCGCCGGGCGAGGCTTTTCTGGTAGTCGGGATCGTCGTGGCTCGGGTTCATGTGGCAGAGCACGGTGTGGCGAAGATCGGCGCACTCGGCCTCGACGATATCGAGCACCTCGTGCGCCAGCCGCTCCCAGCCAGGCAGATGGATCGACAGCGGCACGCCGGTTATGCGCGAGGCGCGCGCCGAAGCCCGCAGCGACTTGCGTTCCTCGGCGGTGAAATCCTTGCTGACGCCGACTTCGCCGATCAGCCCGGCCATGATCGGCGGCTGCGTCTCGCCGCCGCCGACATCGTTGATGATGAACTCGGTCACGGCGTCCACATCCATCGCCTTCAGCCATTCGGGATGGGTGTGCTCGAGATAGAAGCCGGTGCCCATGACGATCTTCAGGCCGGACATGCGGCTGGTGCGAGCGAGCTTTTCGGGGGCGCGGCCGATGCCGATATTGGTGGCATCGACCACGGTGTGGCCGCCCAGAGCGCGATAGCGCTGCAGCTCAGACAGCGCCAGGTCGGCGTCGTCGAGCGAGACGTTGTCGCGGTTGACGTATGGGTTCATGCGCAACTCGCCGATGATCTCGATGTTCACCGGCTGCTCGGCGATCGCCATGTCATCGGGATGGCAGGGGCATTTCCAACTGCGCGCGCCATCGAGCAAGATGTGCTCGTGCATCAGCGTAATGCCCATCTCCTCGACCGGAACTGGGCCGAGCACGGTCATCACATGGCCAGTATAGACCCCGATCGCCAGCCGCTGGCCGGGCTCTGCGTTATCGAACAGACCGCTCATCGGCTCAACGGCTCCGCACGGCGCCGCGAAACAGGCGGAAGTTCAGCCAGATGGCGATCAGGATGATCGTTCCGGTGACAATCGGCGTCAGGAAAGGCGACAGATGCGCCAGGATCAGGCCGTTGCCGATGACGGCCACGGTCAGCGCGCCGAGCACCGTGCCGATGATCGTTCCGCGGCCGCCGAACAGGCTGGTGCCGCCGAGCACGACGGCGGCGATGACTTCCAGCTCGAAACCCTGTCCGGCATTCGAAGATCCCGATCCGAGCCGGGCGGCAATGATGATCCCGGCAAGGGCGGCCGCGGTGGCGGAAATCACATAGACGAAGAGCGTCGTCTGCCGCGTGTTGACGCCGGCGCGCCGCACCGCCTCGGCGTTGGCGCCGATGCCGGTGACATAGCGGCCGAATGGCGTCTCGTTAAAGGCGAGATAGGCGATGGCCAGGATCGCCAGCGCGATCAGCGCCGGCACCGGCACGCCAAGGAACCAGGCGCGGCCCAGCACGGTGAAAGCGCTTCCTGGCTCGATCGGGATGGAATAGCCGCCGGTGATCAGCAGCGCCACGCCACGGATCACCGAAAGCCCGGCAAGCGTGACGATGAAGGACGGGATGCCCTCATAGGCAATGAAATAGCCCTGTACCGCCCCAAGCAGAGCACCGAGCGCCAACATGGCGAGGATAACGACTGGCCACGGCAGGCCAAACTGCAAAAGCGTCGCCGACAGCGTCGCCACCAGCGCCAGCACGGAGCCGACCGAAAGATCGATGCCGCCAGTGGTAATGACGAAAGTCATTGCCGCGGCGACGATCAGCAGCGGCGCCGACTGCCGCAGGATGTTCAACAGATTGGGCGATGTCAGAAACGCGTCGGTCGCAACCGAGAAGATGATGCAGACGACCAGAAAGAACAGCGCGATCGAGACGACGCTGCCATTGGCGAGCAGCGCATCGCGCCAGGTGCCCCTGCGTACTCGTGAGGGCTGGGCGGTGTGGATCGCGTCGCTCATGCCGGCGCTCCACCGCGATAGCCATTGGTGGCGGAACGCGCACTGAACTTGCGGCCGACGATCAGATTGACCACGTCTTCGATATTGGTCTCGCCGATCAGCCGCTCGGCGACATTGCGCCCTTCATACATGACCTGGATGCGATCGCAGACGAGGAACAGATCCTGCAGCCGGTGGGTGATCAGGATGACGCTGACGCCGCGCGCACTGACCGCGCGGATCAGTTCGAGCACCGCCTCGACTTCGGCCACGGCAAGCGCTGCCGTCGGCTCGTCCATGATCAGCACCGCCGGCTCGAACGAGGCGGCGCGGCCGATCGCGATCGACTGGCGCTGCCCGCCGGACAGGTTTTCAACCTTGAGCCGCGTGTCTGCAATGACGATACCGAGCCGATCGAGCATCTGGCGCGTCTCGTCGTGCATGCGCTTCTTGTCGAGAAAGGAAATGCCTGCGATGCGGCGGCGCGGCTCGCGGCCGAGAAACAGATTGCCGGCAACATCGACCGTGTCGCACAGCGACAGGTCCTGGTAGACCATCTCGACGCGCGCCGCACGTGCGTCCGCCGGCGAGCTGAAGATCACCGGCTTGCCGTCGATCTCGATGGTGCCGGCGTCGGGAACCACTGCCCCCGACAGCACCTTGCTCAATGTCGACTTGCCGGCGCCATTGTCGCCGACCAGCCCCAGCACCTCGCCCGGCTTCAGCGTCAGCGACACGTCATCGAGCGTCTGGATGGCGTTGTAGCGCTTTGAGATGCCGCTCATCCGCACCCGATAGGTCTGGCCACTGGTCATCTGGGATTCCACGCGATTGCAAGGGATCCGCGGCGCAGCCTCAGACGGCGCCGCGGCTCGGTCGCCGACGCAGTTTACTTGAACATCGTGCGGTATTGATCGACATTCTTCTTGGTCACGATCGTCACCGGGATGTTGATGATCGGATCGATTTTCTCGCCCTTCTTGAGCTTACCCAGCGCTTCGACCGCAGCCTTGCCTTCGCCGGCCGGATCCTGCTGCACGACCGCCACCACCCAGCCGTCGTCGATGCCCTGAACGGCCTGCTTGGTCAGATCCCAGCCAAACACCTTGACGTCGCCGGTGCGGCCTTGGCTGGTCACCGCCGAAACGGCGCCGAGCAAGGCCGGCTCTCCGGTCGCATAGAGCGAGTTCATGTCCGGATTGGCCGTCATCAGGTTTTCCGAAGCGCTCAACGCGGTCTCCTGAACGTTCTGGCCGTCGACTGTGTCGAGGAAGGTGACGGCCTGGCCGCTTTCGGTCACCGCCTTCTTGAAGCCGTCGAGGCGCTGGTTCTGAATGAATGAATTGAGTGCGCCGACGATACCGATCTTGGCCTTGCCGGCCATATCGGTCTTCACATAGTCGGCGTAGAATTTGCCGATGTCCTCGCCGGCCTTGGTGTTGTCGACGCCGATGAACGAAATATTGTCGCCGTCGGGGATCTGCGCGTCGATGGCTATGACGGGAATGCCGGCCGCCTTGGCTGCAGTGATCGCAGGCTTGACGCCGTTGACGTCGATGGCGACCAGAATGATGCCGTCGACTTTCTGCGTGATGTAGTTCTCGATCGCGTCGTTCTGCGCGCTCGGCACATTGTTGGCGTTGAAAATGACCAGCTTGGCGCCAGCGGCGTCGGCTGCCTTTTGCGCGCCCTCGTTGATCTGGTTGAAGAACAGGGCCTGCTGGTTGATGTTGACGAGAGCGAACGTATCGGCAAGCGCCGATCCCATGGCTGCCGAGCCCATGGCAATGGCGGCGGCACAGCCGGCGAGAAGTTTGAACAGACGCATTTCGGTTCCCCTTGCTTGCGGACCAGACCTCGGCTGGTCCCGTTGGTGCTACAGGCACGAGGCAAGCATTCAAGAGACTTGAATATTTGTCAATCCAAATGAACGCCGAGCGTTGCTCAGAAAGTCGCCGGCGTGTTGACCCAGAAAATGCTAGCGCGTTCCTCGCCGATGTTGCGGTAATGATGCGGCAGCTCCGACCTGAACACGAAGGCATCACCCGTGGCGAGAGCATGGCTCTTGCCGTCGACGATCAGTTCGACCCGCCCGGCGAGCACGTAGCCGACTTCCTCGCCGGCATGCTGGATCGGACCTTCGCTCGAGCCCTCTGCCTCGATGTGATGGATGTTGCATTGTAAGAGGTGGCCAGGCGAATACGGGATGATGCGTTCGAGCGAAATTCCTTCGCCACGCCGTAGCGCGTCGAGCGCGATCAAAGGCCTTGCGCCCGCCCGGAATACGATCGCCTCGTCGTCGTCGACTTGCTCGAACATCCAGCCGATGTTGGTGTCGAGAACCTCGACCAGACGGTGAAGCATGGGCAGGGACGGCGAAGCCTTGCCGTTCTCGATCTTGGACAGCAGGCTTTCCGAGCAATTCGCAGCCGCGGCCAGCGTCTTAAGCGTCATGCCGCGTGTCTGGCGGGCGAGGCGCAGCCGAGTTCCAAGTCTTGCGGCATTTACTGTGGCGTCCGTTTCTGACTCTGGCCGCCGTCGATCGATTTTGTTCATCTGTTCGCCAACCATTCAACGGTCAAGGGCAACTATCGCGCGAGCAAAAGACCTCGGCTGACGATTTGCAAGTGCTGATGCGTCAAATTCGAGACTGCAGCCGCAGCTGCCTCATCCGGCGAATGCCGCTCCCGCATGAACCGTGCTGATGAACCCGCGCCAGTTATCCCCTATCGCTTGGCTGTCCATCGTGGTCGAAATCGCCAGCCGTTACCGCGTTTGCGTCACGTGGCGAGTGGACTTGGAACGATAATGCGGGCAAGGCGGGCACGCAGCCAATCTACACAACCACGGCCGCGCCGACACGACAAAATCTGGACTGTCACCGAATTGCGGAGCGCGCCCGGAAGTCACCCGCGGCAGCGCCCCATGGAGTTACGCCCAGGGCGCGCAGGCTCGATAGCCGCGACGTATCCAATGAAATCCCTGGGCCAGTCGCGCACCGCTTGAGCTTCGGCAATTTTGAAGAAAGTCCGACAGAATTAATGGACTAGCACCTTGCTTATGTAAGTTGCGGAAGCGACGCGCGGTTAATGCTTTAGAAGTATAGACACATCGACACGAGGTGCGAAGAAGCAACGCCAATACAGCTGGTTGGTTACAACGTATTTATTTTCGCAGATATGGTATTGCCCGTCCGGGGATTCCTGTACACGGTCACGTGGGATGGTGAAATTATGCGGCAAATAAGTGTACCCGCCGTCTACCCTGGACCGCACCGAAGACCGAGGTATGGCGCGGCAATCTGAACCGCCGCAGCACTTGAATTTGGTCTGTGGGTCAATCTTATCTTCGTACCAATCATGGGCGTTAGCGGCTGTTGCGGCGGCGATACACATCGCCGTGAAGATGAGCCTTCGCATGGCATTCCTCAAGTATCTGGCAGGCGCTGCTCGTTGGGGTTTCCATGTATATTAGCGTTCCATTGAAAATACCATTGGCCTCCGACCGACTTAACGCAGCTGCAGCAAGCGACGCTCGCAACGGAAGACCGCATTGGGTCACGGCAGGACGACACTTGCGCCGACCAAAGGTCAGCTCTGGTCGCTCCGGGTTGGAAACCCGACCGTCTGCTCTGCGCCTAAACTCAGACGTAGAGCGGGCCACTGCGACATCCCATAAGCGGACACCCGGCTGCCGTGATGACGGTCAGCGTGTGATCGATCGGACAGACAACTAAACAACATCAAAGAGTTATGGGCGCGCGCATGCAAAGCCTGCACACGAAAGTTCTGCTTTCTTTTCCACTTTCGTTCCTGCGACGGCGTCACCGTTTGGCCTTTTCAAACGCTTCTTTGCTGGCGGCCATCGCCGATCCCGCGAGTCTCCGCTCCGGGATATCCACCTTTCGTAGAATGCCAGCACCATGGCCGTCGAAGGAAACGGCAGGTCAGCGGCTTGCGAGGAGTGCACTCCGGAGGCGTTAGCTATTCGGCTCATCCGCCAGCCGCCGAGAGCGGTGGAGTTCCCGATTGCATGGGGCGGGTACAGATCACCGCGAGCGGTAAATGCCAAGCACACAGGCTCAGAGAAGGCCGGACCCGCTTGGGGACGTGGGGTAAGAATGCCTGCGGACGGTCCTGACGGCCGCATCCACATCCGTTTTGCTGTCCCCGAGTTCTTGAAGGACAGCTGCACCCAGGAGAAGGCCGGATTCCGTCGTTTCGGGCATTACGGCTGTCGCGCCTTTCTCAAGCAGCTCTTGCACATGCATGTGGTGACGCGCCCGGACAATCACCGGGAGGTCGGGCAGTTTGCGTCTCAGCGCCGCAAGAACCGATTTGGCTGCCTCGGGGTCGTCCAGAGTGATCACCAGGGCCTTTGCGCTGTCAATTTTCGCGGCGGCCACCATCTCCTCCTGCGAAGCGTTGCCGAAAAAGACCGGTAGACGTTCTTTCCGGGACCGCTCTACATTTTTGGCGTCGAGGTCGACTGCAACCCACCTGTCTCCACGCTCGTCGAGCAATCTGCCGATCACCCGGCCTACCCGCCCGAACCCGGCAATGACGAACGTCCGGACACGGCGGACTGAAGCAACGCAGCATTTTCCACTTTGAGGCGAAATAATTCTCAACTATGGTCCGCCAGGCTTTAGGCATGAGGGGGAATTGCCGATGGTTTTGTCACGCAGGGGTGTCGTGCTCGGCGGCCTGGCGCTGGTCGCGGTGGGTGCAACCAGCAATATTGCTCAAGCCGCGGCGGCAAAATCCTTTTTCGCCGGTACCGCCAGCGACAACAATTTTGTCTATCGCAAGACCAATTTCGCCAAGATCGACAAGAGATGGCATCGCCAGATCGTCAAGTATTTCAGCAGCGAGCCGGTCGGCACCGTCGTGGTCGATACCCGCCACCATTTCCTCTACGTCATCATGGAAAACAAGACCGCCATCCGCTACGGCGTCGGCGTCGGCAAGGACGGCTTCAAATGGTACGGCCGCGCGACGATCGACCGCCGCGCGCTGTGGCCGCAATGGGTCCCACCCCCCGAAATGCGTAAGCGCAGGCCGGACCTACCGCCCATGGTCGCAGGCGGCGCGTCCAACAATCCGCTCGGGCCGCGCGCGCTCTATCTGCACCGCAACGGCGCCGACACCGGCTACCGCCTGCATGGCACGCTGGAGCCATGGAGCATCGGCACCGACGCTTCCAGCGGCTGCATCCGCATGTTCCCGGAAGACATCATCGACCTCTACCAGCGCTGCCCTATCGGCACCGCGGTGCAGGTCCTGCCGCACATCGCCGATCAGGCGCCCGCTTCCACCACTGTCGAATGATTGGCGCCTCATGAACCGCATGATTGAAAACACGCGCCGGCTGCTCGCCGCGGGCCTGCTGGTGCTGGCCGCATCCTGCTCGACCAGCAAGACGCTGGCCCCTTCCACGCCCGACGTCACCAACACCGAGGTTGCCGGCTTCCAGAACGTGCAGCCGGGCAGCGAGGAGGATTTTATCCTCAATGTCGGCCGCCGCACCTATTTCACGCAAGGTTCGGCCGCGCTCGATTCTGTCGCCAAGGCCACCCTCGACACCCAGATCGCCTGGTTAGCAAAGCATCCGCGCTGGCTGCTCAAGCTGCAGGGTTTCGCCGACGATCCCGGCGCAAGTGAAATGGCGCTGTCGCAGCAGCGCGCCGATGCGGTGATGGACTACCTCGCCGCCGGCGGCATAGACCGTAACCGCATGTGGGCCAAGGGCTACGGCAAGGACAGGCTCGTCCGCGAGTGCCCCGACACCGCCTGCAGGTCGCAGAACCGCCGCGTTGTGTCTAATTTGCGCGATGAGAGGGACGAGCCGTAGGGGGCTGCCGTTCTGCTTGTGACCCGAAGCAGAGTCTCACACGCGACGGCGGCATGGCTGTTTTGCGCCAGGGAACGAACCCGCTCGCGGGAGGGGCGCGGGGTTTGAGGCGTGAGCTTCGTTGGCAGCGTCGGTGAGGCTTTAATCGATCAGGGGTGACGGACGGCCATCGGCCTCCGAGCATGAAGTGTCAACCTTCAGCTTG
>NZ_JAMYTF010000079.1:0-15920 GCF_040322295.1 Mesorhizobium sp. M0159
TCGACGCCCTGTGGCAGGCCATTGGCGATATCTGCAATCTCTTCTCTCCAACAGAATGCAGAAATTACTTCGCAGCCGCAGGGTATGGACTCACATGAAAGTCCGCCGCTCTAGCGGTCCCAGGGCGAGGACCGGCGCAACCGCTCGGCCGCCTTCGGCGGGGACGCAGCGGCGGGGGGTGAGATCGCCTGCACTAAGGCGTCATAGGCTTCCGGGAAGACGCGGATGACGGTTTCGTTGAGGATGGCGGCCTGCGCCTCGTGGAGTGCTGCGCGCCGCATGAACTCCGTGCGCGACAGGCCGAGCAGCTGCGCGCCGCGGTCGATGATCGTGAGATCATTGTCGCGAAACCGCATCGAGACGGATATCTTCCTATTTGCGGCGGCGGCCATGGTGCGTACCTGTGCTGGAATGGACATACGTCGGTGCAATGCAGCATGACACCGGATTTGCGTGACGAAGCCATTCCTGTTCCTGCGACCGGCGTACAGGCATGCGGAAACGGCGGACTGATCCGATCCGAGGTATGCTCCCTGCCGCGAAAAGAGAACGTCAATCCAGACGGCTGACGCGGCGGCCCTCGCTGCGCGCTTCGATAAAGGCGCCTGCGATCTTCATCATGAATGCCTTGCTGAAACGACCGAGGGGTTTACCGTCGGATTCGATGTACCAGGAGCGTTCGGCAATATCGTAGTTGTATTCGTCAACCACGATCCAGCAGCGCTTGAGATCGCTCAGACCGGCGCGGCGGCACTCGATAGCGGAGACTTCCAAACCGACCCGGTCTGCGGGCGGTGGCTGGGTGGTTATCGCCAGGAGCGCGAGATGGGTCAGGCCGTCTCTTGCGCCGCGCACAGCAATGACCACGCAGGTCGGCCGGCTCTTGCGGCCTTCCGTTTCGCCGCGCTCGTGTTGCCATGCCCAGAGATACGGGTAGGAGATCACCTGACCAGGCAGAAATCTACCGCTCATCGTATCCTTCCCCGCGCGCCAGTCGGTCGATCTCGGCGACGAAGAGTTCCGTCTGTTCCTCCGGCATCTCGGAGACATGGTATGCGCGGCGGGGATCGCCGCCGATGCGCATCCGTTCGTAGTGCTCGTAACTCATCAACACGAACCGGGGTTTGCGGTGCTTGGTAAGAATAACGGGTTCGCGGCTGGCAACGTCGGTGACGTCGCCAACCTGCTTGTTGAGATCCCCCGTCGTGAACTGGCGCATGGCTGGACTCCTTATCGATCTCCATATTATCTGGATTTTCTTGATTTGCAAGAAAACGGCGCTCACGCGCCGTCCTCCGCGAACCGCCACACGGGGATGCCGAGCCGACGCGCCTTGTCGGCCAGGTTCTCGGTGATGCCGGAACCGGGAAAGACGATCAGGCCGTAGGGCACCACCGAGAGAAGCTGATCGTTGCGGCGGAACGGAGCCGCCTTGGCGTGTCGGGTCCAGTCCGGTTTGAAGGCGATCTGGGTGACCTTGCGGTTCTCGGCCCAGCAGGCGGCGATGCGTTCGGCGCCACGCGGGCTGCCGCCGTGGAGCAGGACCATGTCGGGATGCTTCTCGCGGGCCTTGTCGAGCGCGTTCCAGATCCGGTCGTGATCGTTGCAGTCGAGACCACCGGCGAAGGCAATCTTGGTGCCGGCAGGAACGAGCACCTCGGTTTCGGCGTGGCGGCGGGCGGCGAGGAAGTCGCGGCTGTCGATCACCGAAGCGGTCATCGCCTGGTGGGAGACCTTGGAGCCAGTGCGCGGCCGCCATGCCGATCCGGTTTGTGCCTCGTAGAGGTCGGCAGCCTCATCGCGCATGATTTCGAGCACGTTGCGGCGCTCGATATAGGTGATGCCTTCCGCAGTCAGCCGCTCCAGCTCGACGGACTTCACCTCCGAGCCGTCCTGCTCCTGCTGGCTCGAACGCTGCGCCTCCTCATTGCGGTCGAGGTTGCGGGCGACGCGCTCGGCTGCGCGGTGGAAGACGTTTGCGAAGGACCAGAGCAGGTCGTCAAGATCGGGTTCGAGCCTGGTATCGCCGAGCATGCCGGCGAAGCTCTCGACGATCCCGGCGAGGCCAGCCCGGATCACCTCGTCGTCGGGAAGTGGCCGAGGATCGGGTTCGTCCTGATGCGGGCGATGGCCGTACATCTGCAGTTCGAGGATGACACGATCGGTCGGCGAGGAGGCGTGGTAGGGCTCATAGGCCTCGTCGAAAGGAAGCTCGTAGGTCATGGCGTGTCTCCATCGGTTGTGGCCGCGCCTATCGCGGCCTGACAGCGCATCCCGGCCGCGCCGCGGCGCGCGCCGCCCCCCCCCCCCCCACCCGCGGCGGGGGCGGCGCCCCCCCCCCCCCCGCCCGCGCGGCGGGGGCGGCGGGGCCCCGGGGGGGGCGCCCGCGCCGGGGGGTGGCAGGGGTCGCCTCTCGGGCAGGCCGCCGGCGTGGCTCTCCGGCGGACCGCGATGCCTGCAAGGCTTCCGGTGATGCCGCCCCTGCCCGCCTGCCAGCCCGACCCGTTCATCCGGCCGGCAGGAAGAGACGGGCATCCTCCGGGAGGAGCTGATCGCTGAGCCATGTGGCGAGATGGGCCGGGCCGAGATGACGCAGATCGTCGTTGAAATCGCCGAGCTGCGGCCGCAACACCAGGGCGAGGATCCCGGCCTCGCCTGCGCGCTGGCTGAGACGCTCGATGCCGTGCCGGCCGGCGGCGTCGGCATCGGCCGCGATGTAGAGGCGGCGGCAGCCGGGCGGAAGCCTCAAGCCGGCAAGGTGATTGGCCGAGGTGGCGGCGGCCACCGGCAGCACCGGCATCACCGCCTTAAGCGACGCCATCGTCTCGAACCCCTCGCCCGCGGCCATGACCGGGACGGGCGCACCGGGCTGGTGGCCTAGCCAGATGCCGTTGCCAAGGAGATCCCCCAGCGAGCGGCGTGGATCCGCGAGTTGCGCCTTGCCGACCTTGCCGCTCGGGTCGAGCCCAGGGGAGAGGTAAGTGCGTTGCAGGCCGGTGATCTGCCCGTCGAGGCTGGTCACAGCGGCAATCAGCGCAGGAAGAGTCTGCGTCTCGCCCGTCACGAGATCCCGGTAGTAGCAGCCGGGATGGAAGCGCAGCGCGCGCTCATGCGTGGAGAGCAGAATGCCGCGACTGGCGAGGTATCGTTCGGCCAGCGTGCCGGCGATCGGCTGGGACATGGCGCACAGACGCCGCGCGGCGTCGGGAGAGCCGCGTTTCGCGGCTGGCTGGCGGCCAGGGAGCTGGGGCGGTGGCAGCGGCGTGGAGAGGAAGCGACGCGCTTCATCCGCGATGTCACGGAACTCGACGAGGCCGCAACTTTCGCGGATGACATCGAGCAGATCGCCAAATTCGGAGGTCGCCTCATCGACCCACTTACCCGCAGGGCCCTTGGTACTGGTCTTGAGCCGAACATGCATGGAGCGGCCGGTCGTGTTGCGGGCATCACCGACCATCCAGTAATTGCCGGAGCGATGCCCGTTGGAGAGATATTCGCGGCACACGGCCTCGGCGTGTTCGCCAAGGCGGCGTGCCAGCTCGGATGCCGAGCCGGACATGACCGCCTCCCCCTCAAGCCGCTGCTGTACGGTCGGTGACGCCAACCAGCTTATGGCCGTCGATAAGCGTGGCGAGGATGGCGGACCCTAGCGCGGTCGTCGGGATGAACAGCCGCAGCTTCCAGGAGATGATCTCGGAGATCAGTCCCAGCGCCTTCAGCCGAGGGACCATCGCGTCGGTGAAGCCGATCAATTCGACACGATAGTCGTTCATGACCCGACTGCGGCGCAGAATCAGGCCGTCGGCAAGCTGCAACCCGATCCGCCCCTCGATCAAGCCGGTCCATGCCTCGTCCGGAGCGAGGGTCGGAACATGGTCGACCCCGAGATTGCGCAACATGGTCGCGACCAGCGTCGGCGCGATGTGGCGGCCGATGATGCGTTCGCCGGCATCGGTCTGCATACGATAGACTCGACAGTCGTCGTCCGGCAGCCGACGCCAGATCGGCAGCAGCAGACCCGTCATGATGTGGAAAGTGCTGGTGGTGAACTCCGGGACGGCGTCGATTTCTGCCTGCCAAAGCTCGCAGAACAGTTTCCGGTCGGCCGGCTGCCAGTGTGTTTCGGCAAGGGCGTCGAGACCGAAGCGCAGCTCGTCCGTCGGCCGCAGCAAGCGCATGCGGTGCTCTATCGCGCCGTCATCGAGCATCAGGCTCGCGGTCGGCAGCTGTATTGCCGCGCGGCTCGAACGTGTGTTGACCAGCAGAACCGATTGGGGCTCCGCATTGGCAATGGCCAGCGCGTCGACCAGCCCGAGCGGCCGGATGCGGTCCTTGCGCGCGACGGTGAGCACGTGCGACTGCGCGCCGGAGACCGGATGGGTATAGACGGTCCTACGATCAGTGACGACGATGCTCTCCGCCGTGATCGTCTCCAGACCCTTGTCATAATTGCCGGCGGCGATGGCGCCTTCGATCTTTGCTGCCATCAGTTGCTCGAACACCTCGAACAGCAGGTTCTGGGTTTCGATGCGCAACGCCAGCAGGCGATTGAGCCAGGTCGTGATTGGCGGCAGCTCGTCCCGCAATCCGCCGTCGTCACTCGTCAGCGACAGCCCGGTCACCGTCTCGAAGGTCGTGAGCGAGCAGCCCTCGATCTTGCCCTGGTGCAGCAGATGATAGAACTGCCGCAGCGCCGCTCGGGCGTAGGCGCTTTCGAGATTGTCTTCGGCACGGAACAGCCCTGCCCCGCCGGTCTGGCGCTGACCGCGCGTGATCGCGCCCAGCGTGTCGAGCCGGCGTGCGATCGTCGACAGGAAGCGCTTGCCGGCCTTTACATTGGCGGCCATGGGCCGGAACAGCGGCGGTTGCTTCTGATTTGTGCGATGGGTCCGACCGAGACCCTGGATGGCGTTGTCGGCGCGCCAGCCGGCCTCGAGCAGATAGTGCTTGCGCAGCCTCTGGTTCCTGACACCGAGATCAGCGTGGTAGGAGCGGCCAGTGCCGCCGGCGTCGGAGAAGACCAGAACGCGCTTGTCGTCATCCATGAAACTCTGGGTCTCGGCCAGATTGGCCGAGCCGGGGCGGTTTTCCACGGCCAGCCGGTCGATACGGTCGCGGCCGGATTTCTTGACGATGCGGCGCGAGCGGCCGGTCACCTCGGCAACCGTGTCGGTGCCAAAGTGATGGATGATCTGGTCAAGGGCACTGCCGACCGGCGGCAACGACGCAAGCCGCTCGACCATCTCGTCGCGCCGCCGAACTGCCTCGCGGCACTGGACCGGGTTGCCATCTTCGTCGTGCACAGGCCGCGAATACACATTGCCTTCGGCGTCCGAGTATTCCTCGAACAGCTGGATGGGGAAGGAATGCATCAAGTACCCGCCGACATACTCCCGCGGCATGACGTCGACATGCAGGTCCGACCATTCCTCGGTCGGGATCTCGGCAAGGCGTCGTTCCATCAGCGCCTCGCCGGTCGAAACGATCTGCACGACTGCCGAATGACCTTCGAGCCGATCCTGCTCAATCGCGCCGATCAGAGTCGGCGTCATCATCGAGGTGATCAAATGCGAGAAAAAACGTTGCTTGGTACTTTCAAAGGCCGAGCGCGCCGCCGATTTTGCGTTGCGGTTCAGCGTGCCGGACTCGCTGGTGATGTTGGTCGCCTCGAGTGCGGCGGTCAGGTTGTTGTGAATGACCTGGAAGGCGTCGGCATAGGCGTTGTAGATGCGGATCTGCTCCTCGGTCAGCGCGTGCTCGAGCAGGTCGTATTCGACACCGTCATAGGAAAGCGAACGCGCTGTATAGAGGCCGAGCGACTTGAGATCGCGGGCGAGCACTTCCATCGCCGCGACACCGCCGTCCTCGATCGCGGCGACGAATTCGGCACGGTTGGCGAATGGAAAATCCTCGCTGCCCCAGATGCCGAGACGTTGCGCATAGGCGAGGTTCTCGACGGCGGTCGCACCGGTCGCGGAGACGTAGACAATGCGGGCATCGGGCAGCGCGTGCTGCAGCCGCAGTCCCGCCCTGCCCTGCTGCGAGGGCGCGACGTCGCCACGCTCGCTTTTGCCGCCAGCGGCATTGGCCATGGCGTGCGCCTCGTCAAAGACGATGACGCCATCGAAAGATTTTTTGGCCCCCGACTGGTTTTCTCCAAGCCCTGTCTGGCTTTCTTTAATCCCCGTCGGGCCTTCGGTCCTTCCCGCCCAGTTTTCTCTGTTCCCCGTCGGGCCTTCGTCCCTCCTCGCCGGCTTCTCTCCAGTCCCTGTCGGGCCTTCGGCCCTCCCCGCCTCTTGTCCAACCCAGTCGAGGATCTGGGCGATCCGGGATTTCTTGCCCTCCCGTTCCTGCGAGCGCAGGGTTGCGTAGGTCGTGAACAGGATGCCCTCGGCAAGGCGGATCGGCGTGTCCTGCCGATAGCGCGACAGCGGCTGCACGAGGAGTTTTTCCTGGCCAAGGGCTGCCCAATCGCGCTGGGTGTCTTCAAGCAATTTGTCCGACTTGGAAATCCAGACCGCACGGCGGCGGCCCTGCAGCCAGTTGTCGAGGATGATGCCGGCGACTTGCCGTCCCTTGCCGCACCCGGTTCCGTCACCCAAAAACCATCCACGGCGGAAGCGCACAGCGTTCGCAGCACCTTCTGGCGCGGCCGAGACGACATCGCAGGTCTCGTCAACCGTCCAGGCGCCGGTGAGATGGCCGCAATGGGCCTCGCCCGCATAGACGACGCTTTCTAGCTGGGCGTCCGACAGCAGGCCTTCGTCGATGATCGCATCAGGTAAAAGCGGCCGATAGGAAGGTTTTGGTGGCGCGACGGCGGCCATTGCGGCCGACTGCACGAGCGGCGTCGGATGCGGCTTGGCGCGGGGAATGTCGATCGACTGGAGCGCGTACGGTTCGTAGATCGTGTCGGTGAGGCGGCCGCCCTCCTCCGGGATCCAGTCGCGCAGCTCATAGGCGAGCGGGACGGCAGGCGCGCTGCTTGCCATGACCCGGCGAGCGGGCTTCGCCTGCACAATCGGACGGACCGATCGTATGGTCTTCGGAGCAGCCGTTGATCCAGCGAGGGGTGCGGCTCTCGCCACCCATCGGGCGCCCATGTGCATGGCGGCATTGCGCAGGATGCCGCTGGACAATGCACCGATCGAGTCCGGAAAGCCGCCCGGGGCTCGGGGCGGCAGGGCGGAGATCCAGGAGAGCAACGTCTCGACATCCATGGCCTTGCCCGGCGAGCCGGAGAAGCTGGTTGGGTCGGTAGCAGGAACTTTGTCGATGATGGTCAAGCGGGTCTCAGTGGTGGTGCCATGGCGGGCGTAGACACGGCCGTCGATCGCCGCGGTGAAGACAATGGTGCCCCGCTGCTGCAGGCGTTCGAAGGCGGGCCGCCATTTGGGGTTTTCGGATGACAGGCCGGTGCCGGTGATGGCGACCAGGCGTCCACCCGGACGCAGGCGTGCGAATGCGGAGGAGAGATGCCGCCATGCCGCGTCAGTGACGTGGCCATCGACATAGGCGCCGACGCTGAAGGGTGGATTCATCAGCACGACGGACGGCTCCATGGCCGCGTCGAGATGATCGTCGATATGGGCGGCGTCGTGCCGCGAGACGGAAACCTGTGGAAACAGCAGGCCGAGGAGATCGGCCCGCGTCGCGGCAAACTCGTTGAGGGCGATCGAGGCGCGCGCCATCTCGGCATGGACGGCGAGCAGACCGGTGCCGGCCGAGGGTTCGAGAACGAGGTCACAAGATGCAATCGCCGCGGCGTGCGCCGTGACGAAGGCCAGCGGCAAGGGCGTCGACAGCTGCTGCATGGCCTGGCTCTCGTCGGACCGTCGCGTATGGGTGGGAAGAAGAAGGTCGGCGATGCGCTTGATCATCGCCAGCGTTGCCTGGGGCGTGGTGGACCGGGACAGGATCGCAGGGCCGAACCGGCGCAAGAACAGCACCTGGGCGACTTCGAGCGCCTCATAGGCCGCCTTCCAGACCCAGAACCCTTGCGCATCGCTGCCGCCAAAACCTGTCGTCATGGCGGTGCGCAGTGCGGCGGTGGTGACAGGCTTGCCCCGCTCGAGGAAAGGCAGAAGCAGCGTTGCCGCTTGATAGATTGCCTGGGCGTTGTTGATGGAGGCGTGCGTCGGCGCGGCGAGGGAAGCGGCCGTACGTGCGACGGTTGAGGTGGTCGCAACAATGTTCATCGAAATGTCCTTCGCGAGAGGGGGTGGCGCCCGCGCCGGCACTCTCTCCGCGCCAGCCGGGCCACACTCCTCCCGGCTCCCCTCTGCCTCTGGCGCCGATGCACCAAAAGGGGTTGCGCTCTGTGCAAAGCCATGACTTGAATGCGCGCACAGGGATGCGGCGGCGACCTGGAGCTGTGGAGGTGATGCGACGGTTCAGAATTGGCAGTGCGGTCTTCGAGGAGGCAGCGCCTGACCTGCAGGCGGCGCTGGCGAGCGCTTATGCCCGCACCGAGCGTCCGCTATGCCTGTGCCGCGAGCTAGGCTGTCCGATGTACATCGCCCGCATCGGCGACCTTCACCTGATCAAGCGCATGCCGCTGAGCGGCGGCGGGCATGATCCATCCTGTGAATCATATGAAGCGCCCTACGAACTGTCCGGCCTGGGCGCCTTGATGGGCAGCGCGATACAGCTCGATCCGCAAAATGGCTTGGCGGCCCTCAAGTTGGACTTCAGCCTGTCGAAGACGGGGAGCCGCGCGGCATCGGTGCCTGCGGGGCAAAGTTCCGCCAGCGTAACCGCCGATCCCAGGAGGATGTCGCTGCGTGGCCTGCTTCACTATCTCTGGCACGAGGCCGAACTGACGGTCTGGACATCGAGGTGGGCCGGGAAACGACATTGGTGGAATGTCCGCTGGCATCTGCTCGAGGCTGCCGGGCAAATGACGGTGAGGGGCGGATCGCTCGCCGATATCCTGTTCGTGCCCGAGCCGTTTCGCGCCGAGAACAGGCAAGCGATCGAACATCGTCGCAACGCGGTTCTCGGCATGGCGCTACCGCCGAAATCAGGTCCACGAAAGTTACTCGTCCTTGTCGGCGAGATGAAGGAGATGGTCCCTGCCCGCTCCGGTCAGAAACTCGTCATCAGGCATTTGCCCGGTTTTCCCTTCATGATCGACGATGCATTGCACCGCCGCTTGCAGGGGCGCTTCGAGAAAGAATTGTCGCTGTGGGAAGCGGATTCCAGCTCACATCTGATAGTGATCGCGACCTTCGGATTGAACCCGGCCGGCCTCGCCATTGTCGAGGAGGTCGCGTTGATGGTGGTATCCGAGAACTGGATTCCTTACGAGACGGTTCCGGAGAAGCGGCTCGTCGACGCGCTCGCCCGCCTTCACGAGAAGAGTGTGAAGGGATTGCGCTACGACCTGCAAACCGACCAGCCGATCGCCAACGCTTTGCTCCAGAACAGGCAGCAGCCGATCGCGCTCTTTGTCGTCCCCGCCGGTGCGGACGAAACATTCGAGGCTTCGTTGCAGGATATGGTCGCGAACCGGCCGGAGATGGGTGCGTGGACCTGGCGGGTCGGTGACGGGGAGATGCCGGCCCTTCCATAGGCTGGGAACGACATCTCAGATTTCCATCAATGCCGTGAATCGATTGGCGGCCATCGATTCAGACAATGCGTTGGACAAGGATCCCCGTTGTCTTGGACCATGACGGTATGATGAGGGGTGACCAGCGATCGTCTTTTTCGGTGACCATGCTGTGGGTTTGCGAAGATCCGCGCGTAAGCACAGTGGGCGCCTGATCGTTGTCAGCGTTGAACTCGGCATGCCATTCGAGCTGTGTCCGAACCCCGCGTTGCATCGGCGAGCGAGACGCTGGAGAGTTGGCTTTCGCATCGGCGTCCGTCCAGGGCGGCACCGCGGTCGATGGTTGCGTTGGGTGGACGATAGGCCTTGGCCAGCGTAGATGTGACCCGGTCCCGCT
The DNA here is from genome assembly GCF_040322295.1 of Mesorhizobium sp. M0159. Taxonomy (NCBI): domain Bacteria; kingdom Pseudomonadati; phylum Pseudomonadota; class Alphaproteobacteria; order Hyphomicrobiales; family Phyllobacteriaceae; genus Mesorhizobium; species Mesorhizobium sp. M0159. The sequence continues at coordinate 9,951 of NZ_JAMYTF010000079.1, forward strand.
ACGGACCGATTCCCATCCGAAGGTGGTGCAATAAATGAAGCGGCAGAGCCGACCCTTCATCGTCGAGGTGAAGAAGAAGCGTGGCGAATCCGCGCGGCAGCGTTCGATCTGGGGAAATCTCGATCTCGCTGCGATCGACGCGGAAACGGCGCGGAAGCTGACGAAGATCAAGTCGGATGTTAGCTGTTATGGCGAGTCAGCCGGCGGGTCGCGGCGTTCTTCGATAATCGCCCTGGCCTTCTCGACTGCCGCGATCGCCTTCGGCAGCCAGCGCTCGAACTCTACTTTGGAAAGGCCCATCGGCTGGGATGGTTCTGGGTCGCGGAGGTTGGGACGGTCGGGCACGGCTGAGGACGAAGACCTCGTCCGTGTTGGCCTCGAACAGCATCAGGATGCGGTCGCCATGGCGACACATTCGTTGATCCAGCGACGATCGGAATCGCGGTACCTTGTAGTTCGATCGGGCGGCACATAGACAATCGTGAAGTGTGACAGCGTCTCGCCCGTCGGCGCCGCATAGAAGTGCTCTTCCACCTCGATGACGACCCCGCCGGTGCTGTAGTAGGTGGCGACCGTGTCGCCGGGACGTACGAGATCGGCGACCGTTAGCGCTCCTGGGGGCGTGCGCCCGGTATTGGCGGCGATCTGGGGCACCGAGGCTTGCGGTGTAGGTCGAGTACGCCATAGGTGTCCTTGCCGGCCCCTGGCGGGTGTTTACGGGGGTCCGCATCGTTGTCTCCTCCCCTCCTGGCGCCTCGTGCGCGAGTTGCCGGCAAGCGGCTGTCGATCTCGTCGTCCGACAGGTCTTCGAGCAGTTTCAGGATCGTTCGTGGCCACCGTTGTTGACGAGAACGACGCGTTTGCCACGGTGGTCCGCGGGCCAGGTGTGGGGATTGATCTCGCCGGCGATCCCCCTGAAGTCGGGATGCGTCGCGTTCCAGATCGCCTCGAGCTTTTCCGCGCGGGTCATGCTGTCGCTCGCGCCGGTCTCGTGGGCGATGATTGCGGCGCGCATCTTGTCCGGGGATTGCCGATCCGTGAGGTCGCAAAAGCCATGAAACCAGCGCTCGCGTCCGCGGATGCGGATCGCGAAGAATACGCTGGTCACATTGCCGGTCTTATACTCCGACATTCCGAACATGCCGGTGCGCATGAAGAGCGGCGGCAGCAAATCGAGCATGAAGTGATATTCTGACGCGGCGATCTCGAACCACTCGCCTGAATAGGGAGTGCCGGAAAGCGGATCGATGCCGGGAGTGTCTTTGTGTCGGCTGAACAGTTGGATCATCTGCTCGCGGGTGGCGACGCCGTCGAGCACCTTCCTGAATGGTGGATGTGCGGTCATGGGGTTCTCCTGAACGCAGCTCGGCCACGCGCGGCATCACCGCGCCATGGCAACTGCTTGGTGTGTTGTGGCTGGCGACGGGCCGAGTCTGCGGCCGGCGCGTGCATCGGCGATGATGGGGTTTGCAGGGATTCAGGCGGCGCGTCGCTCGGAGGAACACGAAGCGTCTCGACCAATCCCAGTGATGGCACGGACGGCGGCGGCGAGGGCCGGGATGTCGTCAAGCATGCCGAGCGCAACGAAGTGGTTGGCCCCGCCGACATAATCCTTGCGGCCCTTGCAGGTGCGGATCAGGATGCCGTGACCTGAGGACAAACCGAACTGGCCGACCTGGATGTAGGCGCGGTCGTGGTGCAGGGTAATCTCACCGGAAACCGCTATGCCCGCCTTGTTGGAGCGCAGGTCAAAGCAGCCCGAGGGCAGGTTTAGTTCGGCGGCGAGTTTCTTCAGCCGTGAATGGGCTATCGTGTGGAAGCGTCTCTTGTGCTGCTCGTCATAGGAGCAGCTTCTGTTCCAGTCGAACATGTCGATCTCCATGAAATGGAACAGGCCCGCGATCGCTCGCGCGATCCCGGGCCCGTTCGTCAGGGTGGTTCTATGCGGTGAAGTGATCAGGCGGCCGTGCGGCCCTCGATGATGTCGGCGCCGACCTCATCGGCCGAGACTTCCTCGAGATAGGCCCGACGATACTGGTTGTTAGCGAGCCAGCGTTCGGCAGCCTCGCGATCCTTGGCGAGATAGAGCAGTTCCGGGCTGTCCCCGAGTTCCTGCAGGACGCGGACCATGCCGATCATGGGACGCTCGACGACCTCGAATCGCAGGTCGGTCTCGACGGACCAGGTGCGCCTTACCGAGACGATGATGATGCCGCCCTGCCAGAAATCGCCCTCATGCAGGGTGAAGTAAGCCGGCGAGCTATAGGTCGCGCGCTCGCGCGGCGGTTCCTTCCTGACCAAACGGCCGACGCCGTTGCGGCTCTCCCAAGCGGCGAGCTTTTTGGTGAAGCGAGCCGGCGGTTTCGCGGTGCCGGAGCGGTACCGGATAACGCTCCCCAGAGGAGCGGATTCGTACACGATATGTGCGGACATGCGGGTTTCTCCATGTCGGAAAACGAAAAGGGCCCGGCGGGAGTGCCGGCCCGGTGCGAGCGTGAGGCCGATTATTCGGCGGCCTGGAGGTGGTCCGCCTCGTCGCCGTCGATGGTCACCGGCTCATCGGAGGACGGATCCGCGTCGTCGGCGAGGAAGGCCGGCAGCTCGGCGGCATTGCCGTCGAGAGCCGCCTCGTGCGACATGTCGCCGGCGACCGCGTCGCCAGCATCGGTAGCCGCTTCATCGACCTCAAGGCGCAGCGGCTCGGGCAGCCAGTTCGATCCTTCGAGAAGACGGGCGGCTTCACGGGCCATGATGTCCTTCTTCATGTGGTCGATCAGCTGCGCGGAGTCTGCGCCACGGGCTTCACGGACAGCCTGTAGAATCCGCGCCTTGGTGAGCCGCCCGAGGAACTCGACCGTAGGCGTCCACCCGGCGTCGACCATGTCGAACTGGAGCGAGCGGCCAAGCACGTCTGCATGCTCGAGCGCCTTCGGTCGCCTGTTCCAGGGTTCGACCACCGCATTGAGGGTCAGCGAGACGCAGTGCGCGAACAGCGCCTTGCGGCTTGCTTCGTCGAGGCCGAGAAGGAAGTCCCACAGGCCATCCGCTTCATCGGGCAGATCGCGGTCCCAGGCTTCGTGCCGCTCGGCGATCTCCTTGGCCCAGGATGTCTCGGCAAGACCGTCGACCTGGCTGAAGCTGCCGCTCTTCAGACTGATCTCCAGGCACGTGTCCGGAGCGAAGCGATAGAAGACCTGCAGGACGAAGGCATGGAGTGCGGCGACGATGGCGATGTCGACGTCACCGGCGAGCGCGTTGCGCAGTGCCAGGGTCCGCTGCGCGGTCAGGTCGAAGACGAGCCGATCGGGCAGTGGCTTGATGCCATCGTCCTCGCCGTCGTCGCCAGAGGCGTCGTTCACCGGCTTGCCGTTGACGACAACACCATCGCCATCGTCGGCGCCATTGGATCGGGTTCCGCCGTCGGCGCCCCCTTCCTCGCCCTCATCGACGTCGCCGGCTTCGGTCCCCGGCTCGTCCTCGGAGCGCACGAAACCGGCGTCGACCTGGAGCTTGCCGTCCGCGGCAAGCGTAACGAACACACCGGCAATGGCCTTCTGGGCGGGATCGTAGCTTCGAGGACGATCATCGATCGCATCGAGCTCTGCGCCCAGCTGGTCGAGCTTCGCCTCGATCGCTTCGTCGGCATCCTGGGCCTTGGCATAGTCCGCGTCGAGCTTGTCGTATTCGGCCTTAAGCGCGTCATAGCGTTCGATCTCCTCGGCGCTGAGCTCCTGCGGCTCGGCATAGATGCGCCGCATGCCGGAGGTATGGCCGTAGGGAAAGCTGATCGCCGCCTCGACCCATTTCCAGCCCTCGGCGCGGATCGCCTCGGCATCCACCTTCAGCCTGTCGAAGACAAGCTGCTCGACGAGCGCCGCATCCTGGAACCAGCCGCCGGAATCCTGCTCGAACAGGTCGCGCAGGATGACACCGCCAGCCGCCTCATAGGCCCCGGTGCCGACATAGACGGCACGGCGATCGTCGGCCCGGACCGTCGTCTCCGTCAGCAGGCGCCTGATGTAGTAGGGCTCCTGCGTGTGCGAGCCGGATATCCGTTCCCAGACCTGCTCCTGACGTGCATGATCGTCCGAGATCGAAAACGCCATGATCTGTTCGAGCCGGATTTCGTCCTTCTCGTAAAGATCGAGCAGCCTCAGTGACACCGATGCCAGCCGCAGGCGCTGCCTCACCGTCGCCGGCGATACGAAAAAGCGGGCGCCGATCTCCTCCGGATCGAGGCCCTGATCGCGGAGCGTCTTGAAGGCCCGGAACTGGTCGAGTGGGTGCAGGTCGGCGCGCCGCAGGTTTTCGGCAAGCGAGTCCTCTTCGGCCGAGGTCTCCTGCCTGCGGTTGACGATGCAGGGGATTGGCTCGTTCTTGGCCAGGCGCTTTTGCTTGATGAGGATGCCGAGCGCCAGATAACGCCGCCCGCCGGCGGGCACCTCGAACGTGCCGGTCTCCTCGCCCTCGCCGTCGAGCATGGGCCGGACGTTCAGGCTCTGGATCAGCTTTCGCCGTCCGATGTCTTCGGCCAACTGCTCGATTGACACGCCGTCCTTGATGCGCCGAACATTTTTCTGCGACAGCATTAGCTTGTCATAGGGAATATTCTCCGCGGCGTTCATCGCGATCTTCTGAATGGCGTTCTTTGCCATGGTCAGGTTCTCCATGACGGACGGTCCGGGGCCTCTCCCCGAACCTCCAAGCCCGTCAGGAAACCTCCCCTCCCCCCTCTGCCTCCCGTCGGGCGTCTGGCACGGACGCCGCCGGCTGCCGCAAAGCTTCGCTGGACTGCGGAAGGCAGAATGACTATATATCTTCCACGAATGTGGAAGGATTATTGTCATGCCGGGGTTTAGCAGCGAAGTGCTCACCGCCAATGAGGCGGCGGCGGTAACGCAGGTGCCGCTCAAGCAGGTGCATCGCATCATCGATGCAGGATTGCTGCGCGGCCGTGTCGAGACGCGCCGCGGCAGCCGCGTCATCGTCGGAGCGGGTCTCGTCGGCCTACGCCTCGCCTGGCTGACGGCGGAGACGCTGACGCCGGCCGCGCGGCGGCGGATCGTCGAGCACGCCATTGCCGATGATGCTACGCCCGTGGTCGCGGACGATCCCCTTAAGGTCGACCTGAAGCCGATCACCGCCGGGGTAAGGGCCGGCCTCAGCCGGCTGAGGAAAGCAAAGGCGATGGTGGCGCGCGATCCAGCGGTACTTAGCGGTCAGCCGGCCTTTGTGGGAACACGCGTGCTTGTTCATGACGTTGCCGACATGCTCGCCAACGGCGACACGGCCGACGCGATCCGTGCCGCCTATCCGCAACTGACTCTCGACCGGATCAGGCTCGCGGCCGACTATGCGCTCGCCTACCCGCGGCGTGGCCGTCCGCCGGTCAAGCCGGCGTGGCGCAGCACGGCGGCGAAATCGAAACGCACAATCCGTCTCGACGATCTGCCGGCCGTTTCGTGAAATTCCTGATCGACGAATGCCTGAGCCCAGAGCTTGCGAAACTGGCGCGCGAACGGGGTTTCCCCGAGTCGAGCCATGTGCGCTGGCTGGGCCTCGCCGGCGCCAAGGACCATATGGTGACCCGGCGCGCGGTCGATGACGGCTATGTGCTCGTCACGCACAACACGACCGACTTTCGCGGCCTCTATCGCCGCGAGGAGCTGCATGTCGGGCTCGTCGCCTTCAACACCGCCCCTGGCCTGATGAGCCTCGATCTCCAGCGCAGGCTCTTCCTTCTCGCCCTTTCCGAGCTTGGTGGAGGGGAGGCATGGAACGAAGTGCTGGAGATTACGGTGGATGTCGAGCGTACCGTCACCATCGAACGGTTCAACCTGCCCGACTGACGGACCTCCGCGTTCGTTTCCTGCAATCGGGCTGCGAGAAGCCGCCGCTCGCACAACGAAAAAGCCCGCCGCGGGAGGAGGTGCGGCGGGCTTGATTTGGACGACAGCATTCGGGAGGAAT
>NZ_JAMYTF010000080.1:0-15696 GCF_040322295.1 Mesorhizobium sp. M0159
AGGCGGAAACGATGTCGGCGGTGATTGATACGAGATCAGCCTGGTCGCTTGGGTCTGGAGAAACGGTCATCGAATTTCCTCTTGTGTAAAGGGCGCTTTGAAAACGGATAGTCTGTCTATTCGGCAAATGATTGATTATTCTCCAACAAACCTCATTCGTCGCAAATATCAAGCCGGCAAGCTTCGCCTCCCATCGTTCTGCCCGGCAGCGGACAGAGTTGCCGATAAACCGGGAAGCAGCAACACTTCCCTCTCGTCTCCCGCGCGAGGGTGCAGACCTACGCACGTAGGCTCTACGAAGCCCCGCCGCTGCATCGCAGATTGAGCGATGAACATGCGCGCTCGATCCTTATGTGCCAGAAGCGGTCGTCGATGCTCAGAAATCGGCTCCCTCGAAGTATTTGGCCTTCAGCCATGTGTTCGACGGTCCGCTTCTGTAGCCGCTGTCGGCGCGCTTTGAGATGATGCTCTCGAGCCCCACCTTCTCGATGGCCCGAAAGATCGCTAGTCTAGCGCACTGCTCTCGAAATGCTCGCTGTACTGGATCTTGCCGAGGCCGTGCTCAACCAGTTGCCACAGCGCCTGCTTGCGCTGCAGCAGGGGCAAGGAGGCTAGATTGCGACCGTCGAGATGAAGGATATCGAACGCGACGAACACCAGCCGGCTCGGTTCGTGCCAGATCGCGGCTTCCAGCGCAGGGCAATGGGGAGCGCCCTGCTCGCCTGGAACAATGACCTCGCCGTCGATAATGGCAGCCCGGCATGGCAGCTCGGCAGCCAGCGCGATGGGCCAGTATTTCGTGGTCCAGTCACGGCCGTTCTTGCTGTAAAGACGCACGCCGCCTTTATCGATGATGATCTGCGTTCGGTAGCCGTCAAGATTGACCTCGTGAAGCCATCCCTCATCTTCGGGCGGCTCCTTGACCCGAGTCGGGATCTGCGGCGGAATGAACTCCAGCCGGCCGCCGTTCACCTTGGCACGCTTACTCAATGACGCCACCTTTGATCGCGCAGCGGCGGCTGATCGGCACAGGGAGCCCGACATCCCCCCAACCTGGACGCCTGCCGCCTGTGCCGAGCCCCCGCCGAGCCATTGCGAGCATCTGCGCACCAGGCCGGATTGTCGTTAGCTTCGCATCCACATACTTGTCCTGGCGTACATATCTCGCTCGTTGCGGCGGTCTTGCACCACGCAGTCCTTTGGCTAATTTCGAGCGACCTGGTTAGTCCATCAAAAGCACCAGAGCGGGATGCAGCTTCTTCAGATTCGGCAATGATTTCGATTGCCAGGGTATGTCGGGCGCTCCACGCACGACGAGTCGAACATCGGGATGCTTGCGCACCTCGATGGTAAATTTCGCCAGCAGGTTGATGCCGGAAGAGTTGAGAAAGTGAAGGTCCTTCAGATTGAGCGTAATGGAAGCGGGATTCGAGGCAAGCACACTGGTCGCCAACGCCGTGATAGGCGCACCGGCGTCGGAACTGGCAAGCCGCATTGCACCGTCGAAGAAAATTTCGCTTCCTTCAATCCACACGCGGTAGTCGTCTGTCCTGATTTCCATAGCCTGGCTTCGTTTCCTCTAATTGTGAATTTGAGAGATCGGAATGGAGGCATATGTCTCCAGGCAAATCCGATCGCTTTCGTCGGCGGCGCTGAATATCCAAGCCAGGCGCGCGCCGTAGTCGCTCATCAACGTCAGCAATCCAAGTCCGGAGCCTCCTACGTCGGGGTTCGCGGCATTGGCTTCAATTCGCTGTATCAGCAGGTCCATGGGGTCGCCAACCGTGATGTCCTCCAGGAGACTTTGGAACTCGGACGCATCTTCACCATCGACGTCATTCGACACCTTGAGCTTGAAGCTTTCCGAATCCATCGACGCCTCGATCAAGATCTCACCCGGTGCGCGAAACTTGACGGCATTTTCGATGAGTTCGTTGACCAGATATCCAATGCTGTGCCGCACTTCCATGTAGTCATTGCGGGACGACCGGAAGCGCAATGCGAAAAGATCGGCGATGAAGTCCGAGGTCGTGGCACAATGACGCCAACTCAAGTCGAGAGGTCCGTCGAACAGCCGCACGCGACTGACACTCTCCTTCATCCCGATTGCAACGTCAGGGGTCCCGAACAGCGTTGTCATGGCTATGTGTGCCTTATGATCACGAGGGTGATGTCGTCGTGGATCTTCTGGATCCCGATATGGGCCATGAGATCCTCGATGATCCCGGTTTTGATTTCCTCGGCGCTCCCGCCTTGACGTTTTCGTGCGCTCTGGCAGAGGCGCTCGAACCCGAACAGCCTTCTGTCTTGGTCTTCCGCCTCGGTCACACCGTCGGTGTGCAGCACGATCACGTCGCCACTGCCGAACAGGATGTCGCGCGTGGCAATGAACCTCGAGATGTCATTTTCCAGGCCAACCGGCAGACCGAGATCCATCGTGTCGATACGTTCGACGTCCCCGTCCGCACGCACGACGAGAACGTCCTCATGCTGGCCGGATAGCGTTACCCGCTCATCCTCGAAGTCAAGGAAGGCCAGCGAGAGATGCTTGCCGGTGTTCGTCCGCTCGATGTTCTTGTAGATCGCTCTGTTCAGCCGATCCAGAAACTGGTGCGGATCCCCCTCGTTGGTCTCCTGCAGCGCGCGTGCAACGGATTGCACCATCAGCATCAGCACGCCGCTCTCGAGACCATGACCGGTCACGTCGCCGATGCCGATCTTGACCCGTGACCCGTTCTGCAGGACGTCATAATAGTCGCCGCCGACCTCGTCGGCCGGCCGCATGTAGGCCGCGATCTCCAGCCCCGGAATCGCTTCGAGTTCGAATTGTTTCGGCAGGACCATCATCTGTATCTGCCTGGCGACCGCGAGTTCGGCGCCAAGGCGGACGTTCTCGTCCTGCAGCTTTTCGTTGAGTGCGGAAATCTCCTGATTGGCGTCCCCGAGTTCCCTGGTTCGTTCGTCGACGAGTTGCTCAAGGTTTTCAGTGTGAAAGCTGATCTGCTCGGCCATCCGGTTGAAAGCGATTCCTGCCGCTCCAACCTCGTCGCGCGTCGGAATGTTCACGCGGACTGAATAATCTTTGGACTGGAGCCGCTGGGCGGCGCTGGCAAGCGCCCTGAGGCCCGCGGTGATCCGCTTCGAAATTCCGAGCACGGCCGCAAAAACAATCAGAAGCGAAACGGCGATCGCCGCGATCTGAAACAGCAGGATACGATTGGTTGCGCGAGAAATACTCTCCTGCGCGGCGAACAGGGATGCATAGATCTCCCGTTCGGGAACGACGATCCCGACCGACATCGTTTCGGACTTGATTGGTCCCGAACTCCACAGATTGGTCGGCTTCAATCTTTTGAGGACAACAATATAGGGAACGTGTTCGCCCTTGTTGTCGAGCATGATATGCTGAATGGCACCGTCATTGTTCTGGTCTAGAGGTAGTGACGCGATAGCCGGCTGCGTACTTCCCCGCAGAGACCTTTCCAAGCCGGTGACGCCCTGCGTGCCCGCATCGCTCGATGAAGTCAGGCCGATGATCGCCTGGCCCGACGGATTGATCGCCACCACGTTGCCAGTCGACATCGTGAGGAAGCCGAACCCGGTTTCAGCGATCTGCACCCTTTCGACGACTTTCGCGAGCTGATCGAGAGTGATGTCTGCTCCCGCCGTACCGGCGATACCGGTGCGATCGCGCGTCCATAGCGGGTGGAAAAAGCTGACGATCAGCTTTCCCGTGATTGCATCGGTGTAAGGCGCTGTCTGGGTAATATCGTCAGGGACCGGACGTGAGGCTGGATCCCTGGCCCATTGCTGCCATGAACCATAGATTCCCGGAAAGAAGAACTCCCAGAATTCCGCCTTGTTGTGGCCTGGATAGAGTCGGTCGAAGGTCTGTGCCTGATCCGTATACGGTACCGTCCGGAAGATCGGCCGTTCTTTTGGACCAATATAGTACATCTGCAGTTTGGAGGACCCGCTGGCCATGAGAGTCGGCGCGACGAGATCGATCACGGTACTGTCTTCTATTTCCTGCTGAACGCTCGGCAGCGGACTGTGGTCGGCGCCCAGCAGGTAGCCCCAGACGCTTACCACGGAAGGCGCGCCCGGCAGATTCTGCGCCCAATCGCCCTGCGCGTTGTAGACAACCTTCACGGAGCCGGGCGCCTCATGCGAAAGCGTGGCTCCGACCTGTTGCTGCCTCCTCGGATCGTCGATCTGGGCCTGCAGCACGCCAGCTAGCGCCTTGACGTCCCCGTGAACCCGATCGAGCAGCAGGTCAACGCTCAACGCCGTCGACTCGGCATAGGAACGAATGTATTCCTGGTTTGCGTTCGTCAGGCCCTCACCGACTTCCGATGTGGCGTCGCGCGACAGTTTTTGAACGTTCCAAAGCGCCAGACCACCGCTCAGCAGGAGGTCGAACAGTACGGCGCCGCCAACGACCAATACGAATTTCGCTCGAAAGGAGCGCAGGCCGAAGCGCGGTGTAGGCTCGTTATCGGCTTTCATTGTGGCCGTCGCCCCGATGCGACCCAGATCGGCCAACCCGCATAACCCTTGGGGTGTAGTGCAGCGAAAATGTGATCCTCGAAGCCCTGCCGGAACCGTGCGACGAACTCCGGTCCGTCACCGCGTCTGGTCGCCATCTCCCCGGCATAGACATCCGCCCAGGCTGCAATGACGTCGGCGAAGTCCTGCGGATCGCCGTCCAGGTTAGTGACCATGAAGGTCTCCACAAGGATGTCTTCGAATCCGGCTTCCACCAGGTATCGCCGACTCTTGGGCCCAAGCTCGACGTCCATCTCGAAATGCCCGAACAGCTTCGCCACCTCGTCGTAGGTCCAGCGAATGCTTTCGGCGCGCGGCTCGCCGAGGCAATGCGAATTCTTTTCGTTGGTGATATAGACCCGACCGCCTGGCTTGCATATGCGGTAGAGCTCCTTGAGGATGAGTTCAGGTCGATTGAAGATTTGCAGGGAATGTCGGCAGGTGACCAAGTCGAATTGCGCTTCGTCGAGCAGCATCTCCGACGCATCGCCATACGTATATTCGATGCCCCGGATGTCGAACTCCCGCATCACTCGTCGAGCATAGTTCAGGCTTGATCTGGAGTGGTCGAGGGCGACGATCCGCGATGGCTGGAACTCCTTCTGCGCGAGCACAGCGAAATCGCCGATCCCGCAACAGATGTCGGCCATGACGATCCCGGGCCTCATCCCGTGTCGCGGCAAGATTGCGCGCTCGTGGCGCCATGTCATCTTTGTCTGAGTACGCAGGATCGGTACGAACCCGCCTTCCTCAAGGAAGCCCTGCCCCGGATAGAATTCGGTGTCATACTCCTCGACGGTGATGTTCGGTTCAATTCCGCTCAGGCGACCGAATTTTCGCGAGGTCCATCCGACGACGCTTGACGTGATGACGACGAATTTGAGATCGGGTCGAGCGCGACAAGCGTCGATGATGATCCTCGAAAAGGTGTGAAACGCAGCGTTGTTCATCTGCGTCAGGCGCCTGACATTGACGTAGAGAACGCCGCGCACACGGCCGATCGCATCGCGAAGTAATGCCATGCTAGGCCCAAGCTCATCGATTGCCTGAGGCCGGACCACTCCCGATATGGAGAACTCCTGGTTGTTCGCGTCGTATTGCGCCTTAAAGCGCGGGAGAAGGTCGTAAGGGCTCAATTTTGCAAGCCCTCGAGCGGAAGATCCACGACAAGCTTGATTGCATCGCCGTCGGCTTCCTCGATCCAGAGTGTCGCGTTGTAGTCGACAGCCAGTTCCAGGAGTATGACCTCGCGGCTCGGCGCGAGATCCCCAGACACCGAATTGAGGTATCGCTCTCTGGCCTCTATTCCTGCAAGTTGCGACACGGCTTCTTCGTAGAATTGGCGCTCCTCCGGCACGCAAGGAAATGTCAACTCGATCCTATCCGTCGCGCCATGGCGAGACACCCTGCATGCCAGTTCGCCGTCGGCATGGCGCGTGCGAAAGGCGACTTCCAGCAATTCGTTGAAGGCGGAGGAAAAGAGATTTGAATGCCGGACCGAGTCAGACCTGTTCTGACTGATCATCCGGGCCATGTATGTCGAGACATAATCGCAGTGTCTCCAAGCGGAGACAAAAGCTTTGATTTCCATGTCGATCTGGATCATGGGTTCAAAGGTCGGTCCGCCGCCAGCCAGGTCATGATGAACAGGTCCCATCGGCATCCTCACTTGTTCCATCAGTATTGAACCCCCGCGGGGTGATGGCCTCCGCGACGAAAAATTTCACCGCCCGTGGTCAGTCAGTCTGGCACTGACTAGAAGGATTGCGCGGTATCCGCCTCGATCGTTCTACAAATCTCCACTTCATCGTTAACAAAGGGTTCAAGGCGTTAGAGCGCCCGATTTGATTCCTCCATCGCTCGTACCACCCTCGGCGGGGACCGCTTGATGAAATCGCTGATCGCCTCGGCTCCGAGCGGCCGTCCTAGGTAATTACCTTGCAGGCAATCGCAATGTTCCTTGATCAGCCACCGTGCCTGTGCCGATGTTTCGACTCCCTCCGCAGTGACATTTATCCCTAGGCCGTGCGCCAGATTCATGATGGATCGCACGATCGTTTGGCTTTTGAGGTCGGTCTCCAGGTCCGCAATAAAGTACTGATCGATCTTCAAAGTATCGAAGGGAAAGTTCTTAAGATAGCTTAACGATGAGTAGTATGTTCCAAAATCGTCGAGCGAAATTCGTATTCCCAGGACGTTCAGGGTATTCAACGTATCGATATTGTCGATCGTCTTCTCAAGTAGGACCGTCTCCGTTATCTCAAGTTCAAGTCTGTCGGCCTCGATTCCAACTGCGTCGATGATCTGGGCGACGGTGTCCGTCAGCGAACCGCTAAGGAACTGAGCTGGTGACAGGTTCACTGCGACTGTCAGCGAGGAAGGCCACGTCAACGCCTGGCGACAGGCTTGCTCGAGCACCCATCGTCCAATCTCGTCCATCAGACCGTCGGCTTCGGCGATCGGTATGAACACGTTAGGTGGAATGATTCCGACCTCAGGGTGCCGCCACCGCAGCAGCGCTTCGAAACCGATCACCGACGAGGGAGGCCGAATGAGCGGCTGATACTCCAGATAAAGCTCGCCCCGCTCCAGCGCGGTTCGAAGGCTGCGCCTCAGATTCTCGCGTTGCTCAAGCAAGAGCAGCATCGAACGGTTGAATGTTCGAGCGCAGCCGCGTCCATCTGTCTTGGCCGCGTAAAGGGCAATGTCAGCGGCTTTCATCAACTGTTCGCCATCGGTCCCGTGCTCCGGCCCGAAAGCAATTCCGATACTCGAGCCGACGAAGACGGGAATGCCGTTGATGACGAACGGGTTCTTGAACGCGTCGACCAGCGATCCGGCGAGGCGCTCAGCTTCTGCTGGCTGCTCCTTTCCCAATTGGATGACAGCGAACTCATCGCCGGCATACCGGTACGCGGATTCGCCGTCCTGCAGCGCGCCGCGGATACGACCCGCCGCGAGCTGAAGAAGCGTATCGCCTGCTCCATGACCGAGCGTGTCGTTGACCGCTTTGAAATCGTCAAGGTCGATCTGCAGCAGGGCGGCTTTCGGCTTTGGTTCGCCGAGGGCCGCCAGTGCTTGCTGCAGCCGCTCGCCGAATCGCCGCCGATTCTGCAGTCCGGTCAACACATCGTGCGTCGCCTGATGGAGCAGAATTACATGCTCTTGCTCCTCCGCTACGCTCCGCCCACCGCGCTCCCTTGATTCGATGATTCCCACACCATTTGCAGTGGAGAAAACGAAAGCGGAGCGCGGCGCTTCGCCCGATGATCGCGGCAAATCGATGCTTGCCGGCGGGCCGCCGTGGAACACACGAAGAAATTCGTCGCGATATCTCGCATCGAGGAAGCTCGGGTAGATCTCCCAAACGGAGGCACCCGGCGCCACCGCGCCTCCGTACACGCCTTTGAGCTTGGTTGCGTAGTGGGTCAGACAGAAGTCGCGGTCATAGAACGACAAAAGTTCGGCCGTGTTCGCCAAAAGGTCAGCGAGAAGCGCTTCGCCGGGACGTAGAACATCGCTTGAGGAAGGCCCCTCACTCCCCTTGCCGACGCCTGATGCCTCTGGGTGCAAGAGCCACCTCCATAGGCGGTGCGAATCCACGTCCCCCATTCCAGAAATAGCATAACTGGCAAGCTTGGCAAATTTTTCAATGCGCAGTCTTAACAAGTGCCGCATGCGGCGTAGTTGCAATGTGTGCTCCGCTGTGATTGGCAGCGACAACGATGAACAATCGCAGTTGGTTATTAAATCGGGAATTGTTGCGAATTGGCTATATGATTGATGGCGTGGTGGACGCGACACGAAATATTCTGGTCCATGAGGCGGCGTGGTCTTCCCCTGTTTTGAGCCCGCCCCATCTCAACCACCGCCGATCTTGTACTCAGCTTCCGAGCGCTTTGAGCCAACCTTCAAAGGAAGACGCCTTCTCGTGTTCAGCAAGCGAAACAGAGTGGGCGGGGCGCGGTAACACCACAGTACTGCGGCCTTCGCGGGGGCTGTAACCGAATTCCTTGCTGAATGCTCGGCTGAAATTAGCCGCTGAACTAAACCCGAAGGCCTCAGCAATATCGACAATTCGCCGGCTGTCCGCCGGATCGCTAAGCGCAACATGGGCTGCCAGAAGTCGGCGACTTTGTATGTAATGGAGAACACCACCGCTCGGTTCGAACAATTGATAGAGACGAGAGCGCGATACGCCGAGCGCCCGGCACATTGAATCCGGTGCCAGATGAGCCGCATCCAGATTGTTTTGGACGTATCGACGCGCTCGCTCCATCAGCGCGACACTCGCCAATTGTTCGGCGGCCGCGGCATGTTCCGCCGGAGGCGCGAGGCAGGCAATGATCATGCTGCGTGTTGCGTGTACGATGCGGGGCAGATCTTCAGCCGTGAGACTGCGCAGTCTTGCTTCGATGCTGTTGACGTAGTCGACAAAGAGGTTGGCAAAGTTGCCGGACATAATTGAATTGTTCTTTGCGTCGAGGGTTGACGCCGCATCAGAGAACAAATCACGCGGCAGATAGAGAAAGAGGCTTTCCGAGTCCGTTACCCTCCCGCGAAACGGGTAGCCAAGCGATCTGATCTCCAACTTGCCCGGCTGGTTTTCTGCAACGCGGCGATCGACCTCCGTCCACGACCGGCCAGTTCGTGGCAAGACGATATACCAGTGATCGATCGAACTGGATCGGAGCTTCGCGGCGGAACGCAAGTAGCTATGTGCCGGCGCGCGCTGTTGAACAATCAGCATGCCACCGAGATTCCAGGCTGTGTGGTCGGCGGGAAAACCATCGTTCAGCGATTTGTCATCCGGCAACCTGACCTCGACAAGCGGCGCCATTTGCGCTTGCCAAGCGGCGAATTGATCCCCTGGCGCCAGTTCGAGCGTTGAAAAGGGCAGAGGTTCGAGCGCCGGCGCGAGTGATGGAGCGGCCTCATTGCGGGGTTGACCTTCGCGCGACCAACGACGTCGATCACGGTCCCGCGGCTGCCTCGCAGGAGCCTCGTCTTGCCTCTTAGTGTCCATCGCGTGGTGCCATATCCGAATCGGGTATGCCCATGCCCCTCTCAATCATGTGGTGTATTTCAGGCATCTGGCAAGGCTGGCGGAACTCGAGTCGACCGAAACGGCGATCACGCTGGATTACAGTAAGAAATGCATTCCGAGATAAGTTTCTGGATGCGAAGATAACGACACTCTTCAACCTGATGCGTATAGAATCTAGCACCGTGAAATAGTAGTTGAGGATGTCACCGAAATGAGCACAAAGCTAAACAGCGAAGCTCGTCGCAAGATAATTCTTGATGGATACCGTGACAACGGGCCGTTGAAAGTTATTGCGGTAAAGATCGGATGCTCGCTGGCGAGTTTGAAAATCACCGCCAGCAAACTCGGATGTACACGAACTCCTAAAGAAGCGGCGGAATTTCGGCGCGGACTTCACGTCCGGAAGTACGCGCTGAGTTTGGAACTATTAACAGAGAAAGCATTAGGCAGCAGGTAAACTGATTCCAATACACTGTGAGCGATATTATCGCTTAAGCATCCCATCGCGTCTCCGGTTCATCAGCAAAAAGCCCGCCGCAAAGCATGGGGGCGGGCCTGAAAGGTTTGCACAGATGCTGCGTCGGCGTTTCAATCCCACCTGCCTGAGCCCTCACGATCTGGCTATTTGCGAACGCGTGTTCGATCAGGTCTGCTCGGATGAGAATTTCGACCCTTTGGACCCGGACACCGAAATCTTGGCGGTGATGGTTGTGGCCATTTTTCGAAATGCTCACACCAGCGAGCGCGAACTGCTGGAGGCGGTCAGGTCTCGTCGGCAAAAGGCTGCGGCAACCGGACATTAGTATATGTCGCCCAAAAGTGCGCGCGTCGCATGAATCCGTTCAGTCGCGACGCGCTTGTCTTATCACATTATTTGCCGAAGAGGCGAGACGGGGCGAGGGCGCTGGAATTCACCATCCTTACGTCTGCGCGAAGTGGAGAGGCGAGAGGGGCGGTCTGGTCGGAAATCGATCTGGACGGAAGCTATGGTCGCTTCCTGCGGCCCGCAGGAAGTCAGGTAAGGCGCACCGCGTGCCATTATCAGATCGTGCCGTCGAAATACTGCGCGACATGAAGAACAAACACATTTCCGATTTTGTATTTCCGGCCAGCGTCCGCGCTCGCCGCTTAGCGACATGACTCTCGCCAAGCATTGAAAACGGCAGGCGGCGGCGACTTCACAGTTCATGGAATGCGCAGCGCGTTGCGAGATTGGGTGTGTGAGGAAACGGACTATCAGACCGAAGTTGCCGAGGCAGCAACTTGCGCACGCTACTGGCACCGCAGCCGAGCGCCTACCGGCGAGGCGACGCCTAGGATAAGCGGCGCAAGATGATGGCGGATTGGGCAGCATATTGTGCCAGCTCCGCATTATAGCATGCCAAACTGCTCATTTAGCCACTGAATCTTATGTCACCCGTAGCAGCAACCTAGTGCTGACGTGCGGCCCGTTGGTCGCCTGCAGGATGGCCAGACCAGCATCCCGCCGCTCCCATGTGGACGATGACGAAACCTCCCAGCTCTTTCAAATCAGCAGTTGAACCGCGTCCGAATCTGTCGGGCTGCGAGGAGGAACCATGAACGATAACTCGCCTACACTTGTGTCCTTGAATTGACGCCGCGAAGATGACGAGCATGAGTCGAACGATGGTCAACAGATATCGCGCCGAAGGCCGGTTTCCGGTTGCGGTCTCACTCGGCGACCGCCGCGTCGCCTTTGTTCACTCAGAGCTCTCCGACTGGATTGCAGCGAAGATCGCGGCGAGGGCGGCTTAACCCGCTGTCTTCAAAACCACCGCGGATCCAACCGCGGCAACTTCAAAAAGGGAACCACCAACTTGCACATATTGTCAATTAGACCGGAGCCGCCTGGCGCCGGGGGCGTCATCGCGCGCTATGATATTTCGCTAACCGATGCCTGCCGATTGTACGGCATGAAGCTTGTTGAGAAGCCCGACGGCCGACGCATGACGTACGGGCCGCAATCAGGCGGCCTGCACGTCGCGACCTTGGCACCAGCATTCGCAGAAGAAATCACGTGCGCCGCTGGCGTAGCCCTTGGAGGCTTGAACGCCCATGAGGATCTCAGATACCATACGCTCATCACGACGAGTTCCCGATCACTTGGGCGACTTGGCTATCGAATGCCGGCATTGTTGTGGCGTGACGTTCGACTCCGCAACCTTCGCCGTCGAGGCCGCCGTTCGAGGTGAGGGCGTCGTTTCGGGTCGAACCATGCTGGTCGGGGCTGACCTTGCCGCCGGCACACTTGTACGTCCCTTTGAACTCGCCCTCGAGGCCTCGTCAAAATACTTCATCTTCTACCCGCCCCGCGCCATTGCCCAGCGGAAAGTCAAAGCGTTTCGGGATTGGCTGTTTGCTGGGATGGATCCAAACGACGGCCCTTATGGCAAGACTGAGATGCGCCCAAGAAGAGCCACCAGTTCCGCCTGACGTTTGGTTTCGGTCTTGGCGAATAGCGAGGCAAGCTGGGAGCGGATCGTGGTGCGGCTGAGGCGCCAACTGCGGGCGATCTCCAAAGGCGCATCGCCCTGAGCCAAGCGCAACGCGAGGTGCGTTTCCGCGCCCGTCAAGCCAAACATCTTTTGCAGTGTCTGAGGATTTGGCCCCGACCTGTTCTCGCGGTCCAGTAACGCCACAATGCTCGTTTCGTCAGGAGCGATAAACCCGTTCTCGTTCAATATCACCGGCCTGTCGGCGCTGCTGCGGATCACCACCCATGATAGTGAGCCCGGCAGGAAATGGGCCGGAACATTCGCGATCAGCCGCCTCAAGGCCACTGAAAGGCCGCTGGCCGTATCGGCTACTTCGCCCTGGCGCTCCAGAGTGGTTTGAGCGGCTGCGTTCCATTCGACCACTTTCCTCTCGCGGTTCAGCACGAGATAGCCGCAGCCGATGCGATCAAGCATGCCGGTTATGGATTCCAGACTGCGTGCTCTTGGCTCCCCGACCCCTGCGCCCAGTCGATCTGATGCACGATCTGAATAGGCATAATAGGGCCGCTTCGTATGGGCCTCGCGGTCATACTTGATCCTCATCACAATGGATCGGTTGCCCGCTGCAGCTTCAGTGTGTCTATCGATCAGAGTCATTTTCTACCCCTACCCAAAGTTTCACCAGCCTGAAGCAAGTTATTCGGGATTTACAGAAAGTCGTTAAGTGACAATATCGTTTCAGATGGTGTTGTAACAAGTTACTCGGTACCTGATGATTTCACCGTTAAGACCCCAAAGTTTGCACGCAATCGCGACATTTATACTATTCATGGGTCATTAACTGTGGCAATCTTCCCATTTATGTTCCGGGATATGAAAGCCACGCCGAAATTCGGCCGCCTCCTTCGGGGTTCGAGTGCAACCGAATTTACTGGTGCGTTAAACTCGCCAGTGAGCATCCGATCGTGGCTGCAAAATGTTTCAACGGTTCGTTATTAACGTATCCAGCTAGCATTACCTTGCGACGGGCTGCGCTTTTGAGCTTTGCGTTATTTCATGGACATCCTCAACGACGCTTTCACAATGCGCGATTCTATACGCACCAAGTTTAAGATTGTCGTTAGCTTCGCATCCAGAAACTTGTCGCGGGATGCATTTCTTAAGATTTCTTCATACCGCCAAGCTGCCGATAGTATTCCTGCTCACCTATTTTAGCGTTCCGTCGAACGACTGGCCACCGCCCAGCCGAGGATCGCACCTTCGACCGTCTGGAGGTGCCGACAACGCGGACGCCGTGCCGCGGCTCCCGAGTGCCGCCCCCTGGCTATGCACAGGCTTCAGGTATCTGCTGCCATGCTGTTTCTTCGGCCCTTGTCCAGCCGCGGCTTGTCCCTGAGCCATGCGAAACTACCTGGCCGTTCGGACTGCTCACTCTCCGATGCGACGTCCTTCTCGCGTCAAAGCCAGACGGCAAAGATTGACGGCCCTTGGCAAATGGAAGACAGTCCTTAAGCTGCAACTAATATCGTGGCGGCTCCGGGCCAATGCCCGGCGCCAATCGAATAACGTCCGAAGATCTGAGCGCAGCGCTTTTTCTGGCATGCGAAATGTTCGTCGTGAGGCGGGGCCATGAAGTCCGACCAGGAATTATTCGCGAAAGGTCTCGCAACATACCAGAAGGTTGTCGCGGCGAATTACATGGCGCACAGCGAGGTCTACGAAATGCTGCGCCAAGTTCTGCTAGATGAGGCTTCCGACGGCTTCGTGTTCGCCGATCTGGCCTGCGGCACTGCTCCTGGTTCGGCAGCCGCACTGGCCGGCAACAACGTCGCACGCTACATCGGCATCGACATATCCCAACCGTCGCTCGACGTGGCGAAGGAAGCGCTTGCCCCTCTCACCTGTCCGGTCGAACTGCGTTGCGGGGATTTCGTCGTGGCGATCGATTCCTGGAAGGGCCCGCTCGACGTGGTTTGGATTGGCCAGTCCCTGCACCACCTCCTTGCGCAGGATAAGGTGGCCCTTATGCGCAAAATCCACAGCCTGCTGCCACCAGGTGGTCTTTTCTTGATCTGGGAGCCGACGTGCCTCGAGGGCGAGGACCGCGAGGGATGGATGAAGCGATTTCATCATATGCGGCCGGATTGGGCAGCGATCTCCGACGAGGAGTTCGCCGCCTTCGAGAGCCACAGTCGAACGTCCGACTATGCCGAGACGGCCGCGACTTGGATTGGCATGGCCCGGGATGCTGGCTTCAGCACTGCGAACGAACTCATGACGGTGCCGAACAAACTGGCACGCGTCTACCGTTTCCGTCACTAGTTTCGACAAAACCGGTGCATTTGGACCTCGGCATTGCAGCACTTGAAGGCGAGTTCCGTTCCTCGAGGTCCGGAATTGAGCGCATAGAGGATCGGTGATGATTGAAACGGATCACCTGACCAGTCGCCCGACTATGTCCCCTTCGTGACCCAAACCGGTCATTGCCGCTGCACGGCGGCAACGTCGCTAGAAGGATAGGGAGCGGACCTTCAGGTCAGACGCATTGCATCGCCAGTGCAACAGCCAGATAATCTTCGCCTTGCGCCGAGCTGATGAAATGGAATGGGCTGTGGGTGCGTCCCTTTACGAGCCGGTGAACGTCTACAAACCTCAGGGACCCTATATTGGTGTCGTTGACGGTCCGTTTGAGTATCTGACGGTAGCAGGAACAAAACTTCCGCTGCCATTCACCACTCGGATGACGGTGGTGCGCCTATCGAACGGCGATCTGTTCCTTCATTCGCCCATTAAGTTTGCTTTGACGGTGGCCAAAGAGTTACGGAACTTGGGCAGAATTCGCCATCTCGTTTCACCCAACCAGTTTCACTACGCTCATATCGGTGAGTGGTCGAAGGCTTTCCCTGAGGCAATAACATGGGCATCGCCCAGAGTCCGGCAAAGAGCACGCGCACGGCACGCGGATGTGACGTTCGCACGAGATTTGGAGGCCGATCCTCCGGAGGAGTGGCGGCGGGACATGGATCAGACACTGTTTCCCGGTGGCTACTTCAAAGAGTTCATATTCTTCCACCAAGCTTCAAAGACGCTGATCCTTACAGACACGATCATCAATCTCGAATTGGACATGATCGATGAGCCTTGGCGCACGATGGCCAAGCTGACTCGGATGGCTCACCCGCACGGGCGGACCTTCTTTGGCATGCGGCTGCCAATTCTCTTCAATCGGCGGAAAGCACAGGCAGTAATATGCAAACTCCAGTCGTGGCAGCCGCGGCGGGTGATTCTCAGTCACGGCCGCTGCTTTGATGCGAATGAGGACGAGATTGTCCGTAGAATATTCGGAAAGTCGGGTTGGTGACGCAGTGGCTTTGGGAGGCCAAATGTCCATTTTGGGTCGGCTCCGGCGCTCGGCCTCGATCGCTTCAACGACCGCTCCTGGCGATGCCTGCTCGTCCCGCTCGACGAGACAGACGGCAGAGAACCACCCAACCAAGCCGTTTGACCCGCACTGGCGGCTGCTGAGTAGGCGAAGTCCGCATCGCCTCGATCGCGCCAGAGAACGAACCCGCTCGCGGGAGGGGCGCGGGGTTTGAGGCGTGAGCTTTGTTGGCAGCGTCGGTGAGGCTTTAATCGATCAGGGGT
>NZ_JAMYTF010000081.1:0-15166 GCF_040322295.1 Mesorhizobium sp. M0159
CAACCACTTTTTCCGCCTCATCAAGCCGGTCGCCGCTGATCACTATGATAGGAACATCCGATTTTGTCGCCAGATTGCGGACGATTGCAAGTCCATCCTCCCGGCCTAGGTTAAGGTCGACAACCACGAGATCGACTGGCTCACGTGAAAGAACATAGTCAAACTGCTTGCTATCGTGGACTGCGGTTACCTTCAGGGCATGCATCGTGAGATACTCGGCGATGAGGCGCCGCATTGCGGCATCATCGTCAATGACAAGAACATGTTTCAACGGCACACCCTCAATCTTGAATCCCCATGTCTAAACCTGTTGCCGAGCAACCCTGGGGCACCGACCCAGAACAGCTGCCCTTGATACCACTCGCCGTTGCGTGCGGCCAATGTGAGGCCGTGCTCGTCCTGTTCTTTTCATCCCCAGCGAATTGACCGCACCAAGGCAGCCCGTGGCCACCAGACAGGTCCAAGCGCCGACATGACCCTGCCGTGTGGTCCTTCGCTTTTTCGCTTCGAGCTCCCCCGTTGGTGCAGGCCTGCCAATATCACTCAAGTTCGACCTCATGGATGCCAAGTTTCCTGCTATGCCGTTGCATCCTGGTCATCCTGGAGTTTGCGGACCTGGATCATCTCGATATCCTCCGGCTCGTGGATCCAGCTCGGACATGGTTGAGCAGCGCGGCGTTTGGCTTGATCGGAGAGGCGGTCGGCGGAAGAAGACCGTGATTCGCTGCAGCGGCCTTGTGCAAAATAGTGTGTCTCCTGCCAAGCCGGCTTCGTCCAAGGTGGCCGGCGGCCTCAAATGCTGTTCGGCGACCGGCAGGTCGCCGGTTGCGGTGAACGTCCGGGCTAACATTTCTCAGTTACTGCAACTCCTCCATCTTGAGCGTGTCACTATGCTTGTCCATTGCGCCGTCGGACTCCGTCAATGACGTGCGGTTATCTGCCGATGGGACTGTGCATGATCCACCCTTTGGCGGCGGCGGCCGAACAGCTGAACGAGGCTCGCACCAGGATGGGCTGCGCCGCCACGTCTTCCCAGTTGACCCTCGCCGCCGCGGATTTGCGCCTTCGAGCCAGCTTCACGGACGAGCTCGCGTCTCAAGCAATGATCTGAGTGTGCAGGGCCGCGCATGGCTGCTCTTTAAGGACCGGCAGCATACCGGCAAAGTTGGGCCGCTTTATCGCCTTAGTCGATTCCCCACGGTGATCCCGAGCCTGAACAAGCCCGCCAAGCTCCCCATTTTGTCCTTGGCTTGGCGCTGACAGAAGTACCATCCATGACGCCAAAGTCGCGGCCCACACTCCAGGAGCAACGGACGGCCGGGACGAGCAATCCTGTACAGGAGTCCTTGTACCAAGATGCTCCGGATGTCGCTGGCTGATCGGGCCCGCGCCACCCACGCATGCGCAAGATGCTCACCCACGCTGATACGAACACGGTCTTTGCTTCAATTGAAACCGAAAAGCTGAACTTGAACATCACACAGTAACAAACCTCCCCGATAAGCGCGTGCCGGACAGGGCCAGAACCCGTCCGGCGGCTTGGAAAGGTAGGTGATAGGGAATGTTTATTGCAGCTTGGCCGCTGGCCATCGTCCTGATGACATCCATGTCACTCCCAGCCGAGCCCGCGCCACTTTCTCCGCGTGAGTTCCGCAGCCTGTCGCGCAAATGCGCCCCCTGGGTTGCGCCGTCCACCCTCGCCGCGATTGCCAAGATTGAAAGTGGCTTTGAAACGCTGGTGGCTCATGACAACACCACAGGTGAGCAGCTTCGCTGGATAGACCACCTGGAAGCCACGCGGGGCATCAAGGAACGCCTCGAAGCACAACATTCTGTCGATGTTGGATTGATGCAGATAAACAGCAAGAACTTTGCCATGCTCAATCTCACGCCGGAAAGGGCTTTCGAGCCCTGCGCCTCGCTTTCGGCTGCCGCCCACCTGCTTGAAAGCCGGTATGCCGGCGGCACCACTGCTGTGGCACAGCAACTGGCGCTTCGCCGTGCCATCTCGGCCTATAACACGGGCGACGTCACGCATGGCTTCGCCAACGGTTATGTACGCAAGGTCGAGTCGGCCGCAAAGGACATCTCAAGTCTCCTTGAGAGAACGCTGGAGCCGACTGCTCGAGATGTGCCGCACCTTGAGGCACCCGGTCGGAAAGCCGTGCCGCCTCTGCTCCAGCAGAACCAACAGGCCAATAGAAAGAAGCAGCCCAACCAAGATTCTTGGGACATCTGGGGCTCGTATCAGCCAGACCGCTCCGGGGCCGATCCCTCCGATCCGACAGGCAGCCAGGCTGCGAAAGCACGGGAACCCGCGAACCCGAACAAACTCGTATTCGATTGAAACATGGAGATGCAATGATGACGCCACTCAAGATACTTCGTGCGCTTAAAACGCGTGTTCCTTCGCCTTTTTCCATGCTGCGCATGGCGGCTGAATATGTACCGGCCGCTGCTGCAGGCGCGGCGTGGACGGTCTTCTACAGCGGGCCAGCCGCGGCTCAGGTGACCGGAGGGACGGATCCTGCCAAGATGGTCCAGAATATCTGCACGTTCATACTTGGCCCCTTTGGACAATCACTGGCCGTGCTCGGGCTCGTAGCCATCGGTATCTCTTGGATGTTCGGTCGTGCTTCACTTGGCCTGGTTGCGGGTGTCGTTGGAGGGATCGTCATCATGTTCGGGGCCAGCTTCCTGGGCAAGGCGCTCATAGGCGGTGGCTGATGAGCGACCGGTTGGAAGTGAGCACCCTCTATGTGGCGGCGACGCGCCCCGCACTGTTTCTGGGGGTGCCGCTGACGCTGGCCGGATTGCTCATGATGTTGGCTGGGCTTGTTATCATTATCCTTCAGAACCCGCTCTACGAAATCGTTCTCGCGCCACTCTGGTTCGGAGCACGGCTGGTTGTTGAGCGTGACTATAACGCGGCAAGCGTCGTGCTGCTCTATTTGCAGACGGCCGGCAGAAGCGTGGACGGGCCGGTCTGGGGAGGCGCAAGCGTCAGCGCCAATCCGATCAGAGTGCCGAAACGCGGAAGAGGAATGGTGTAATGTTCGGCGCCAGCGGCCGGACCGAGAGGTCTGGCGAGATCTACCTTCCGTATGTTGGTCACGTAAGCGATCAGGTTGTCCTTCTGGAAGACGGATCGATCATGGCCATGGCACATGTGAACGGTGTGCCCTTTGATTTGGAAGACGCTGAGATGCGCAACTCGCGCTGCCGCGCGTTCAACACTCTCTTGCGCAACATCGCCGATGACAATGTCTCGATATACGCTCATCTTGTGAGACACAACGATGTGCCGGCGCCGGCGCCGCGCCGGTTTCAAAGTGCATTCGCTGGCAGTCTGAGCGAGGCCTACGAGCGTCGTGTGCTGTCGGGAAAGCTCTTTCGCAACGATCACTTCCTCACTTTGATCGTGTCCCCCCGCACCGCAATCGGCAAGATCGGCTTGCGGATTGCCAAGTCCCGCAGACGGAATGAGCACGATCTAGCCACCCAAATGCGGAGCCTGGAAGACCTCTGGCACATCATTGCTGGCGCACTCGGCGGTTACGGTCTGCGCCGGTTGGGTATTCGTGAGAAAGGCAACGTGCTCTTCACGGAAATCGGCGAGGCGCTTCGGCTCATGATGACTTGCCGGTTTCTTCCGGTTCCGATGGTTACCGGCTCACTTGGCGCCTCGATCTACACTGACCAGGTCATCTGCGGGAAGCGGGCGCTTGAGATTCGAAGGCCCGGGGATAGCTCCGTCGGATCATTGTTTTCGTTCCGTGAATATCCGGCGACGACGCGGCCGGGCATGCTAAATTCCTTGCTGTCCGCCAACTTCCCGCTTGTCCTGAGCCAGAGCTTTTCCTTCCTCACTCGCCCACAAGCTCATGCCAAACTAAGCCTTAAGTCCAGCCAGATGACGAGTGCCGGCGACAAGGCCCTCACCCAGATCAATGAACTTGCCGAGGCAGAGGACGCACTGGCAAGCAACGAATTCGTGATGGGTTCGCATCATCTGAGCCTGTGCGTCTATGCCGACAGCCTCAATACCCTTGCAGATCGCGCAGCAAGTGCCCGCGCACGGCTGGCCGACGCGGGCGCCGTTATCGTCCAAGAGGGCATCGGCATGGAGGCCGCATATTGGTCCCAACTTCCGGGGAACAACAGGTGGCGCACGCGCCCGGGGGCGATCACCTCACACAATTTTGCCGGGCTCGTCTCATTTGAGAACTTCCCAAGCGGTTCCAGTTCCGGCCACTGGGGCAATGCTGTTGCGCGCTTTCGCACAAACGGTGGAACTTCTTTCGACTACATCCCCCATGAGAATGACGTCGGCATGACGGCAATATTCGGGCCCGTTGGCAAAGGCAAGACGACGCTGATGACCTTTGTCCTCGCGATGCTTGAGCAAAGCCTGGTCGATCGCAATGGTGCGATCGTCTTCTTCGACAAGGATCGGGGTGGTGAACTGCTGGTGCGAGCCACGGGAGGGACATATCTTGCGTTGCGCAGAGGCGCTCCGAGCGGCTTGGCCCCTCTGCGTGGACTGGACAACACCTCCGCCTCGCGAGACTTTCTACGCGAGTGGTTGATGGCCCTGATCGAGAGTGACGGCCGTGGTCCGATCTCGCCGGAGGAAAGCCGTCGGCTGGAACGCGGCATTGTTCGTCAGCTTTCGTTCGAACCCCCTATGCGCTCACTTGCGGGCCTGCGCGAATTCCTATTGCACAGCCCCTCCGAGGGCGCAGGAGCACGGCTGCAGCGGTGGTGTAGAGGGGGGGCGCTTGGATGGGCTTTTGACGGCGACGTGGACGAAGTAAGGCTGGATGCCTCCATTACGGGCTTCGACATGACGCAGCTCCTGGAATATGAGGAGGTCTGTGCACCGGCCGCCGCATACCTTCTGCATCGAGTGGGCGCTATCGTCGATGGTCGTCGGTTCGTCATGAGCTGCGACGAATTTCGATTCTATCTACTAAACCCCCAATTCTCGGCCGTTATCGACAAGTTCTTGCTCACGGTCCGCAAAAACAACGGCATGTTGATACTCGCAACGCAGCAGCCTGAACACGTTCTGGAATCGCCTCTCGGAGCTAGTCTCGTTGCGCAATGTATGACGAAAATTTTCTACCCATCACCGACGGCGGACCGCTCTGCGTATGTCGATGGCTTGAAGTGCACTGCGCAGGAGTTCGAGGCAATCCGCCAGGGAATGGCAATCGGCAGCCGCAAGTTTTTGCTCAAGCGCGATAGCGGGAGTATTGTTTGCGAATTCGATCTTGGGCAGATGCGCGAGTACGTAGCCGTACTCTCGGGGCGGGCCAACACAGTGCGCTTTGCCGACCAGCTTCGTAACCAGCACGGAGACGCCCCAAGTGGGTGGCTCGACAAGTTCATGGCCCGGTACCACGAAGTTCAAGACTGACGGAGGAATATTCATGAAATTTGCCAAACTTGCAGTAACGACCCTTGCTGCTTCCCTTCTGCTTCACGGACAGGCCCGTTCGCAATTTATCGTCAGCGACCCTGTAACAGAAACACAAGCGACCTTAACAGCGCTTTCCAATGCGGCGATCCTTGAGAGGTCAATCGAGACGCTCGCTACCACGATTGAAATGGTGACAATTCTAACGTCGTCATTCGCTGTCACGGGACTGCTAAGCTCACTGAACCAAGGAAATCACTACCCGTCGAGCAATAAGCTGGAGGAGCAGATGTTTGATGCTCGGGCGCCAGCTTCGATTATGGCCCGTAACATTGCGAAGGACCCAAATCGGATAGTCAACGGCACCGATTCAGAAGCGAAACTGTTACAGGGACAAATCGCCGGGGCCGCCAATGCCGCAGCTATTGCAGCCGACACTTTGGGCATGATGGACAAGCGCCTTAAGGATAACGCCGGCACGCTTGGTCAGCTTTCCCGCTCGGGAAATATTATGCAGGCCACCGTGACCAACGGTCTGGTCCTCAAGCAGATTCACGATGCGATGATCCAAAATGTCCAGGCCACGAGTCTGCTGACAATGGCCACTGCACAAGGGAGCCTTCACGCCGTGGAGGAGGCCGCCACGCAGCGTCGCGAACATCAGGACACCGCTAATATGTTTAGCATCCTCCCGTAAACCACACAGAGTTCATCCTGCTAAGCTGCGCTGATCAGGGACACATCAGGCTCACGCCATGAATTTCAAAATTCCCGCGCCATTCACGACTATACACACGATCTTTCATGGGGCCTTCACGTCCGGGCTGCACAAAGTGCTTGAAAACATCCAAGAGGCGGTCAGTGCGCCTCTGGTTGCGTGTGTCACGCTCTGGATAATAATCCAAGGCTGTCTGGTCATGCGTGGTCAAGTCGATGCGCGCGGGGGTATCTCGCGCGTAATCATGGTGTCGATTGTCGTTGCCCTTATCTTAGGGCAGGCCAACTATCAGCAGTACATTGAAGCGCTCTTCGACGACACGATTCCGAGGTTGGCTCACGACATCAGTGGCAGCGACTTGCCCTTTATCGGAATCCCCCAGAAGCTCGATCTCATGTTTGCTTCAAGCCAGTATGTCTTTCAGCTGATTGCTTCCGAAATTGGGCCTATGAACGGCCAGGACATACTTGCTTTCGAGGGAGCGCAATGGATTTTCTACGGCGCGCTGTGGACAGCGTTCGAGATCTACGATGCCGTTGGAATTCTGACGAAGGTGCTCTTGACGATCGGCCCCCTGGTCCTTGTAGGCTACCTTTTTGATCACACTCGAGACATAGCCACCAGATGGATCGGCCAACTGCTCTCGTACGGGCTGCTGCTTCTCCTCCTCAACATCGTTGCAACGATAGTAATCGCTGCCGAAGCAGTCTCGCTGGCAGCCATGCTTTTGATGATCAAATTCTCGGGCACGACAGCAGCCAAGATCATCGGGCTTTACGAGCTCGACATGCTTTTCCTAGCTGGTGACGCTCTGATCGTCGCGCTTCCGACGATCGCCAGCAGCATCGCCGGCGGCTCTTGGGGAGGTGCGAACCGACCTCTTAACAGCCTCAATCGCCACTTTGCCAAAACGGCGGGTGGTTAATCAATCGACAAGCTCGGTGCCAAAAACATGAAATATTGCCTACTTCTGTCAATCCTCGCTTTGGCCGCCTGCAAGACGAGCCATGGGCTTGCGACATGCGCGGGTGCCCCATTCCAACTGAACGTGGGACAATGGGAAACCACCCCTGAGGATCTTCAGGTCGAATGCGCGGAAGAGCCAAAGTGAAAGTTCCTGAACATGCCCTTCTGGTGGAGAGAGAAACGCTAGCCGCCCACTATAAGAAGGTGGAAGCGTTTCAAACTTCACGAGCGAAGTCTGCGCGGCGCCTGTCAAAGGCCCTGATAGCCTTTGCCGCAGCGGCGGTCCTAGGAAATGTTGCCCAGGCATTTACCATTGCTGCCATGGTCCCGTTGGCCAAGCTCGTACCTGTGTTCCTCTGGGTCCGGCCGGATGGGACCGTCGACAGCGAAGTGTCAGTCTCTCGACTGCCGGCAACCCAAGACCGAGCCGTCATAAATGCTTCGCTGTGGGAATATGTACGCCTGCGCGAGGGGTACACAGCAGATACAGCCCAATACGCCTATGACCTCGTATCCAGTTTCAGCGCGCCGGCTGTGCGACAGCAATATCAAGATTTCTTCAACTATCCGAATCCCACCTCGCCGCAAGTCACGGTCGGCAAACGCGGCAAGCTCGAGGTCGGGCATATTTCTTCAAACGACATCAGTCCGGACGTTCAACAGATCCGTTACAAACGTACGCTTGTTGTCGATGGGCAGATGCCGATAGTGACCACCTGGACAGCTACCATCCGCTACGAGCGCTTGACGGGTCTGCCTGGGCAATCGAGGCTCACCAATCCGGGAGGTCTACTCGTCACTTCCTATCAAAGCTCGGAAGATAGCGTATCGAACCTGGGCTATGTGCAGCCATGACAAAAAGAGCGTTTCTCGCGCTGGTCTGTTCACTCTTCTTAACGATGGAAGCGTCCGCGGAAGACACACCACTTGCCGGCAAGCATGATGCGCGCATGCGCTACCTGGCTTACCGTCCTGACGAAGTGGTGCGCCTGTCTACCGCAGTGGGGGCAACGCTGGTTGTCACATTCGCGGCCAACGAGACAGTCGCAGCCGTGGCCGTTTCCAATAGCAAAGACCTGGCTGCGCTCCCGCGCGCCAACTATCTCTTTTTTAAGGCTAGCCGGATGCTCCCGCCGCAGCCGGTCATCGTGCTGGCCGAGAGTGAGTCCGGTACACGGAGATACGTCTTCAGTATTTCAACGAGAGCGATGCCAAAACTCGATGAGCAGCAACCTGACCTATACTACAGTGTGCAGTTCACCTATCCTGCTGATGAGGCTGCTGCTCAGAGAAAGGACGCAGAAAGGCGCTCGATTCTTGGTCAGGCCCGGGCGAAAGTGCTGCGCGACGAGAGAGTTCAGGATTTGTTGAATCGGCCCGCCGCAACTACCAGTCCGGACGAAAGCAATTTTCACTACGTCGCAAAGGGCGATCGATCGCTGGCGCCGCTGGAAGTTTTCGATAATGGCTTTACCACCGTATTTGGCTTCGCAAGCAATTCCCGCATACCCTCCCTCTACATTATCAATCCCGACGGCAAGGAAGCCGCTGCCAATTACACGGTCAAAGGAGACTATGTTGAAGTATCCGCAGTCGCCCGGGAATGGCGTCTGAGAGATGGCAATACGGTCTTGTCCATTTTCAACAGGGCTTATGACCCTGTGGGACGAGTGCCAGGGACCGGTACAGTGACACCCGACGTGTGGCGCGTTTTGAAAGGCCCGGCCGATGAATGAAACCGGCCCACAGTCGGGACATGATGTCCATGCCTCAGGATCGATGGTCTCGGAGCCGGCCCGCCGGCATGTTTCGGGATTGCAGAAGTTGGCCGTCGCTGCTCTTGTTCTCATCTCATCTCTATCGCTCATCTGGCTCGGCGGTCGTCCCAGCACACAAGACGAGCCAACTCAGCCAAAACCTCCAATTGTCGCCGACGCCGAGCCATTCCGCCCCGTGCCGATTGAGATTGCTCCCGAAGCTCCAGCACCCGTACAGGCGGCGCAGGCAGGAGATCCTGCGCCATCCACGCCGCCTCCGGCGCCAGCTGATCCGCCGCCGGAGGAAACACCAATTTTCGCCTACAGTGGCAGCGGTCAAATGCCCAACGACGGTCAGCGGAGCGAAGACAACCATAGGGATGCTCCCGCGACCTCGCATGAGATTTCAGACGCTGGCGATCTGACGGGGCGATTGAAGCCAGATATACAGGAGCCAAGCCGGGCCACACTTTTGCCGCACCCTGATCTCGTGATTACCCAAGGAACGATAATTCCCTGCATTTTGCAAACGGCAGTCGACACAAATTTACCGGGTTATGTGAAGTGCGTCTTACCTAAAGACGTCCGCGGCGCCACCAACAACGTGGTGCTTTTGGATCGCGGGACGACCGTGATTGGCGAGATCCAGCGTGGTCTCCAACAGGGGGATGCGCGTGTCTTCGTGCTGTGGACGCGCATCGAAACGCCTGACCATGCCCTCGTTTCGCTAGCGTCGCCGGGCGCTGACGAGCTCGGCCGCTCCGGAATGCCTGGCACGGTGGATAATCACTTCTGGCAGCGCTTTGGCGGAGCAATGCTCATGAGCGTCATTCAAGGCGCGTTTCAGGCCGCCGGTCAATACGCTGGCAGCTCAGGTGGAGGAAGCGGCATCAACAGCTTCCAGAGCAACGCCGGACAAGCCGTTGACACGACCCTTAGAGCAACGATCAACGTTCCGCCAACTCTGAAGAAAAACCAGGGAGATGCTGTATCGATCTTTGTGGCTCGGGACCTCGATTTCTCAGATGTATACGATCTTAGACCGATCGCCGTGGCGCCAGCCCCCCAACATCGCCAACGCCGGAGAGACAACAATGCGACCGGAGGCTGACCCTCAATTGCGTTTGCTTCTCAACCCTGTTTTGAAATGGCTTGAGGAGCCAAGGACCGAAGAGGTCGCTATCAACCGGCCTGGGGAAGCCTTTGTCCGACAGGCCGGCGTTTTCACGAAACATCCGCTACCGCTATCTTATGACGATCTGGAGGACATCGCGATCCTCGCTGGAGCGCTGCGCAAGCAAGATGTCGGACCGCAAAGCCCCCTCTGTGCGACTGAGCTGCCGAACGGAGAGCGGCTGCAGATCTGTTTGCCGCCCGCTGTTCCCTCAGGAACAATAAGCCTGACGATACGGCGTCCCTCAAGTCGTGTGACCGAACTCAAGGAAGTTTCTTCTCGCTACGAATACTCGCGTTGGAATCAATGGCGGTCACGAAAGGAGCGCCAAGAGCGGCAGGACGAAACGATTCTTCAGCACTACGACCATGGTGACTTGGAGCAATTTTTGCGAGCATGCGTTTGCGGGCGGCTCACGATGCTGCTTTGCGGACCTACTGGAAGCGGCAAAACGACAATGAGCAAGACTTTGATCAACGCTATACCCCCGCAAGAGAGGCTGATAAGTATCGAGGACACGCTCGAACTTGCAATCCCGCACGAGAACCATGTCCGGTTACTCTATCCGAAGGACCGAGCAAGCGTAGGTGCGGTGACAGCCGAGCAACTGTTGCAAGCCAGCTTGCGCATGCGCCCTGATCGAATATTGCTTGGCGAGATGCGCGATGATGCTGCTTGGGCCTACCTTAGCGAAGTCGTCTCCGGCCATGCGGGATCAATATCAACGATTCATGGGGCGGATCCGGTCCAAGGCTTTAAAAAGCTCTTTTCACTCGTCAAGAGCAGCCCGCAAGGAGCTGCTGTGGAAGACCACACGCTTCTTGACCTGCTGTCGGCTGCCATTGACGTCATTGTGCCGTTCAGTACCCACGGCGACGTGTATGAGGTGGGGGAGGTGTGGCTCGCCGCCGATGCCCGGCGACGCGGAGAGACAGTAGCCGACCTTCTTAACAAGCACTAAGGCTAGAGCACGTCGGGGATCGGTAAGTCGTTTGTGATACGATGGCGTAATTTGTTCAGATGGAACGTCCACTTTGATTTGAGGGAGGTGGATAATGGGAGGAGGACTGGGCGTAGACCTTCGGTCACAAGTCTGAAGTCTTCGGGCGCCCTGTCGGCGCGGCAAGTTGCGGCACGATTCGACTGGGTGTATCGAGCGCGTCCGCTGAATTGCGCGGGCGACGCTCACCGAGCTGGTGCCGATGCCTGCTTCAAAAGCGGCATCGACACCCGGCAGGTCGTACCCTTGATTTACCTAGCCGCGCTCAATGAGTGTCTTCAAAGCCGCCGAACGTGGTTCGGAATGACCGGTGGTAAATCGGGAAGTGCCATATAGGGAATCCTCCTGGTATTGCCTCCAGGGGGTCCTCTCAATGAACAAAGCCGCAACCTGCCCTTGCGACCTCAGCTGGAGTTTGCGACGCAACCCATAGGAGGATCGATGCGCAGAGAAATCGCAGGCAGAGTCGGTGGCATTGTGGGCTGGCCGACCGACGGTTTCAGCCCGTCAACAGGTCTTCACGTGTTCCATCCCCGACTATTGCAGGCGTGCGGCTTGCATGCTCCCGCGATCACCCATCGGAAAGAGCGTTACGAACACTACGAAGAGTTGCGCGACTTCCGCTGTCGCCCCGGTCTTACAGCGGACGGTGACCTGTCCGACCTTGATAGGACGTGAAATGCGAACGCTGCTCATTGATCATCATGTGGATCTTACGCGCGCTGTGCGAGTTGCGCTCGGGGATAGCGGTTTTGCCGTTGATGTAGTTGGCAACCTGGAACAGGCGTCGAGGGCATTTTGTTGCGCAACCTATGAAATTCTCCTGCTGGAGTTGGCTCTGCCAGATGGCGATGGCTTGGGCTGGCTGAGACAGCTAAGGAGCGACGGGCATTCAGTTCCAACCCTCATTATGAGTAGCATCAACGATCTCGAGAAGCGAATTGCAATTTTCAACGGTGGCGCGGACGACTTTCTGCTCAAGCCCGTCTCTTTCGATGAGCTCATCGCCAGAATGAGAGCCATTCTGCGCCGGTCGACACAGGTGACCGACCCCATCGTTGTATTTGGCAATCTCAATTTCGATCCGATCGGCCGACAGGTTTCCGTCTCGGGTCATCCTCTGAAGATCGCACGCCGCGAACTATGTATTTTAGAGCATCTGCTTATCCGTGCAGGCCGCATCGTGCCTCGTGCGCAGTTGGAAGATCACCTCTATTCGTTCAACGACGAGGTATCTGCCAACGCGCTTGAAGTCGGAATCTATCGCTTACGTGGACACCTGAGTAGGTCAGGTGCAACGCCACGGATCACGACCGTGCGCGGCATTGGTTACCTTCTTGAATTGACTGAGGCGGCATCCGCATAGTTGGTCTAAATTGAAAGAACAGACTGCCTGCCCGTCGTCATGTTGAGCTTGTGGCCATAATGGACATCGCGGCCGCCCTTGACGATGGTGTCGGCATGCGGTTCGAACGGCTCTGTCGCAAACCTTTTGGTAAGCGGAGCATGGCAAGAAAAACGCCTCAGCTGTGGAGGAGCACGTGATGTTCAACGGCCGCCATTTCGACCAGTCGGTGATCCTGCTGTGCGTGCGCTGGTACCTGGCCTACACTCTGAGCCTGCGCGATCTGGAAGAGATGATGGCCGAATGCGGCTTGAAGGTCGCCCATTCCACCGTGCATCGCTGGGTCGCCCACTTCTCGCCGTAGCTGCTGGAGCGCTTCAACCGGCGCAAGCGTGTGGTCGGCAGCAAGTGGCATATGGACGAGACGTACATCAAGGTCTGCGGCCATGGATGTATCTCTACCGCGCCATCGACAGCCTCGGCGACACGGTCGAGTTGTTCTTCAGCGAAAACCGTGACCTGGTGGCGGCCCAACGCTTCCTCCACAAGGCGCTGACGCGCCATGGCCGGCCGGAGCGCATCGTCACCGACGGCAGCCAGACCAATTACGAAGCGATCCTTTCCTGCGACGCTGAAAGCCGGCTGCGGCAGCGATCGCGGCGACCGCTGAAGCCGATCCGCATCCGCAATAGCCGGTATCTCAACAATCGGATCGAACAGGATCACCGGCGTATCAAGCGCCGCATTCCATCCATGCTCGGCTTCAAGTCGCAGGCGAGCGCCGTGGTTATCCTCTCCGGCATCGAGATGATCCACATGATGGGCAAGCGACAGGCGAGGTATGCCTACAAGTCTGTCGATCGCTGTTTCGATATCCTCGCTGCCTGACGGACAGGCCGAAATGGCCGTTCACACCCCCATTTCCAGGTTTGCGACAGAGCCTTTTGTCGGCGTTGCCGGCTTCGAAGGGCCGGTGCGCGCCGAGCGCATCAAGATCACCCCCGGCCACCTTGCTGCGGCCACTCGCCGAGTACGAAGCGGTGGTCGGAGGGAGCTGGTGATGACGACGCTAGATCATGACCTGCTGATCGCAATCCTGGATCGGCTGAAGTTGGGCAAGGCCACCCACGCCTGCTCCGAGGCCCTCCAGGGCAATGGTCTGAGACCTGGGCTCAAGCCCTTCGGCGAGGAGAATGAGACGCCGCTGGAGCTCGGGTGCAAGCGCTGCCACGCCCGCTCCGAGGCCCCACAAGGCCGAAGCGCAGTCGTCGGGGTCACGAGGCCCCTCTGCCACGACGACGAGACGCTGCTGGAGCCCGGTTGCAAGGGCTCCACAGATGGCCTGAACCTGGATCCGCCTTTGTTGAGGCGTTGCGACTATCATCGCGGCGACACGCAGCTCTTGATTTGTGTGCGACATCCTCAGCAGATCCATCGGGCTGAGCCGCTCAGCAATATCAACGAGAATGTCCAGCGGCAGATCAAGGATACTCAGAGGAGGAAACCCTTGATCTTGAGGCTCAGAGCGCGTCTGCTCCACTATAGAACAGGATGATTCACCGGGTCCTTCAACGCCAGCCGCCGGTCCGATGAGAGAATTGTCCCTGATATCACGCTCGATGGGGTTAAATGCCGAGATGGGCGCCTTGCCACGCTCCTCAATGCCCCTCATGATTCACCGCCTATAGCTACCAACTGAATGAATCATCGTGATTGTCGCGCAGCGGAATCCTCAAGGATCGGGCAGTTCGTAGGGGGCGCCGGTTTGACCAGGTTGAGCCCGCGAATTGCTCGATCGGACAAGATCCTAATTCTCGACCATGCGGTGAGGCTCGAACGAGATCCTCGGGACGCACTCCAAGGTTTCGATCATGTTCGGCACACAAGGAAAGGGCGGCATTGCTGCCGCCCTTTCCGCTGTAGGTTGATAGGGGCTGGATTAAAAATCCATACCGCCCATCCCGCCCATGCCGCCCATACCGCCGCCGCCCATGCCGCCAGGCATGCCGCCGCCAGCTGACTCCTTCTTCGGAGCCTCCGCGATCATGGCTTCGGTGGTGACGAGCAGGCCGGCGACCGAGGCCGCGTCCTGGAGGGCAGTGCGCACGACCTTGACCGGATCGACGATACCCATGGCGATCATGTCGCCATATTCGCCGGTCTGGGCGTTGTAGCCGTAGGTCGCGCCCTTGTTGTCGAGGATCTTGCCGGCAACGATCGAAGCTTCCGCACCTGCGTTCGAAGCGATCTGACGGGCCGGAGCCTGCAGTGCACGACGAACGATGTTGATGCCGGCAGCCTGGTCGGCATTGACGCCGGTGACCTTGATGTTGGCCGAAGCGCGCAGCAGTGCGACGCCGCCGCCTGCAACGATGCCTTCTTCCACGGCCGCGCGGGTCGCGTTGAGGGCGTCGTCGACGCGGTCCTTCTTTTCCTTGACTTCGACTTCCGTCGCGCCGCCGACGCGGATCACCGCGACGCCGCCCGTGAGCTTCGCCAGACGTTCCTGCAGCTTCTCCTTGTCGTAGTCCGACGTGGTCTCTTCGATCTGCTGCTTGATCTGGGCAACGCGGCCCTGGATCTCGTCCTTCTTGCCGGCGCCGTCGACAATGGTGGTGTTCTCCTTGGAGATCGACACCTTCTTGGCGCGGCCGAGCATGTTGAGGCCGACATTCTCGAGCTTGATGCCGAGGTCTTCCGAAATGACCTGGCCACCGGTGAGGATGGCGATGTCTTCCAGCATGGCCTTGCGGCGATCACCGAAGCCCGGCGCCTTGACGGCAG
>NZ_JAMYTF010000082.1:0-14874 GCF_040322295.1 Mesorhizobium sp. M0159
GCGTCTGCGGCATCGGGCCGTCGGCGGCCGACACCACCAGGATCGCGCCGTCCATCTGCGCAGCACCGGTGATCATGTTCTTCACGTAGTCGGCGTGGCCGGGGCAGTCGACATGGGCATAGTGGCGGTTGGCGGTCTCGTATTCGACGTGCGCCGTCGAAATGGTGATGCCGCGCGCCTTCTCTTCCGGCGCCGCATCGATCTGGTCGTAGCGCTTGTATTCGCCAAAATACTTGGTGATCGCCGCCGTCAGCGACGTCTTGCCATGGTCGACGTGACCAATCGTGCCAATGTTCACATGAGGCTTAGTGCGCTCGAATTTACCTTTTGCCATGTGATCTCTCCATTCCTGCCAGCCCGTGCGGGCCTTGAATTAAGTTACTGATGCAACTCGTTTCGAGTTACGCGTATTTCTTCTGGACTTCCTGGGCGACCGCGGTCGGGACCGGCTCGTAGTGGTCGAACTGCATCGTGTAGGCCGCGCGGCCCTGGCTCATCGAGCGAAGGTTGTCCACGTATTTGAACATGTTGGCGAGCGGCACCATCGCGTTGATGACCACAGCCACGCCACGGGCTTCCTGGCCCTGGATCTGGCCGCGACGGCCGTTCAGGTCGCCGATAACGCTGCCGACGTAATCTTCCGGCGTCACCACTTCGACCTTCATGATCGGCTCGAGCAACTGCACGCCAAGCTTGGGCGCTGCTTCACGGAAGCAGGCGCGGCCGGCGATTTCGAAGGCCAGAACCGACGAGTCCACGTCGTGGTAGGCGCCATCGATCAGCGTCGCCTTGACGCCGATCATCGGGAAGCCGGCGAACGGGCCCGAGGTCATGACGCTGTTGATGCCCTTTTCGACACCGGGGATGTATTCCTTCGGCACAGCGCCGCCGACGATCTTGGTTTCGAACTCGAATTCGCTGCTTTCCGGATTCGGCTCGAACAGTATCTTGACGCGGGCGAACTGGCCGGTACCGCCGGTCTGCTTCTTGTGCGTGTAGTCCTGCTCGTGCTTGCGGGTGATCGTCTCGCGGTAGGCCACCTGCGGCGCGCCGACATTGGCCTCGACCTTGAACTCGCGGCGCATGCGGTCGACGATGATGTCGAGGTGAAGCTCGCCCATGCCGGAAATGATCGTCTGGCCCGATTCCTCGTCGGTCTTGACGCGGAAGGACGGATCCTCGGCGGCCAGGCGGTGAAGGGCGAGACCCATCTTTTCCTGGTCGTTCTTGGTCTTCGGCTCGATGGCGATCTGGATGACCGGATCGGGGAATTCCATGCGCTCGAGGATGACCGGATGCAGCGGATCACTGAGCGTGTCGCCGGTGGTGGTGTCCTTGAGACCAGCGAGGGCGACGATGTCGCCGGCAAACGCCTCTTCGACGTCGGCGCGCGAATTCGCATGCATCTGCAGCATGCGGCCGATGCGCTCTTTCTTGCCCTTCACGGTGTTGTCGACCGAGATGCCCTTGGTGAGCTTGCCCGAATAGATGCGGGCAAAGGTGAGCGAACCGACGAACGGGTCGTTCATGATCTTGAAGGCGAGCATCGACAGCGGCTCGTTGTCGTCGGCATGACGCTCGATCTCGGCGTCGGTCTTGGCGTCGACGCCCTTGATGGCCGGGACATCGGCCGGCGACGGCAGATATTCGACGACGGCGTCGAGCAGCGGCTGCACGCCCTTGTTCTTGAAGGCCGAGCCGCAGAACATCGGATAGAACTTCACCGCGATCGTGCCCTTGCGGATGAGCGCACGGATCTCGTCGTTGCTCGGCATCTTGCCTTCGAGGTAATTCTCGAGCGCCGTTTCGTCCATTTCGACGGCGGCCTCGATCATCTTCTCGCGGTATTCTTCGGCACGAGCCTTGAGGTCGGCAGGGATCTCGACGATGTCCCAGGCAGCGCCCAGCGTCTCGTCGCGCCAGACCAGCGCGTTCATCTCGACGAGGTCGACGACACCCTTGAACTCGGTCTCGGCGCCGATCGGCAGCTGCATGACGACGGCATGCGCACCTAGGCGCGAACCGATCATCTCGACCGAGCGGTAAAAGTCGGCGCCGATCTTGTCCATCTTGTTGCAGAAGATCATGCGCGGCACGCGGTACTTGTCAGCCTGACGCCAGACGGTTTCCGTCTGCGGCTCGACACCGGCATTGGCGTCGAGCAGCGCGATGGCGCCGTCAAGCACGCGCAGCGAACGCTCGACCTCAATGGTGAAGTCGACGTGGCCGGGGGTGTCGATGATGTTGAAGCGGTGCATCTTGCCGTCGCGACCCTTCCAGAAGGTCGTGGTCGCGGCGGACGTGATGGTAATGCCGCGCTCCTGCTCCTGCTCCATCCAATCCATGGTGGCAGCGCCGTCGTGGACTTCGCCGATCTTGTGCGACTTGCCCGTGTAATAGAGGACGCGCTCGGTGGTCGTCGTCTTGCCGGCGTCGATATGCGCCATGATACCGAAATTGCGGTAGTCTTCGATTTTATATTCGCGGGCCATGGGAGGTGCCTCTTCAGTCTCGTTCGCGCTTTACCAGCGGTAGTGCGCGAAAGCGCGGTTGGCTTCTGCCATCTTGTGGGTGTCTTCACGCTTCTTGACCGCGGTGCCGCGGTTGTTGGCCGCGTCCATCAGCTCGCCGGAGAGGCGGTCGACCATAGTGGTCTCGTTGCGGTTGCGGGCGGCGGCAATCAGCCAGCGGATGGCCAATGCCTGACGGCGCTCGGGGCGCACGTCGACCGGAACCTGGTAGGTGGCGCCGCCGACGCGGCGCGAACGCACTTCCACATGCGGCGCGACATTGTCGAGCGCCTGATGGAAGACGGTGACCGGCTCCTGCTTGGTCTTGGACTGAACCTGGTCGAGCGCGCCGTAGACGATGGTCTCGGCAACCGACTTCTTGCCGTCATACATGACGGCGTTCATGAACTTGGTGACGATCAGATCGCCGAACTTGGGGTCCGGATTGATCTCACGCTTTTCTGCACTGTGACGACGGGACATTTTTTCTCTGCCTCAATTCTACGCGGTGGCCTGGATCCCGGATCGTCGCTTGACGCCGCCCGGAACGACCTTGGCTACGCTTCGGTCACTTCGGACGCTTGGCGCCGTATTTCGAACGGCGCTGCTTGCGGTTCTTCACGCCTTGCGTGTCGAGCACGCCGCGGATGATGTGGTAACGGACGCCCGGAAGATCCTTGACGCGGCCGCCGCGGATCATCACCACCGAGTGTTCCTGAAGGTTGTGGCCTTCGCCGGGGATGTACCCGATCACTTCAAAACCATTGGTCAGGCGGATCTTGGCCACCTTGCGCAGCGCCGAGTTCGGCTTCTTCGGCGTCGTGGTGTAGACGCGCGTGCAGACGCCCCGCTTCTGCGGGTTCTGCTGCATGGCCGGGACCTTGTTGCGCTTCACCGGCGCAATGCGCGGCTTGCGGATCAGCTGGTTGACGGTAGGCATTAAACCCTCTTGTCTCTCAATTCCGTGTCTCGCCCGGTCAGGGCCGCTCAAAGCGTCATTTCCATACGCAAATTCGGGCCACAAACCGCGCCTCGCGGTCTTGCCCGAACAAATGGCAGAGGAAGCGGAAGCCGCTTCATGCACGCCGGAAATGTCTTTTCGCTCGTAAAACGAACCCTGTTTGAGGCAAACTCCAAAGCGTGTCGCTTCGGAAGCAAGAGCCTCACATCGGTTCTGACTGGGCGGCTTCTACTCGTATGGCCACTGTCCGTCAACCCCGGAGCGGCAAATATTGCGCTGAACCCGAGGCGTGGCAGCCATGCGAAAAGCGCATGTAATTTTCTTGCGCCGTTTTTCAAGAGGATGCCAGAAAGTGACCGGCTTGCGGCTGTTTCCAGGCCGTGCTTCGTGCGAAAAGGCGGCATGAGCAGCCCAAACCCCCTCGCCCGGAGGTACGAACCCGTGAATGACAATGAGGAGCGCCCGGTCACCATTATTACCGGCCGGGTGTGGAAGCGCAAAGGCGGCAAGCCGGAAGGCGTGCATGTGATGCTGGTCGCGCCGGACGACGATTCGGCGGTGCGCCGCGCTCTCGAATCGCTTGCCGCCGAAGGTTATGCCGAGGCAGAGCTCGATCAGATCGGCGACATGGACGGCGTGCCGGACGAGGAGCCGCATCTGTCCGCCTATCAGGGCGCGCTCGAAGGCGAAGTGTCGATCGTGACGTTCGATGTGCCGATCTGAAGAGATCTGAATCGCGGTCGATCTCACGGGCCGGCGACAAAGCCCGGCGACTTGCCCGGCACAAGTTCTCTGCTAAGAAGCGACCTCTGGCAAAACCAAGCACACTCAACCTGCGGAGTTCCCATGTCCTCTAATCCCATCAAGCTCGGCATCGTCGGCGTGGGAAAGATCGTCCGCGACCAGCACCTGCCGGCCTTGGCGAAGGACCAGGATTATCGCCTGGTCGCCGCAGCGAGCCGCCACGGCAAAGTCGAAGACATCCCGAATTTCCCGACGATCGAGGCGATGCTCGACTCGGTGCCGGAGCTCGAGGCGGTGTCGCTGTGCATGCCGCCGCAGTTTCGTTACGACGCCGCGCGCTTGGCGCTGGCGGCGAAAAAGCATGTCTTCCTGGAAAAGCCGCCCGGCGCCACGGTCAGCGAGGTCGAAGACCTGAAGGCGCTGGCGGCAGCGAACGGCGTCTGCCTGTTCGCCAGTTGGCATTCACGCTATGCGCCGGCTGTCGAAGCAGCGCGCACATTCCTCAGCTCGACTACGATCAGGTCGGCCGCCATCAACTGGAAGGAAGACGTGCGCCGCTGGCATCCGAACCAGGAGTGGATCTGGGCTCCCGGCGGCTTTGGCGTCTTCGATCCCGGCATCAACGCGCTGTCGATCGCCACCCACATCCTGCCGCCGATGTTCATCAGCTCGGCAGAACTCGATTTCCCTGAAAACCGCGCGGCCCCGATCGCCGCCCATATCGCCTTCCGCACTTCGAACGGTCTGCCGGTGACGATGGAACTCGACTGGCGTCAGACCGGCCCGCAAAGCTGGGACATTCTGGCCGATACCGAGGCCGGATCGATGGTGCTTTCTGGCGGCGGCTCAAAGCTCGCCATCGATGGCCGCGTCGTTCACGAGGAGCCGGAAGCCGAATACCCGATGCTCTACAAGCGCTTTGCCGAGATCGTGCGCGCCGGCACCTCCGACGTCGATCTCGCGCCCCTGCAGCACGTCGCCGACGCCTTCATGCTGGGCAAGCGCAATGTGGTGGAAGCTTTTTTCGACTGACGAGTGGGCGCCGGCCGGATCGCAGGTCTGGTCGGCGCACCGCACAAAATCAATTGACGATCGCTATTGCAAAGCCGTCATAGCCCTTGGCGCCAACAGTCTGGATCGCGGTGCCTTCCAGACGTTTGTCGCTGCCGATGAACGAGAACGCCGCGCGTGCCCCTTCGACATTGGCGTCGCGACCATCTTCATTCACCACCGCGCCGTCACGGATGACATTGTCGCAGACGATGACGGTCCCCGGCCTCGAAAGACGCATGGCCCAGGACAGATAGTGCGGGTTGTTCGGCTTGTCGGCGTCGATGAAGATAAAATCGAACGGCCCGGCATTCTCGGCGCCTAAGGCCGCAAGCGATTGAAGCGCCGGTCCGACCCGCAGTTCTACCTGGTCAGACACCCCTGCCCGTTCAAAGTTCGACCGCGCGACACTGGCGTGGTGCGGATCAAGCTCGAGCGTCACGACCTTGCCGTCCATCGGCAATGCTCGCGCCATCCAGATTGTTGAGTAGCCGCCCAATGTGCCGATTTCGAGTACCTTCTTTGCTCCCTGCATTCGCGCAAGAAGTGAGAGCAGCTTGCCTTGTGCCGGGGAAACGTCGATAGGCGGCAGGCCCTGATCATGGTTGGCCGCCAGAACGGCATCAAGAGCGGGATCCGCCTCGAAAAGAGCTTCGACAATGTAGTCGTCGACAGAAGCCCAGATCTTCCTGCTCATCGTTTCTTCTCCGATCCGATTGAGGAACCAAAATGCGAAAAGGGGCCACTTAGGCCCCTTTTCTATCTTCTCTTGCTTGCGCGCTTACTGCGCCGCGTTAACCATGTCGGTCAGCATCGGCTCGGCGACCTCGACGCCGGACGCCTTGCGGCGCTCGTCGATGATCAACTCGTCGCGCGAGGTGGCGATGCGCCGGATCTGGCTCATCGTACCGCCGGTACCGGCCGGGATCAGCCGGCCGACGATGACGTTTTCCTTCAGCCCCTGCAGCATGTCGGTCTTGCCGGCAACCGCAGCTTCGGTCAGCACCCTCGTCGTCTCCTGGAAGGAAGCGGCGGAGATGAAGGACGGCGTCTGCAGCGAGGCCTTGGTGATGCCAAGCAGCACCGGCTGGCCTTCGGCCGGCTTCTTGCCTTCCTCGACCAGGCGCTCATTGACCTCTTCCAGCTCGATCACGTCGACGTGGTCGCCCGGAATGTAGGTCGAATCGCCCTGCGTGGTGATCTCGACCTTCTGCAGCATCTGGCGAACGATCACCTCGATGTGCTTGTCGTTGATCGACACGCCCTGCAGGCGGTAGACCTCCTGGATCTCGTTGACGAGGTAGGAGGCAAGCGCCTCCACGCCCTTGATCGCCAGGATGTCGTGCGGC
This sequence comes from Mesorhizobium sp. M0159, assembly GCF_040322295.1. NCBI lineage: Bacteria > Pseudomonadati > Pseudomonadota > Alphaproteobacteria > Hyphomicrobiales > Phyllobacteriaceae > Mesorhizobium > Mesorhizobium sp. M0159. Next base: position 6,615 of record NZ_JAMYTF010000082.1, read on the forward strand.
GCCGGATTACCGTCGAGGATGTAGTCGCCCTTCTCGATGACGTCGCCGTCCTGGAGATGGAACGGCTTGCCCTTCGGGATCAGGTATTCGACCGGCTCAAGCGTCGAGTCATGCGGCTCGATGATGATGCGGCGCTTGTTCTTGTAGTCGCGGCCGAAGCGGATCGTGCCATCGATCTCGGCGATGATGGCGTGATCCTTCGGACGGCGTGCCTCGAACAGTTCGGCCACACGCGGCAGACCACCGGTGATGTCCTTGGTCTTGGCGCTTTCCATCGGGATACGCGCCAGCACGTCGCCGGGGCGAACCTGTGCGCCCGGCTCGACCGAAAGAATGGCCTCGACCGAGAGCAGGAAGCGGGCGTCGCCGCCCTTCGACAGCTTGCCGACCTTGCCCTTGGCATCCTGGACGACGATCGCCGGCTTGAGGTCGTTGCCGCGTGGCGTCGAACGCCAGTCGATGACCTCGCGCTTGGTGATGCCGGTCGATTCGTCGGCGGTTTCCTGGACGGAAATGCCATCGACCAGATCCTCGAATGCCACCCTGCCCTCGATTTCGGTGAGGATCGGGCGGGTATAAGGATCCCACTCGGCGATACGCTGGCCGCGCTTCACCTTGTCGCCATCGTCGACGAAGATGCGCGAACCGTAGGTGACGCGGTGCGTGGCGCGTTCCTTGCCGGCTTCGTCGAGGATCAGCACCGCCATGTTGCGGCCCATGACCATCAGCTGGCCGTCGGAGTTGCGCACCACGTTGCGGTTGCGGATCTCGACCTTGCCCTCGTAGGAGGCTTCAAGGAACGAGGAATCCACCACCTGCGCCGTGCCGCCCATGTGGAAGGTACGCATGGTGAGCTGAGTGCCCGGCTCGCCGATCGACTGCGCCGCGATGACCCCGACAGCCTCGCCCTGGTTGACGGGCGTGCCGCGGGCCAGATCGCGTCCGTAGCAGACCGCGCAGACGCCGACCCTGACCTCGCAGGTCAGCGCCGAACGGATGCGGACAGACTGCACGCCGGCCTTTTCGATCAGTTCCACGTCACGCTCGTCCATCAGCGTTCCGGCCTTGACCAGAACCTCGCCGGTGACCGGGTGGGTGATGTCGTCGAGCGAGGTGCGGCCGAGAACGCGCTGACCAACCGAAGCGACGACCTGACCGGCATCGACGATCGGCTGCATGGTGAGGCCCTTGTCGGTGCCGCAGTCGAGCGAGTTGACGATGCAGTCCTGCGCCACGTCGACAAGACGACGCGTCAGGTAACCCGAGTTCGCCGTCTTCAAGGCGGTGTCGGCCAGACCCTTGCGGGCGCCGTGGGTCGAGTTGAAGTACTCGAGCACGGTGAGGCCTTCCTTGAAGTTCGAGATGATCGGCGTCTCGATGATTTCACCGCTAGGCTTGGCCATCAGGCCGCGCATGCCGGCGAGCTGGCGCATCTGGGTGGGCGAGCCGCGCGCACCGGAGTGCGACATCATGTAAATCGAGTTCATCGGCTTCTGACGGCCGTTGTCCTCGAACTCGACCGCCTTGATGCGGGCCATCATTTCGTCGGCGACCTTTTCCGAGCACTTGGCCCAGGCGTCGACGACCTTGTTGTACTTCTCGCCCTGGGTGATCAGACCGTCATTGTACTGCTGCTCGTACTCCTTGGCCAAAGCCTCGGTGTCGGAGACCAGCTTGATCTTGGCGTCCGGGATCAGCATGTCGTCCTTGCCGAACGAAATGCCGGCACGGCAGGCGTGGCTGAAGCCGAGAGCCATGATGCGATCGCAGAAAATGACCGTCTCCTTCTGACCGCAATGGCGGTAGACGGTGTCGATCATCTTGGAGATGTTCTTCTTGGTCATCTCCTGGTTGGCGGTCTCGTAGGGCACGTTGTGGTTCTTCGGCAGCAGCTCGCCGATGATCATGCGGCCAGGCGTGGTGTCGTAGATCTTCGACACGACCTTGCCGTCGGCGTCGACCGTGCGGAAGCGCCCCTTGATCTTGGCATGCAGCGTCACCGCCTTGGTCTCGAGCGCGTGCTGGAGTTCGCCCATGTCGGCAAACACCATGCCCTCGCCCGGCTCGTTCTGGTTGACGATCGAGAGATAGTAGAGACCGAGAACCATGTCCTGCGACGGCACGATGATCGGCGCACCGGAAGCCGGGTGCAGGATGTTGTTGGTCGACATCATCAGCACGCGGGCTTCGAGCTGCGCTTCCAGCGACAGCGGCACGTGGACCGCCATCTGGTCGCCGTCGAAGTCGGCGTTGAAGGCCGTGCAGACCAGCGGGTGAAGCTGGATCGCCTTGCCTTCGATCAGGATCGGCTCGAACGCCTGGATACCGAGGCGGTGCAGCGTCGGTGCGCGGTTCAAAAGCACCGGATGCTCGCGGATGACCTCGTCGAGGATATCCCAGACCTCCGGACGCTCCTTCTCGACCAGCTTCTTCGCCTGCTTGACGGTCGAGGAGTAGCCCTTGGCGTCGAGACGGGCGTAGATGAAGGGCTTGAACAGTTCGAGCGCCATCTTCTTCGGCAGGCCGCACTGGTGGAGCTTGAGCTCCGGACCGGTGACGATGACCGAGCGGCCGGAATAGTCGACGCGCTTGCCGAGCAGGTTCTGGCGGAACCGGCCCTGCTTGCCCTTCAGCATGTCGGACAGCGACTTTAGCGGACGCTTGTTGGCGCCGGTGATGACGCGGCCGCGGCGGCCGTTGTCGAACAGCGCATCGACGGCTTCCTGCAGCATGCGCTTTTCATTGCGCACGATGATGCCGGGCGCGCGCAGCTCGATCAGCCGCTTCAGGCGGTTGTTGCGGTTGATGACGCGGCGATAGAGGTCGTTCAGATCCGACGTGGCAAAACGGCCGCCGTCCAGCGGGACAAGCGGGCGCAGATCCGGCGGGATCACCGGAACCACCTTCATGATCATCCATTCCGGACGGTTGCCGGATTCCATGAAGTTCTCGACGACCTTGAGCCGCTTCAGGTACTTCTTCTGCTTGAGCTCGGAGGTGGTCGAAGCCAGCTCAGAACGCAGATCGCCGGCGATCTTCTCGAGGTCCATGCCGGCCAGAAGGTCGTGGATCGCCTCGGCGCCGATCATGGCGGTGAACGAATCCTCGCCATACTCGTCGACGGCCATCATGTACTCTTCCTCGCTGAGCAGCTGGTGCTCCTTCAGCGCGGTCAGGCCGGGTTCGGTGACGATGTAGTTCTCAAAATAGAGGACCCGCTCGATGTCCTTCAGCGTCATGTCGAGCAGCGTGCCGATGCGCGACGGCAGCGACTTCAGGAACCAGATGTGGGCGACCGGTGCCGCCAGCTCGATATGGCCCATGCGCTCGCGGCGGACGCGCGACAGCGTGACTTCGACGCCGCACTTCTCGCAGATGACGCCCTTGTATTTCATGCGCTTGTACTTGCCGCACAGGCACTCATAGTCCTTGATCGGGCCAAAAATGCGCGCGCAGAACAGGCCGTCACGCTCCGGCTTGAAGGTGCGGTAGTTGATGGTCTCCGGCTTCTTGATCTCGCCGAACGACCAGGACAGAATCTTCTCAGGGCTGGCAAGCGAGATCCGGATGGAATCGAACACCTGCGCAGGCGCCTGGGGATTGAAGAGATTCATGACCTCTTGGTTCATGCCGTTCTCCTTTTCGGGGTCCTCGAAAACCCCTTGCATCTAGCGCGGGCCAAACGCCCGCCGACTTGATCGGCCATCGGCCGAGAATTTGGTGCGTCCGGTCGCGGGAAGACCGCGGCCGGACGTCTTGCTTATTCGGCCGCGTCGGGCAGCCGGATCGGGTTGTCGTCGAGCTTGGTGTTCTCCAGCTCGACATTGAGGCCGAGAGACCGCATTTCCTTGACGAGAACGTTGAAGCTCTCGGGAATGCCGGCCTCGAAGGTGTCGTCGCCTCTGACGATCGCCTCATAGACCTTGGTGCGGCCGGCGACGTCGTCCGACTTCACCGTCAGCATCTCCTGCAGCGTGTAGGCGGCGCCGTACGCTTCGAGTGCCCAGACCTCCATCTCGCCGAAGCGCTGGCCACCGAACTGCGCCTTGCCGCCCAGCGGCTGCTGGGTAACGAGCGAGTACGGCCCGATCGAACGCGCGTGGATCTTGTCGTCCACAAGGTGGTGAAGCTTGAGCATATATATATAGCCCATCGTCACTTTGCGATCGAACGGCTCGCCGGTGCGTCCGTCATAGAGCTGCGACTGACCGCTGGTGTGCAGGCCCGCCTGCTCCAGCATGATGTTGATGTCGGCCTCGTGCGCGCCGTCGAACACCGGTGTCGCGATGGAGACGCCGCGGCGCATCTGCTCGCTGAGGCGAACGATGCTCTCGTCGTCATATTCGCGGACCGGCTCGTTGCGGTCGTTGGAAGGCATGAAGCTCTCGAGCGTCTTGCGCAGCGGCTTGATGTCGCCCGCCGTCTTGTATGCGTCGATCAGATCGCCGATCTTCCTGCCCATTCCGGCGCAGGCCCAGCCCAGATGCGTTTCCAGGATCTGGCCGACATTCATGCGGCTCGGCACACCCAGCGGGTTGAGCACGATATCGGCATGCGTGCCGTCCTCGAGGAAAGGCATGTCCTCGACCGGAACGATCCGCGACACGACACCCTTGTTGCCGTGCCGGCCGGCCATCTTGTCGCCGGGCTGCATCTTGCGCTTCACGGCCACGAAGACCTTGACCATCTTCATGACGCCCGGAGGCATCTCGTCGCCGCGCTGCACCTTCTCGACCTTGTCCATGAAGCGCTGCTCGAGCGCCTTCTTGGAATCGTCGTACTGGCCGCGCAGGGCTTCCAGTTCGCTCTGGAGCTTTTCGTTCTCCACGGCAAACTGCCACCACTGCGAACGCGGATACTCGTCGAGCGTGTCCTTCGACAGCTTCGAGCCCTTCTTGAAGCCCTTCGGCCCGGCAATCGCTTCCTTGCCGACGAGAACGTCGGAAAGACGCGAATAGACGTTGCGGTCGAGGATCGCCTGCTCGTCGTCGCGGTCCTTGGCGAGGCGTTCGATCTCCTCGCGCTCGATCGCCATGGCGCGCTCGTCCTTCTCGACGCCGTGGCGGTTGAAGACACGCACTTCGACGACGGTGCCGAAGGTTCCCGGAGGCATGCGCATCGAGGTGTCGCGCACGTCCGAGGCCTTTTCACCGAAGATGGCGCGCAGCAGCTTTTCTTCCGGCGTCATCGGGCTTTCGCCCTTTGGCGTGATCTTGCCGACCAGGATGTCGCCCGGCTGCACTTCCGCACCGATGTAGACGATGCCGGCCTCATCGAGGTTCTTCAGCGCTTCTTCCGAGACGTTGGGAATGTCGCGCGTGATCTCCTCCGGCCCCAGCTTGGTGTCGCGGGCCATGACTTCGAACTCCTCGATGTGGATCGAGGTGAAGACGTCGTCGGCGACGATGCGCTCGGACAGGAGGATGGAATCCTCGTAGTTGTAGCCGTTCCACGGCATGAACGCGACCAGCACGTTACGGCCGAGGGCCAGATCGCCGAGCTCGGTCGACGGGCCGTCGGCGATGATGTCGCCCTTGTTGACCCGGTCGCCCATGCGCACCAGCGGACGCTGGTTGATGCAGGTGTTCTGGTTCGAACGCTGGAATTTCATCAGCCGGTAGATGTCGACGCCGGACTTGCCGGGATCGAGATCTTCCGTGGCGCGGATGACGATACGCGTCGCGTCTACCTGGTCGACGATGCCGCCGCGGCGGGCGCCGATGGCGGCGCCCGAGTCACGGGCGACGATCGGCTCCATGCCGGTGCCGACGAACGGCGCTTCGGCGCGCACCAGCGGCACGGCCTGACGCTGCATGTTCGAGCCCATCAGCGCACGGTTGGCGTCATCGTTCTCCAGGAACGGGATCAGGGCCGCGGCCACCGACACCATCTGCTTCGGCGACACGTCCATCAGATCGACGTTTTCGCGCGGCGCCATCATCACTTCGCCGGCGTTGCGGCAAATGACGAATTCGTCGACGAAATGACCATTCTTGTCGAGCTCGGCATTGGCCTGCGCGACGTGGTGCTTGGCCTCTTCCATAGCCGAGAGGTAAACGACCTCATTGGTCAGCTTGCCGTTGACGATCTTGCGGTACGGGCTCTCGATGAAGCCGTATTTGTTGACGCGCGCGAAGGTCGCAAGCGAGTTGATCAGGCCGATGTTCGGGCCTTCCGGCGTCTCGATCGGGCAGATGCGGCCGTAATGCGTCGGGTGCACGTCGCGCACTTCGAAACCGGCACGCTCGCGGGTCAGACCGCCCGGTCCAAGCGCCGAAAGACGGCGCTTGTGGGTGATTTCCGAAAGCGGGTTGGTCTGATCCATAAACTGCGACAGCTGCGAGGAACCGAAGAACTCGCGCACGGCGGCAGCCGCCGGCTTGGCGTTGATCAGGTCCTGCGGCATCACCGTGTCGATCTCGATCGAGGACATGCGTTCCTTGATCGCGCGCTCCATGCGCAGCAGGCCGACGCGGTACTGGTTCTCCATCAGCTCGCCGACCGAGCGCACACGGCGGTTGCCGAGATTGTCGATGTCGTCGATCTCGCCCTTGCCGTCGCGCAGTTCGACCAGCGTCTTGACCACGGCCAGGATGTCGTCCTTGCGCAGCACGCGCACGGTATCCTCGGCCTTGAGCTCGAGGCGCATGTTCATCTTGACGCGGCCGACGGCCGACAGATCGTAGCGCTCGCTGTCGAAGAACAGCGAGTTGAACATGGCTTCAGCGGTTTCCAGCGTCGGCGGCTCGCCGGGGCGCATGACGCGGTAGATGTCGAACAGCGCGTCCTGGCGGCTCTCGTTCTTGTCGACGTTGAGCGTGTTGCGGATGTAGGCGCCGACGTTGACGTGGTCGATGTCGAGGACCTTGATCTCATCGTCACCGGTGCCAAGCAGCACTTTCAGCGTCTTTTCGTCGATCTCGTCACCGGCTTCGAGGAAGATCTCGCCGGTCCCGTAGTTGACAATATCCTCGGCAAGGTAGTTGCCGAGCAGATCCTCGTCGGTCGCCTTGATCGCCTTGAGACCCTTTTCGCCAAGCGCCCTGGCCTGGCGGGCGGTGATCTTCTTGCCGGCCTCGACGACGACTTCGCCGGTGTCGGCGTCGACCAGGTCACCAACGGCCTTGAGGCCGCGGAAACGCTCGACGTTGAACGGGATGCGCCAATGGTCGCCGGCGCGCTTGTAGGTGATCTTGTTGTAGAAGGTCGACAGGATCTCTTCGCCGTCCATGCCGAGCGCCATCAGCAGCGACGTCACCGGAATCTTGCGGCGGCGGTCGATGCGGGCGTGCACGACGTCCTTGCTATCGAACTCGATGTCGAGCCACGAGCCGCGATAGGGAATGACGCGCGCGGCAAACAGAAGCTTGCCGGACGAGTGCGACTTGCCCTTGTCATGGTCGAAGAAGACGCCCGGCGAACGGTGCATCTGCGAGACGATGACGCGCTCGGTACCATTGACGATGAAGGTGCCGTTCAAGGTCATGAGCGGCATGTCGCCCATGTAGACGTCCTGCTCCTTGATGTCCTTGATCGACTTCGCGCCGGTATCCTCGTCGATATCGAACACGATGAGGCGCAGCGTCACCTTGAGCGGCGCCGCATAGGTCAGGTCGCGCTGACGGCATTCGTCAACGTCGAATTTCGGTCCCTCGAACTCGTACTTCACGAATTCCAGCATCGAGGAGCCGGAAAAATCGGAAATCGGGAAGACCGACTTGAAAACTGCCTGCAGTCCCTCGTCAGGACGCCCACCCTTGGGCTCCTCCACCATCAGGAACTGGTCATAGGATGCCTTCTGAACCTCGATCAGGTTCGGCATCTCCGCAACTTCCGGGATCTTTCCGAAAAACTTGCGTACGCGTCTGCGGCCATTGAAAGTCTGGGTCTGGGCCATCGTCGCTCCTTAGCTCAATTCTCGGGACGAGCCTCGCCGCGGCTCGCCTTGCATCTCGGGCCACCTCGGCGGCCCTGTCTTGTTGCCCGCCGCTTGTCGGCGGCTTCTTGTCTTTTCACCCACCACCAATTTGGCGGCGGGCCAGAAACGGGAGAAAACCCGTTTCCTGAAGGCCGGTTTGCGGCCCTCAGGAAAGAGGTTTTCGCACTCTTCGCGTTACGCAGCCTCCCTTCGACGCGAAAGGAGTGGCGGGGGGGGGCCCGCCCTGCCGCCGGACGATACCCGAAAAGTAGGTGGACCGAGTGGCCGGCAGGTTGCCCCTGCGGCCTGGAAATTGGAACGGCGGGCTTTGAAAAGGGGGGG
>NZ_JAMYTF010000083.1:0-14579 GCF_040322295.1 Mesorhizobium sp. M0159
GTTTCAACCATAAATATAAATGTTTTCAACCCCGACGCCCCGCCGACTTTCCTCTCCGCGCCTGGTTTCTGTCTCCTCGCCTGTTTTTTTTGGGTCGGGGCGCGGCCGGGGCTCCGGCGGGGGCCCCGCGGCAAGTCACGGATGTACTGGCGGTCGCGCGAGAAGCGCGCCGGAGCGAAAGACCCCGACAAGCCGAAGCAGCAGATTGCTGCCGGCCCGGCCAAAACGCTCCCGATCAGGCTACCAAGCATGGGAAGGCGGGATTTTGTCCCGCCTTTTTGCTGTCTGGATTTTAAACGCCGACAATTGGCGAAACCGGCGATACAGCTCCTTCTCCCCGTCTCTATACGGGGAGAAGTGCCCGGCAGGGCGATGAGGGGCAGCGCGACGCATCAGGACTGCCCTTCGCCAGGCCAAGCACGACATCACAACAAAGGCTGGCGCCGCCCCTCATCTGGCTGCCGCCATCTTCTCCCCGTACAGTGACGGGGAGAAGGACGCTTTCGCCGAAGCTTTCGCCAATTGTCAACGTTGCTCAGCAAAGTCGGCGAGTTGCACTCAACCCACCCACTCCAGCGGCACGTGCCCCGGATCGGCCTCGACCCTTTTCAGCCAGGCGGCCACCGCCGGATAGGCGTCGAGCTGAAACCCGCCCGTCTCGGCGGTATGCGTATAGGCATAGAGCGCGATGTCGGCGACGCTGAGCGCATTGCCAGCGAAGAAGCTGCTCCCGGCCAGGTGCTTGTCCATGACGCCGAGCGCCTTGTTGCCGCGCTCCAGCGTCAGCGCCAGCCGCTCGGGCGTTGCGTCCTTGGCTCTTTCAGGGAAGGTCAGCAGCGCCCTGCGCACGGCGATATAAGGCTCATGGCTGTATTGCTCGAAGAACAGCCACTGATAGGCCAGCGCGCGTTCGTATCTGTCCGCCGGCAGGAACCGCGTGCCTTCGGCGAGATAGAGCAGGATGGCATTGGATTCGGCCAGCCGGCGGCCGTCGTCGAGTTCGAGCAGCGGCACCATGGCGTTCGGGTTTTTCGCGACATAGTCGGGCTTGCGCGTGTCGCCGGTGTGCGAGCTGACCTCGACATTGGTGAAAGCGATGCCGAGCTTGGCCATCAACAGGCGCGGCTTGTAGCAATTGCCGCTGTCGATCATTCCATAGAGTATCATCGGTGCTCCCCCTTGCTCGCAACCACCCGTCTCAGGGCTTGATCCAGCCTCTATCGCGGCAGCGGCGGCCTCATCCAGTGATTTGTTTTGGCGTAACCATCAGCGCCGCTGATGCATTCATCCGAACAAGGGGATGACGTTGTTATCCCTGCCAAGCAACCTGTCGATCGACAGAGGCTCCTCGTCGAACAGCGTACCGGCCAGCGCCGGCCGGGCAAGATAAAAGCCCTGCAGCAGGTCGACGCCGCCATCCAGCGCGACGCGCAGATGCGTGGCGTTCTCGACGCCTTCGACCAGCACCTTGGCGCCACGGTCGTGCAGCGTCGAAACCAGCGGCCGGAAAAACCGCTCGGCGGCGGCATGGCGGCAGAATTCTGCGAACCAGGTGCCGTCGATCTTGACGATGTCGGGCTGCACCAGCGCTACCCTTTCTTCGGTCGAATGCCCGGTGCCGAAATCGTCGATGGCGATGCGGACGCCGTCGCGCCGCATCTCGCGCGCCAGGCTGACAAGCACCTTGTCGCCGGCCGCCTGCTCGGTAATCTCGCAGACCAGCATGCCAGGATGCAGGCCGAAATCCGTCAGATGCCTGGTCATCAGCCTGATTTCGGCCAGCGCCCGTGCGGGGTCATCGTTGATCAGCGGATTGTAGTTGAAGAAGAGGTCGAGCCCGTCGACGCCGATGTTGCGGAAGTTGCGCAAATGCAGCACCCGGCACATGGTTTCGACAAACAGCCGATCCGCTGCCGGCACACCTTCGAAGAAGATTTGCGGCGCCACCGGCCTGCCTGCACGATGCGGCTCGATCAGTCCCTCGACCGCGACGGCGGCGAGAAACCTGCCGCGCGGCGCGAAGACCGGCTGGTAGGCGCTCCTCAGCCGGAATGCGCCGTAGACGCCATATTCAATGCCGACCTCGTCGGCAAAGATCGCTTCGCCGACCTTGCGCCGCATGTCGGCCCGCCCGGTCACGATGCCACCCTGCGGCCAAAGGCCCGCATCGGCCGCCGCGATGGCGAAACGGCCGCGGGAACTTTGTCCTTATCGGGCGACACCGCTGATGCTTGCCCGGCCTTGTCGAAGACGTGAAAGCTGGTCGGCGCAAGCTCCGGGCGTGCCAGCACGAAGCCTTGCACCATCGAGGAGCCCGACTTTTCGGCAAGCTCGAGCTGCCAGCCCGTCTCGATGCCCTCGAATACCGTACGGATGCCTTGCTCTTCGAAGCTTGTCACCATAGCGGTCAGCAAGGCGAAGCCGGCACCGGACTCCATCAGCGTCATGATCCAGTCGGCGTCGAACTTGACGATGTCTGGCCTGAGTTCCTTGATGCGATTGATGTCGGATTCGTCCGCGCCGTAATCGTCGACGGCAATGCGCAAACCATTGCCCCTGAGCGCCTCGACGAAATTGTAGAGCGTTTCCTGCGACGCCGATTTCTGCTCAGTGACCTCGCAGACGACGCGGCGCGGATCGATGTCGGCCTCGTGCAGCACCAGCCGCATGTCGCGCAGCGCCTTGTCGGCGATGCTGCGGTCGGTGAACACCGATGGATCGAAATTGATGAAGATGGAGGCGTCTCGCGGCAGGCAGGCGCCGGCGTTCAGAAGGTGCAGCGTCCGTGTCAGCGCCTCGATATGCAGGCGGTCGACCGCCGGACAGCTGTTGAAGAAACTCATTGGCGGCTGCGGCTCGCCTTCGCGGAACGGCCGGATCAGCCCCTCGAACGCGACGACGGAAAGCTTGCCCTTGTTGAAGGCGAAGATCGGCTGGAACGCGCTTTGCAGCGTATAGACCCCCCAGACACCGCTGGCGGTGCCGTCATCATGGCGGATGGTATGGGCAAGCCCGATGCTGCGCGTCACGGTTCCTCGCTGTGCGAGACTGGCGGACCGGCCACGGTCCTGCCGTTCAAGCTTTTACCGATCGTTGGTGAATTTATTGTTGCCAGCATTGCGCGCTGGCTCATTCGACAATGCCTGCGCTGGGCTTGCGCTTGACCAGATGATGCGACATGAGAGGCGCCGCGGCGCCTTCGCCCGCCGGTCTTTTCTGGAGATATCTGTCATGGCCTTTCTTGCCGACGTCCTTTCCCGCGTAAAGCCTTCCGCGACCATCGCGGTGACGCAGAAGGCGCGCGAGCTGAAAAACGCCGGCCGCGACGTGATCGGGCTGGGCGCCGGCGAGCCGGACTTCGACACCCCCGACAACATCAAGCACGCCGCGATCGAGGCCATCCGCCGCGGCGAGACGAAATATCCGCCGGTCTCCGGCATCGTGCCGCTGCGCGAGGCGATCGCGAAAAAGTTCAAGCGCGAGAACAATCTCGACTACCGGCCGGAGCAGACCATCGTCGGCACCGGCGGCAAGCAGATCCTGTTCAACGCCTTCATGGCGACGCTGAACCCCGGCGACGAGGTGATCATCCCGCGGCCCTACTGGGTGAGCTATCCCGAAATGGTGGCGATCTGCGGCGGCACCTCGGCCTTTGCCGACACCTCGATCGACAACGGCTTCAAGCTGACGGCGGCCGTGCTGGAAAAGGCGATCACGCCGCGCACCAAATGGCTCTTGATGAACTCGCCGTCGAACCCCTCGGGCGCCGCCTATACCGAAGCGGAACTCAAGAGCCTGGCCGACGTGCTGTTGAAGCACCCGCATGTCTGGGTGCTGACCGACGACATGTACGAGCACCTGACTTATGGCGACTTCGTCTTCAAGACCATCGCCGAGGTCGAGCCTAAGCTTTATGAGCGCACGCTGACGATGAACGGCGTGTCGAAGGCCTATGCCATGACCGGCTGGCGCATCGGCTACGCGGCAGGCCCGGTGCCGCTGATCAAGGCGATGGACATGATCCAGGGCCAGCAGACCTCCGGCGCCTGCACCATCGCCCAATGGGCGGCGGTCGAAGCGCTGAACGGCCCGCAGGATTTCATCCCGAAGAACAAGGCGATCTTCCAGGGCCGGCGCGATCTCGTCGTCTCGATGCTCAACCAGGCGCGCGGCATCACCTGTCCGTCGCCGGAGGGTGCGTTCTACGTCTATCCCTCCTGTGCCCAGCTGATCGGCAGGAAGACCAAGAGCGGCAAGGTGATCGACAGCGACGAAACCTTCTGCTCGGAACTGCTCGAGGCCGAGGGCGTGGCGGTTGTTTTCGGCTCGGCCTTTGGCCTCGGCCCGAACTTCCGCATCTCCTACGCCACGTCGGAGGCTCTGCTCGAAGAGGCCTGCACGCGCATCCAGCGCTTTACCGCCGCGCTGGTCTGAGACGTTTCAGCCGCCATACTGCTCGTCGTTCACCTTCTCCAGCCAATCGACATGCACACCCTCGAGCGCCTCCTGCATGGCGATGTGGGTCATCGCCGATTTGGGCGCGGCGCCGTGCCAGTGCTTTTCGCCGGCCGCAAAGGAGATGACGTCGCCGGCCCTGATCTCCTGCAGCGGCCCGCCCCAGCTTTGCACGAGACCGGCACCGGATGTGACATAGAGCGTCTGGCCGAGCGGATGCGTGTGCCAGTGGGTGCGAGCGCCGGGCTCGAAGCTGACCAGCGTGGCTCTGAGCCGCGCCGGCGCCTCTTTCTCGATGATCGGCGTCTGCAAAACCCGGCCAGTGAAGTATTTTTCCGGCGCAACAATCGTCGGCACGCTGCCGCAGGCAATAATCTTCATCGTCGCAAGTCCTCGATTCAATCCAGTGTCTTAGACCCTACCACTTTCGTCCGATGCCGGCTGCATCTCCTGCCGGCTGCGGGCAAAACGCGGCCAGAACAGACCGGTCCGCGTGCGGTAAGCGTCGTAGGCATCGGCCAACCTTGTCCGCGAAAATTTTCGCTCTTCGTCCAAGGCTGCGATCACGTAGATCGTAACGATGCCGGCGACCGGCACCACCGCCCAGACCGACCAGGTCGCGATACCCGATCCGATCCAGAAAATGATGTAGGACGTGTAGAACGGATGCCGGACATGGAGATAAGGGCCTTCGGTCACCAGGCTGTCGGGATTGTCAGGATCGAATGCGAACCGCAGCCGCGCCTTGCGGGAGACCGAGATCGCCCACCAGAACAGCGCCGAGCTTGCCAGTTCGACGGCGAGCCCGCCGATCTTCGCCGCCACCGGCTGCCGCTCGATCCACAGCAGCGCAAGAAAGAACAGCGCCGTGCCGACCACGACGGCCGAAATGATCATCGCGCCTTGAGACATAGTCTGCGACTGGAAATGCGCGCGCATCGACCAGGCATATTGGCCGAGCGTCGCGATGCTGCTGATCGAGAGGAGAAGGTCGAGCGTGGATTCCATCATCAGGGTCCCGGGGTTAGCTGTGGTGGATTCGTTCATCATACCCGGCGCAAGCCGAGAAATCATTTCTTAACCACCGTTCTAAACAACATGGTGACCTCGGCATGCGATGTTGACCTGGAGACAATCCCAAGGTCCAACCAGATATGGCCGTTTCCCACCGCACGATCCGCACGCCGCAAGCGGATTTGCGCCTCAGCCAGTCGTCGGGACCCGGCATCCCGCTTGTCCTGATCCATGGGTCGGGCAGTTCGCGCGCCGTATTCGCCCGCCAGTTCGACAGCCCGTTGGCCGCTGCCCATCGGTTGATTGCTTTCGACCTGCCCGGCCATGGCGAATCGTCGGACGCCCGCGATCCGGCGACGGACTACACCATCGCCGGCCTTGCCCAATCGGCGGCTCAGCTCCTCGATGCCTTGGGCATCGGCCGCGCCGTCGTCTTCGGCTGGTCGCTTGGCGGGCACGTGGCAATCGAACTCGCGAGTTTTCACCGCGCCGTCGGCGGGCTGATGCTGACCGGCGCGCCGCCGGTATCGAAGGGTCCTTTCGGCATGCTGCGCGGCTTCCACGCGCATTGGGACATGCTGCTGGCGTCCAAAAAGACGTATTCCGAACGCGATGCCGAGCGCTTCGAGACGCTGTGTTTCGGCGACACCGCCGATCCGTCCTTTCGCCAAGCCATCCTGCGCACCGACGGCCGGCTGCGCGCCGCGGTGACGCGCGGCATGCTCACCGGCAAGGGCGCCGACCAGAGACAGGTGGTCGAGCAGGCCGCGTTTCCGGTCGCTATCGTCAATGGCGAGAACGATCCGTTCGTCCGGCTCGGCTATTTTGAGACGCTCGCCTACGGCTCGCTGTGGGAGCATTGCCACATCGTCTCCGGCGCCGGGCATGCGCCTTTCTGGGAGCGGGCGGACCTGTTCAATCCGCTGCTCGCGCGCTTTGCCGAGACGGTGGCGGTGCAGCGCGTGGACGCACCCCCGCTGGCGTCGCGCCTAACCGGCACCGGCTGAACCGGCCCCAACTTCAAATCCCTTCAACCTCAAATCCCTTGCCCTCCCGGCCTGCCCGTGGGACGATGCCCTTTGGGTAGGTGGCAAATTGAAAAAAGCCTCGCCCGCGACGGCCGACAGGCCGGCCGCCGCTCACAGGGAAACGCCTGAGTGGAGGTCAGCCATGGGTACTCGCGCCGGAGGACGACGCACGGGACCGAAATGCATTGCCATAGTCGGTCCCTTCGCAAGCGGTAAGACGACACTTCTCGAAGCCATACTCGCCCGTACAGGCGCCATTCCCCGCCAGAATCCCGTTTCGTCCGGAAATACCGTTTCCGATCATTCGCCCGAGGCGCGCGCTCACGGCATGAGCGTCGAGGCGACCTTCGCCACCACCGATTTCATGGGCGAGCCGTTCACCTTCGTCGATTGTCCCGGCTCCATCGAATTCTCCTTCGAAGCCGAGCCGGTGCTGGCCGCCTGCGACGTCGCCGTGGTCGTTGCCGAGGCCGACGAGAAGAAGATCCCTGCCCTGCAGCTGATCATGCGCAAGCTCGACGATCTCGGCGTGCCGCGCATGCTGTTCCTGAACAAGGTCGACAAGGCGATAGCAGGTGTGCGCGACACGCTGAAGATGCTGCAGCCGGCAAGCTCGGTGCCATTGCTGCTGCGCCAGATCCCGCTGCGCAAGGACGGCGTCGTCATCGGCTCGATCGACCTCGCTCTGGAGCGTGCCTACATCTACCGCGAATATGCCGAGAGCGAGGTCGCCCAGATCCCGAGCGACGACAAGGCGCGCGAGCTCGAGGCGCGCTTTTCCATGCTGGAGACGCTCGCCGACCATGACGACCGCCTGATGGAGCAATTGCTGGACGAGATCGAACCGCCGAAGGATGCGATCTTCGACGATCTTGCCGCCGACCTGCGCCACGGCATGGTGACGCCGGTGCTGATCGGCACCGCCGAGAAGGGCAATGGCGTGCTGCGCCTGTTGAAGGCGATCCGTCACGACGCACCCGACATCGAGGCGACGCGCCAGCGCCTCGGCGCTCCCGACGGCAATGCCACCGTGGTCCAGGTGATGAAGACCATCCACACCGCGCATGGCGGCAAGCTGTCTGTGTCGCGCATCCTGTCCGGCCAGGTCGCCGACGCCGCCGAGCTGTTCCTTTCCAATGGCGAAACGGCAAAGGTCTCCGGCATCTACAAGATGCTCGGCAAGGACCAGGTCAAGCTGACTTCGGCCAAGGCCGGCGACACGGTCGCGCTCGGCAAGCTGGACGCCGTCAGGACCGGCCAGACGCTGAGCTCGACCAAGGGCGGCATCCAGCCGCTGGTCACGCTGGCGCCGCCGCAACCGGTCTTCGCCTTCGCGCTGCGGCCGAAAGAGCGCAAGGACGAGGTCAAGATGTCGGCGGCCATCCAGCGCCTGGCCGAGGAAGATCCCTCACTCAACCTGCATCACAACCAGGATTCGGCCGAAACCGTGCTGTCCGGCCATGGCGAGATGCATCTGCGCGTCGTGCGCGAGCGGCTGGAAGGCAAGAACCAGATCCCGGTCGAAGGCCATGTGCCGGCCGTGCCCTACCGCGAGACGATCCGCAAAGCGACGCAGCAGCGCGGCCGCCACAAGAAACAATCAGGCGGCCACGGCCAGTTCGGCGACGTCGTGATTGAGATCAAACCGCTGCCGCGCGGGTCAGGCTTCCAGTTCACCGATACGATCACCGGCGGCGTCGTGCCGAAGACCTACATCCAGTCGGTCGAGACCGGCGTGCGTGACTACCTGAAGTCCGGGCCGCTCGGCTTCCCGGTCGTCGATGTTGCCGTCAACCTTTCCGACGGCTCCTACCATGCGGTCGATTCGTCCGACATGGCCTTCCAGATGGCGGCGAAGCTGGCGATGAAAGAAGGCATGGCCGCGTGCTCGCCGGTGCTGCTCGAGCCGGTGATGAAGGTCGAGATCGTCACGCCGTCCGACGCGACGTCGAAGATCATTGCGCTGATCCCGCAACGGCGCGGCCAGATCCTCGGCTACGACGCGCGGCCCGACTGGCCCGGATGGGACGTCGTCGAGGCGACCATGCCGCAAGCCGAGATCGGCGACCTCATCATCGAGCTGCGCTCGGCCACGGCGGGTGTCGCCAGCTACCGGGCCGTCTTCGACCACATGGCCGAACTCACCGGCCGGTTGGCCGACGAGGCGCTGAACGCCAACGGCAAGGCCGCCTGAGCTGCCGTTGCGGCCCAACAGGAAACGGCGCCCGTATTACCGGGGCGCCGTTTCTTGCGGACCGTCTTCGTGGGAGGCGAAACGGCAGGTCCGCCGCATGCTTGCCGCCGGTGTTTTGGCGGAGGAAGGTTCGGACGCGGTAGCTGCCTGAGCCCGGGTCGTCCGAGTGATGCCCCCATCCCCCGGACGAGCCACACCGCGTCCTGTGCTCTGCTTAATCGATTTGGCGCGCCCGCGGGATGTTACCCGAGGTTACATGTCACTGTTACGCGACCGTTCCGGCCGATTTTCTGGCGATGTGTTGGTTTCGGGCAACAAAAAAGCCGGATCAATGAAGACCCGGCTGAGTTTGATTGGAAGTGCCTGTTAAGGCTAACCTCCAGAGGGGAACACTCGAGAGCGCTAATGGGAGGAGAACGCGCTCAGGAGATGATCTACATATGTGCTCTTCATGCCCAAGAAACAAGCATCTATTTTGCAACACTCACATGCAAAAAGGCGCCGGCTGTGGTCTAATCCGTCCCGAAGCGCAATAGGACCAGTTGAATCGCTGAAATACAGCCTGCGGCAAGGCAAAAATCGATCCGCGGCCGCGAATCAGCAGCGATTCCTGCTCGGAAAGTCGAAAAACGCAGGATGACGTGGAATCGTGCAGCACGCGTTTGTTTTTTCGGCAGCCAGACCTTGCTGGTGCATGCCGCCCAAAAGCCCGCCATCGAGCTTGACCTGAGGGTGCAGCGGTTTGGGTTACATGCCGGACAAGACCTGCAGCGCGTTGCAGGAGACCGTTCAAGGCCGCGCCCGTAAGGAGAGCTATATGCGAGCCACTTCGGCGATCGCCGGCAGCGTCATCTTCCTTGCTGTAGCGCCCGGCGTGGTCGCCGGACTGTTGCCTTGGCTGCTGACCGATCGCTATCGCCTGCCCTGGTCGAGACTGCCCGGTTTCGTTCCTGTGGGCTGGCTGCTGGTTGTCGCCGGCACAGCCATACTGCTGCACGCCTTTGCCCGGTTTGCCCTGGAGGGCCTGGGTACGCCCGCCCCGGTCGCGCCGACCGAAAGGCTGGTCGTCGGCGGCATCTACCGCCATGTCCGCAATCCGATGTACATCGCCGTGCTGTCGATCGTCCTCGGCCAGGCACTGCTGTTTTCGAGCTGGACGGTCGCCGCCTATCTAGTCATCGCCGCGGCCGCCATGATCTCCTTCGTGAGACTATATGAGGAACCGACGCTTGCCCGCCGCTACGGTGACGAATACGAGGCCTACCGCCGTGCCGTACCAGGCTGGCTGCCCCGCCTGACACCTTGGCGCGGCTGAAGCAGGCTCCAAGGCAACGTCACCACGGCAGCGGGCCGTCCTCGTTCGAGAACGTGCCCGTCGGACCGTTCGCGTCGAGAAGCGCGAGGCGCACGGGCTCCCGCGCGGCCTGTTCGACGGTGCGCGGACCTTCGAAGTTGTTGAGCTCCGTCGCGGTGTAGCCCGGGCAGGCAGCGTTGACCTTGATGCCGGTCTCCTCGAGCTCGATGGCGAAGGCGAGCGTCATCGCGTTGACGGCCGTCTTCGACGGGTTGTAAACGGCGCCAAACGACGTGCGGTACGGAAAGGCCGGATCCGCGTTCAATGTCAGCGAGCCGGCGCCGCTCGATACGTTGACGATACGCGCCGCCGGGGCCTCACGAAGGAGCCGCAGCATCGCTTGCGTGACGGCGACGATGCCAAACACGTTCGTCTCGAACACCGCGCGTACGTCGTCGAGAGACGCAACACTCGGGCGGCCCGAGTTGATGATCTCCTCGAGCGGCCTGCCCGGCTTTCCCGCATGGGAGATGCCGGCATTGTTCACCAGCACGTCGAGGCGGCCGAGTTCGATGCGGATGCGCTCTGCCGCGGCGGCGATCGACGCCTGGTCGGTGACGTCGAGCTGCAGAGCGTGGGCATCCTCTCCGATGCTATTTGCGGCTGCCTCGGCATGCTCGAGCCTGCGCGATCCTACGAGCACGGTAAGGCCGTTCGCCGCGAGGTCCTTGGCGATCTGAAGACCGATGCCCTTGTTGGCCCCGGTGACCAGGGCGACGGGTTTGTCCTGCATGGTAATCTCCTTTTGTGCACCGATGTGTGGCCAACACCGATTTGCCGTGCTAGATACAAGTCAAACGGAACCACGTTCCACATATATCCGGAACAAGGTTCCGTTTGCAAGAGGTAATTTGATGGGCGAAAAAACGCCGAACGGCAAAACGGATCAAGGCGATGGTCTGGAACCCCGCGACCGCGCGGATCGCAACGTGCGCGCCGACGCACGGCGCAACATCGACGCGTTGCTCCGGGCGGCCATGGCGGTGTTCGCGACCTCCGGCGTGGAGGCTCCGGTGCGAGAGATCGCGGAAAAGGCTGGCGTCGGCGTCGGCACCGTCTACCGCCACTTTCCACAGCGCTCGGACCTGATCGTGGCCGTCTTCCGTCACGAGGTTGACGCCTGTGCGGACGCCGCACCGGTCCTGGCCAGAGAGCATAGGCCCGGTGAAGCGCTCGCCCTGTGGATGCAGCGCTATGTGGATTTCATCACGGCAAAACGCGGCCTCGCGGCAGCCCTGTACTCAGGCAATCCGGCATTCGACACTTTGCCTGCCTATTTCAACCAACGGCTCCGGCCCGCGCTTCAAACATTGCTGGAGGCGGCGGCCGCGGCCGGCGAGGTGCGCGCCGATATCGAGCCGGGCGACCTGTTAGGGGCGGCCGCCAGCCTTGCCATGCCGGCACACGGCGGCGGCCCTGCCCAGGCGCGGCGCATGGTTGCCCTGCTCGTAGACGGTTTGCGCTACGGCGCCAGCACGCTGGCGGATACGCGTTCCTAAAGCGCGTTGCGTTCGACCGACCTCATGCGACGCGCTTTAGGTTCTTGTTTGATGCATGTCGTTATCGCAAAACCGCTGCACACTTTTGCGCGACATGCATTAAATCAGAACGACCAGCTGCGCGCCTTGGCGATGATGAAATCGCGGAAGACATGCAGCTTCGCCTGGTTCTTCATCGCGTCGGGATAGGCGAAATAGGTATCGAAGGACGGCACTTCGGTCTCGGGCAGCAACTGCACCAGCCCGGAATCCTTGCTGACCACGTAATCGGGCAGCATGGCGATGCCGGCGCCGCCCTGCACCGCCCGCTTGATCGACAATATGTCGTTGATCTGCAGCGTCGGCACCCTTTGCCCGCCTTCGAAATCGCCGACCGTCTCCAGCCAGTTCAGTTCCGACAGATGCGCCGGCACCGGCACGCCGAAGGTGACGATGCGATGGGTTTTCAGCTCGGCGATCGAATTCGGCTTGCCGTATTTGTTTACATAGGATGGCGCCGCGTAGAGATGAAAATGCACGGTGAACAGGCGGCGCTGGATGAGGTCGGGCTGCTGCGGCTGGCGCAGCCGGATGGCGCAGTCGGCCTGGCGCATCGTGAGATCGAGCTCCTCATTGGCCAGGATGAGCTGCAGGCTGACCTCGGGATAGAGCTCGATGAATTCCTGCACGCGCTCGGTCAGCCAGCCGGCGCCGAGGCCGACCGTGGTCGTCACCCTGAGCACGCCGGAGGGCCGGTCCTTGGTTTCGGTCAGTCGCGACTTGATGGTTTCGAGCTTCATCAGCACGTCGTGCGCCGTGCGGAACAGCATCTCGCCCTGCTCGGTCAGCACCAGGCCGCGGGCGTGGCGATTGAACAGCGGCACGCCGACGTCATGCTCGAGCGCGCTGACCTGCCGCGAGATCGCCGATTGCGACAAATGCAGTGTCTCGGCGGCATGGGTGAACGACCCCGCTTCCGCCGCGGCGTGAAACACGCGTAGCTTGTCCCAATCCAACGCCATGATTTCCCCTCGTCCTGTTTTCTGGCGTCCGCCTGTTTTCGGCGTCTGAATGAAAAATCAGGCTTTTGCGCGGCTTTTCTCAGCCGCTTATCGAACAATCACTCCGCCGCTTCGCGGTGAACCTCGATCCCCGCCAGATATTTTTCCGCCTCGAGCGCGGCCATGCAACCGAGCCCGGCCGCCGTCACCGCCTGGCGGTAGATGTCGTCGGTCACGTCGCCGGCGGCGAACACGCCCGGCATGTCGGTGCGGGTCGAATCCGGCGCCGTCCACAGATAGCCGTTCGGCTTCTGCTTCAGCTTGCCGGCAAACAGCTCGACCGCCGGCGCGTGGCCGATCGCCACGAACACGCCGTCGACCACCAGATGCATCTCCTGCCCGGTCACCACGTTGCGCAGCTTCAGCCCTTCGACCGAAGGCGGCAGCGGCGCCTTGCCGGGCCTGCCGGTGATCTCGTCGATCACCGTGTCCCAGATGACGCGGATATTATCTTTCCGCAGCAGCCGCTCGCGCAGGATGCGCTCGGCGCGGAAATCGCTGCGCCTGTGGATGACGGTGACGCTCTTGGCCAGGTTGGAGAGATAGAGCGCTTCCTCCACCGCCGAATTGCCGCCGCCGATCACCGCGACATCCTTGCCGCGATAGAAGAAGCCGTCGCAGGTGGCGCAGGCCGAAACGCCAAATCCCATGAAGGTCTGTTCGCTCGGGATGCCCAGCCATTTGGCCTGCGCGCCGGTGGCGATGATCAGCGCGTCGGCGGTATAGATCGTGCCGGAATCGCCCTTGGCGCGGAACGGCCGCACGTTGAGGTCGACCTCGGTGATGATGTCGTTGACGATGTCGGTGCCGACATGCTCGGCCTGCCTGAGCATCTCGCTCATTAGCCATGGACCCTGGATCGGTGCGGCGAAGCCCGGATAGTTTTCGACATCGGTGGTGATCATCAGTTGCCCGCCCTGCTGCAGGCCGGCGACCAGCATCGGCTTGAGCATGGCGCGGGCGGCATAGATCGCCGCCGTATAGCCGGCGGGGCCGGAGCCGATGATGAGAACAGGCGCGTGCTTGGTGATCATGAAAAACCTCTGCGGGGAGCAGCCATGGATTGTGGCATGAACTCTCATCGATTGTTGCGCGTAATGTAAGTGTTGCCTGCGACGCCAGCAAGGCAAGTTGCCGTTCGTCCCCGGAAAGCTTCGGCGCCGGCGACGGCGACAAGCAACCCGCAGCAAGATGATGCGAAAATCCTCGATCCAGCGGATGGAATAGACAGCAAAGTCGTTTAATTACAAAGTCGCGAAAGATTCTTTCGCGTCACCACGGAAGCCACCATGCCGATCAAGGCCGATCTCGATGCTATCGACTGGAAGATCCTGCGCGAGCTTCAGCAGGACGGACGCATGACCAACGTCGAACTGTCGAGCCGCGTCGGCATTTCGGCGCCGCCGTGCCTGCGCCGCGTCAGGCGGCTGGAAGAGGCCGGCATCATCCGCGGCTACCGCGCTTTGCTCAACGCTCCGGCGCTCGGCCTCGACGTCGTCGCCTTCTGTCTGATCGGCCTGCATCACCAGGCCGACGCCGAACTCAAGACCTTCGCCGAGCGCACCCGTGGCTGGCCGATCGTGCGCGACGCCTGGATGGTGTCGGGCGAGTCCGATTTCCTGCTGCATTGCGTGGCGAGCGATCTCGGCACCTTCCAGACCTTCGTTATCGAGGAACTGGCCTCGGCCCCCAATGTCGATACGGTGCGAACCGCGCTGACCATCCGCCGGGTCAAAGACGAAGGGTTGGTGGCGTTTTCGGCCTGAGAGACCAGGCAAAGCAGCTGCGAAACAAAAACCCGGAAACAAAAAACCCGCCTCGGCGGGCGGGATCGTCGGTGGAATCATCACCATACTGAAAATAGTAGCATAGCTGCCGGCACAAAGCAAGAACAAAATTGCCTGCCTTCATTCCAGCTTGGGTTCCTCGCCCCACGAAAGTGGGGAGAGGTGGCTCGGCGAAGCCGAGACGGAGAGGGGAACCGCGCTCTACGAA
>NZ_JAMYTF010000084.1:0-14416 GCF_040322295.1 Mesorhizobium sp. M0159
GATACGGCTGTTGAGTGCCGCATCCGATACGGCTCGGCCGTTCCAGACACGCTCGATCAACTCATCCTTGCTGACGACCCGGTTGACGTTCTGCGCAAGATGGAGGAGTAGGTCGAACACCTGCGGCTCGACGTGAACCACTCCCCCGTCGCTGCCCCTAAGCTCTCGTCGGTCAGTGTCGAGCAGGAATTTATCGAATTGAAACAGCACTTTGTCCGTCTTTCGCAGTTCTCAAGCGAATGACCAGTAAATCCGCCGCGAACCACAAGATCGCCCGAAAGCCTTTGTGCCGGCAAGCGCACACAATGCCCGCGTACCTATACGGCAACGACCAGGAGATGGCCATGCACGACCTCGTAAAGACCGTCTCATATGCCACCCGCGCCACCGATGAGCGCGTGACGTATCTGCGTATCTACGCCGATGCCGAGGGCGAAACGCATATGGAAGAGGTGGACCTCACGTTGCTGCCCCGAGCCTTCTTCAACGGCCATCCGCCACTGCGTCTGACGGACACGCTTGCGGCGACCGGATGCAACATCTGCCGGGTGCCTGCCGGCATGGGAGTGGTGGATTGGCACAACCCGCCGCGTCGCGAGCTGGTGATCTGGCTTACCGGCGAAGTGGAATTCGAAACGAGCGATGGCGACATTCGCCGGCTCGCCGCCGGCAGCATCGTGCTGGCGGAAGACAGGATCGGCAAAGGTCACATCTCGCGGCATCCCGGCGAGGGCCAGTTGGTCGTCCACATCGACCTTTGTTAGAGCCGAGTGGCCCGGTCCAGATTCCGGTCGCCATGTCGCCTATTGGCGCCGTGACGACAAAGCTGCGCGCAGACGATGCCGCTGTGCCGTGCCAATCGGCAGCTTCGCCCATTCCAAGATTGCGGGTCCTGATGTATTACTCTGACCATCTCGTTTGCAGGAGCATATGCAGCCGGCAATTCGAGCGAGAGCGTAAGCGTCCGAACCTCGGAGGTATTATGCTAGTACTGGTTTTCGGCCTCGTGATCTTCTTCGGAATCCATTCTGTTCGGATCGCCGCCGGCGGCTTTCGTGATGCGCAAATCGCCACAAACGAGCGACGCTGGAAGGGACTTTATTCGCTCCTATCGATCATCGGCTTCGTGCTGATCGTCTGGGGCTGGAGTCTTTATCGGCCCAATGCGCCTGAGATCTACGAGCCGCCATCTTGGGGCCGCCAACTCGCGTCGGTGTCGGTGCTCGCCGCATTCGTCTTTCTGGCAGCTGCTTACTTGCTCGCGGGTTCAATCAAGCATCGGCTGAAGCACCCGATGCTGGTGGGCATCATCCTTTGGGCCATCGGCCACCTCCTGGCCAATGGCGACCTTGCCTCGCTCCTAGTCTTCGGAGCGTTTCTGGTTTACGCGATTGTCGATCTCATTGCCGTCATTCCACGCGGCGATCCGGCACCCGCGGTCGTGCGACCGCGTAGCGACCTGATTGCTGTGGGCATCGGCTTGGTGGCTTTCGCATTGTTCGGGCTCTGGCTGCACGGCTGGCTGTTCGGAGTCTCGCCCTTCGCTTGAACGTCCGCAGCGACGGCGCCCCCTCCAGATGCAATCCCGAAGGTTCCTGCCCGGATCCAGCGCTATCCAATGATCACTGTAGGACGGGAGCAGAGCAAGGCGCCGGGAGCGCGTTCGTTCCGTCCAGGATGTTGCATAATCGCAACAAATTGCACCCTGTGATGTAAACGCGAAAAACAGCATGTACTTCTCAATGGTTTTTGCCCAAGGGTGCATCATGACTGGGCTTGGAGAACACTTGCATGAAACGTCTCTTGGTTATCGCATCGACCTTGGTCGCGTCTGCGAGTTTCGCCTCTGCCGCTGATGTCAGTTCGATGGCTGAACCGCCAGCCGGATTTGTGTGGTCCGGCGGATATGTAGGCCTTCAGGCAGGCTATGGTTGGGGCAAATCCGACAATGATTTTCCATCGTCGCCTATAGCAGAAATCAGCGGTGATATTGATGGTGGTCTTGTCGGTATCTATGGAGGATGGAATTGGCAGTTCAATCAAGTCGTGACCGGCTTTGATGCGGACGTGAACTATAGCGGTATTGAGGGCACAAAGAATAACGACTTTGGCGAAAGCTTGACCACTGAACTCAAGTGGAACGGTGCGGTTCGTGGCCGTCTTGGATATGCGTTTGACCAAGTTTTGATCTACGGTGCCGGCGGCTTGGCGTTCGGGGATATCGATGTCGACGTGTTTGACGCCGGAGGAACGTTTGCAAACGCCAGTGAGACTAAAGCCGGTTGGACAGTTGGCATCGGCACCGATATTGCGTTCAGTGCCAATCTCATCGGACGTGCAGAGTACAGGTATACCGACTATGGCGAGGTCGATTACACTACGCCGGGCGGTGATGGCACAATAGATGTCAAAATTCACACCGTTGCACTTGGGCTCGCCTACAAGTTCTAATTTTATCCCAATCCTAACACCCCGCTGCCGCCGACAAGCTACGTGGTGAGCGTGTTCGAAAAGCCGCACTGGCGCACGGTGCTGACCACCAAGAACAAGGCTAAAGCTGCGGCGATGGCGAAAGAGACCGGCGACAAGGCCCAGGTAGAAGAGATCACGCCGAAGGAGAAAAGACGCTAGATCCAGGACAGGCGCTCTACGCGCTCCCGTCCGTCTCACTTTCCTCATCGATCGACCGGACCGGCAAATAGGCGTTGGTTTCCAGCCAGTCGCGCAGCACGATCGGGATGAGGTCCGGCCGGCCAATTTTCATCTCAGCGGCTATGGAATCGAGCGCGTCTGCGGTTGCCGGATCAAGCGGGACACCAGCAACGTTTCTAAGCATCAATGCGGCGCGGCGCAGGATAATCTGGAGATCCGCTCGCGACATGTCCGCGATGCGATCGGCGGCACTTTCGAGCTCTTCCACAACAGATCGGCGTGTCATTTTCTAGCGCCGTTCAAGGTCACTGACTCTATCCTCCAACGATGCAATCTGCCCCGCCAACTCGCGGAGTAAATCCTGTTGGGCATTGTGGTTTTCAGAGAATGAAGGTCTCGAACGGGTCAGATCGCGTCATGCGACGCTCGCAACTGATTGCGATGCGCCTGGGCCAGGCAATCAGAGCGTTCGGTGCATTATCAGCGTGTCCACAAACCCCACAACCGGGTGCTCGAAACCTTGCGGAATCGTTCCGACAACGTCGAATCCAAGATGACGCCAAAGCTTAACCGCGCGTTCGTTGGTGCTGACCACACAATTGAACTGCATGGCCCGGAAGCCTCGCGCAGCCGCGTGAACCAGAGAGTGCTGGCACATCGCTGTTGCAACACCCCGGCCGACCGATTCCGGCGCGGTGATATAACCGCAGTTGGCGACGTGGGCGCCGCCGCCCCGTTGATTCGCGTGCAGATAATAAGTTCCCGTCACCAGTTCGTCCGTCTCTGCGACGAACACCTCGTGATCCGGGGAAAACCAGTATGCCAGCGCGTCGGATCTGCTCCAGTCACGCGGCAGCGCGTAGGTTTCGCCTGCCCGCAAGATGGGCTCGAGTATGCTCCAAATGGCGTCTGCGTCGGCAAGTGTGGCAGTGCGAATGGTCACCAAAGGCTAATATCCAAATTTGCACGGATGGGGTTGCGGCCGCGTCCAACCCTACCGTGGCAGGCCGGCCTCTTCATAGCCATCGATGAAATGCTGTCGATCGGCCTCGTGCCGGAACGGTTGTGTGCTTGCCCAGTGCTGTATCGAGAAATCCGGATTCCAGGCGAGAAATTGCCTGTGGGTAGCTAATCAAGATGTCCGGTTTTGGTAGCACATCATTTGTCCGCTTCTGTTTTGCGTCGAAGCGGTTCACGCGGCTTGCCCTGTGCGGCAGGTCTCTTGGATTGCGGCGCCGTCACGCATGTATCGAGCAATGCGGCGCGGCCCGTGGAAGACCGCGAGCGTGCCATCCGGGTAGTGCCTGATCTTGACCGTGGCTTTGACGAAGTGATGTCGGATCGGGCTCTGTGGCAGCTGCAATCGCAGCCGCGCGAAGGCGACCGTGTTGTCACGGGCGACGACGCGCTCCTCCTCGATGCACAGGATCTGGGCCAGTTGAGCGGGGTCGGCGGCGACAAAGGCGCTGTCTTCAACCGCGGCGGGCTTGGCGAAGCGGGCATTGTGCGCCGGCAGATAGGTCTGTGCGATGAAGCGGTTGGCGGCCTGGATATCGGCAATGCCGGACGCGCTTGCCGGGGCGCTCGATGTCTTCGGCCTTCCGGGAACGTTCATAGAGCGCGCCCAGGCGGCGCAACTCGACGGCCGCTGATGCGGGCCGGATCGAGCGGCCCGATACGCAGGGAGGCCCGTTCCCTCTCCCCTCAAACTCCCCTTCCCGCCCGCAAAAGACATCGGCTTGGATACCAGGCCGGTGTTTTGCTGCCGTTCATATATCCGAAAAGGCATAGCGGATACAGCACGCAGCGGGGGATTGAGCTACCAAACACCCTGAAAATCTTGGAGAGTGGTTTTGAATGCTACCGACAGCAGCGCGATTGTTGCGCCAAAATGGCTATTCGAGTTATGGTTCTGCAAATCACTCGGAATCATTATTCCGGGTCAAGCCAACTCGTGCTTACGACGGAGAAGACGAACCGACCAGAAAAAGAAAACCGCCCCGAAACGAATCCCGGAAGCGGTTTGCGAATAACAATTTAGCCAAAAGTTTTGTCGCAAACCTCCCTTCCTCTGTCAACCTGAAAAGCACCGTTTCGGTGAACGGGATTGCTTTGCCTGGTCTCCACCAAAAAAGGAGACGAGAATGGGAGAACCTGTGCCACTGAAGCGGCCGATCGGTCGCAGAGTGACGCCACAACGCACGGAATACCGGCGGCTGTCGGAGTCGGCCGAGATGGGATCAGTGACACGCGGGCAGCTTGCCGTGCTCGCGCACAACCTGCCTTGCGCAGGCTTGATTAACGCGAGCGAAAGCCATCTTTTGGTCACGTTGGTCAACACGGCCTCGCCCGAGGCCTTTGACAAAGGCGGGCGGCCGATCATCTTCAAGTCAAACCAGCAGCTTGCCTTCGAGATCAATCGCTCGGTCGGACGGGTCAGTCGCATGTTGTCGAACCTCTTCGACGCCGGAATCGTCACCATGCAGGACAGCGGCAACTACAAGCGTTTTCCGCACCGCAACGCCGATGGCCTAATCGTCGACGGTTGCGGCATCGATATGCGCATTCTGATTGTTCGTTACCGCGAGCTCGATGGGCTGGTGCGGCGGGCGAAAGCCGAGAAAGCAGCCGCAACCGCAGCACTTCGCCGCTATCGAGGGGCGCTGCGCAATCTCAGGTACGCTTTGGCAACCGCCACCAGCCTTTCAGAGCGCGCCCGATCAGGGTTCGAGGCGCGACTTGAACGGGTCTTTGCGGTTGTCGGCATTGCCGCAAAGGCGTCGAGCGGAGTTTTGCGCCGCGCTACGGCGTTGTTCGAGTGGCTCATCGAACGAGCCCTACGGCTCTGCCCCCGTTCGGAATCCGTATTGGAGACAGAAAATTCGGCATGCGCGAATGCCGAAAACGACATGCACAAACAGACTACAAGCCCTGATCAGATCGTAGATAGTAGCGAGAATTGGCGTTCGGCTGACGCCGAACAACTCAGTTTGCTAGAGGCTGGCTCCGCCAGCCAATGGGCTTATGAAACAAGCCTGGGGCGAGGTTCGTATCAAGTCAACCAGCCGAAGCGCCTGCCGCATGTTGTTGTGGCGTTGAAGGACGTCTTGCGGGCGATACCGGCGCTAAATACCTACGGCTTTGCCCTGCCGCGAACCTGGGCCGATTTGGTGCGGATCATGCCGCAAATGTGCCGCGTCACCGGCATTTCCGACGATGCACGCCGCCGCGCGATCGACCAGATGGGCGAGCAGCAGGCGGCCGTAGCGATCGCGGTGACGCTGCAGAAGTTCGACCGGCAAGAAGTTACCTCGCCGGGCGGCTATTTGCGGGCCATGACAGAGCGCGCGCCCGCCGGCGAGCTCAACCTTGCGCGGTCGGTCTTCGGGCTCGCTGCTCGCAATCTCATGAAGACAGTGAATTGATGTACCTCCTGCGCTATTTTCTCGCGGTCTTTGTTTGCATCAGCGTCGGCGCGGCGATGCCGATCCGACCACCTGGTCTGGCACGGCCGGCGTGATCGACGGAGACACGATCAGCGTGCGCCAGCAGCGCATCTGGATCGCGGCGACCGACGCTTGCGAGCTCGGCCAGACAGGCCTTCGCAATGGCAAGGTCTGGCAATGTGGCATTGAAGGCCGGGCCTTTCTTCGGCGAATGATCGATGGGAAACACGTCAGTTGCCGGATCATCGACCGCGATCAGTATCGCCGCCTGGTGGGGCACTGCTTCTACAAGGAAACCGATATCGGACTGGCGATGGTCCGCGCCGGGCTTGCCGAATCCATGCTTCGATATCTGCCGTCGTCCCATGCCATCAACCTCGTCGAGTATGGCGAGGCCGAGAACAGCGCCCGAAACAGAAGGCTTGGGCTCTGGTCGGCCGAGATCGAAAGTCCGCATCTCTATCGGCGCGCCAAAAAGTCTCCGGCGCCTTGACCTGGCATACCCAAATCGGCTCTATGAAGTGGTAAAAGCGCTGAAGCAATTTGCTTCTCGTTTCTTGCTCTGAATGGCGAGAACCCGTTGCCGTGGCGCAAAGTGTGAATAAAATGAGGTCACTTCTTGCCGCTTCAGGCCGTCATCGATCCGGAGACAGATAGCCAATGATGTTCATACCTC
Source organism: Mesorhizobium sp. M0159 (assembly GCF_040322295.1). Classification (NCBI taxonomy): domain Bacteria; kingdom Pseudomonadati; phylum Pseudomonadota; class Alphaproteobacteria; order Hyphomicrobiales; family Phyllobacteriaceae; genus Mesorhizobium; species Mesorhizobium sp. M0159. The sequence goes on from NZ_JAMYTF010000084.1 coordinate 6,775, forward strand.
ACCCCTCTAAGGCGGTTGCTTTTGACGCTCGTTCGCACGCCGACGCGGTTTGCGCAAAGCCGTGGCCCGCAAAAATTTCCCCGCCTGCGGCTTCCTCGCGCACCAAATTTTTCCGGCCTCGACTTCCTCCGCTCTCACTTCGGCCTCCGGTGCGCACCGCTTTCCGCCGTGCCCGTGAACGATCATTGCAACCACCAAAGAGGAGTGACTGACATGACCACCACCAACTTCATCCAGTTCGACACCGACGACCTGGACGCCGCCAAGGGCAACGGCCTTATCTCCACTATCGATCGCGACCTGGAGATCCACGTTGTCCCGTTCGACTCGAGCAACGAGAAAGCCCCGACGCACCGCGTCTATGCCAAGTCCCCGCGCGGCTATGACATCGAGGTTGGCGGCATCTGGAAGAAGACCAGTGAGGCGAAGAAGCCCTACTACACGCTTTCGATCAAGCGCCTCGGCTTCAACGCCAATCTCGGCCGCTTCCCCGGCCAGGACGATCCCACGCTGCAGGCGATCATCGAATGGGAACCCCGCGACTGATTGACGCGAAGCGCCCGGCCTCGAGCCGGGCGCATCCCTTCACAAGCCCGATACATGCCGCAAACCGCTCGATTTTCAGCGGTTTTTCTGCTAGTGTTTATTGCTATCGGAGATTTGTTGATGAACATTCATTCGACCCGTCCGGACCGCTCGCCGGAAGCCGTAGCCCGGCGCCGAAAGGCGACGGACCAAGCCCGTGCGGCCAATATCCGGCAGGGCTACACTCACGATCCGGTGCTGGAGGAAGCGACGGCGGCCTACGTCGCCGGCGACATTACTCGCGAGGAATATCGCCTGAGGGTCGTGCGGCCGCCGAAACGGGCGTAATCGAAATATACCGTCCTCTGAAGGCAAAAGCCGCCTGCCCCACGCAGGCATTTTTTTTGACCTAGCCCATGTCTGACACACCCGCCAAGGGATCTTATTTTTACCCGAACACGTCGGACGATCCCGATCGTACCGACGTGCTGCGCAACAAGTTCGGTATCGAGACTCATTCCGAACTCCGTATCGAAGAATACCGCGCCACGGCTTTCCGCATGGCAGAAATTGCCGAAGGCGACGGTCCTACCGGTCTGTTCGACAAGGCGCATTTAAAGGCCATCCACGGCCATATCTTTCAGGACGTCTACGAATGGGCCGGCCACACGCGAAACGAAAGCCCGATCGTCGACGGGCAGCGCGTGGAGCCGATCGGCGGGCTCTCCAAAGGCAGTACGGCATTTCTGCATGGTTCGCGCATCGAAATGGGCCTCGACGAAGCGTTGAAGGCTATCCGTGATCCCGATGTCTTGCGCGGCTCGACGCCAGAGCAGTTCGCCGAGCGTGCGGGCCAAGTCATGGCCGAGCTCAATTATGTGCATCCCTTTCGCGAGGGCAACGGTCGCACCCAGGAGGTTTTCATTGCCGAGCTTGGCCGCCACTACGGCCATGAAGTCGATTTCACCGTCATAACCAAGCCGCGCATCGTCGAGGCGTCGGTCGAAACCACGAAAGACCCGTCAAGTGCGGCCATGAAACATGTGCTCGAGGACGCGGTAGACCCGAACCGCCGCGAAGCCCTTCGCGCCGCGTTGTCCGACCTCGAGGCGCGCGGCGAGGTACCGTTTGAACACAACGTCCGCACAGCCCGCCCGGGCGAAGAAGTCACTGGCCAGGTGCTCGGGCATGATAACCGTGTCGCCAGCATTGTCACAGACGAGCGGATTGTCGCCGTCGATCGCGCGGACCTGCCCGAACGGCTGCCGGACGACGAAACTGAATTCACCTTCACCGCACGATCAGACTTTTCCCGCCTCGGTCGTGAGCCGCAGTCTTTCGAGGCGCCCGCGCAAGCCGAACGGGCTGAAGCGCCCCGGCAAGACACGCCGTTCGGTGAGCTGGAGGCTATCGAGACCGATATCGCGGCGCAGCGAGCGCGTGAGCGCGATAGCGATGACCGCGAACGGTGACAGCGTCCGCAGGCGGCAAGCTGCTCAGCGACCGTAGTTGATCGGCCGGCGCGTTCGATGCAGCCGGCCGACTCCATCCGTTGGGGTGATTTGACGGACAAGCTACGATAGCCCCTCCCCCATGCAACCGCTGTCGCGGTCCTCCTCTCCGTTGCGGCCCCTTGGGGTGCATAGGCTCGTTCGGCTATCTCCGGTCTTTGCCGTCAACCAACGGATGGAGACGGCCATGACGAGCATTAAGGACACCTACCAGCGCATCACGGATACTATTGTCGAGCAGCTTGAAGCCGGCACCAAACCCTGGATCCGCCCATGGCGCGGCAATGCCCGCCGAAGCTCGATCATTCCGCGTCGCGTGACCGGAGAAGCCTATCGCGGCATCAACGTCATCATGCTGTGGGTCGCGGGCCAGACGTTCGGCTACGAGGAAAACACCTGGATGACCTACAGACAGGCGCAGGACTTCGGCGGTCAGGTCCGCAAGGGCGAAAAAGGCACGCTCGTCGTCAAGTACGGCACGTTCACGCCGAAGGATCACGACGACGACGAAGACCGCGCGATTCCATATCTGAAGGCTACACCGTCTTCAATATTGAGCAGATCGAGAACATGCCGGATCGGTTCTTCAGGCCGGCCGAGGAGCTCCCGGGCAATCCGGTTCCCCACATCCAGACCGTCGAGAGCTTCGTCCAGAACATCGGCGCAAGCGTCAGCTACGGTGGCACCAAAGCTTGCTACCGGCCGAGCATCGACGACATCCTCATGCCTGACCGCGGGCGTTTCGACAGCGAGATCCACCTTTACTCAACTTTGCTACACGAGGTTTCGCATTGGTCCGGCGCAAAGCATCGCCTGGACCGCGATCTGACGGGCAGGTTCGGCAGTGAAGGCTATGCCGTCGAGGAGCTCGTCGCGGAGCTCGCGGCATCGTTCCTGTGTGCCGACCTGGGCGTGGCGCATGATCCGCGCGACAACACAGCTGCCTATCTGGCGAGCTGGCTCGCCGTCCTGAAGAATGACAAGAGGGCTATCATCACGGCCGCTGCGAAGGCGCAGGCCGCTGCCGACTGGATGCACGCTCAGCAGTTGCAGGTAAGCCAGCCTGAGGTGCAGGGCTCGTCGGAATTGGCGCCCTGTACCGACTCATTTGGCGTATGCAGCGGGCGTTGAGGCCCGAACCACAATGCAATAATGCGCATCGCGAGCAGGCTCCGGGTCGGCGGCCCTTCTTATTACGATGCGAAGCGCATGTGCCAACAAATACGTCACCGCCTCGGATCAATTGGGAACCGGGCGCGAATGGCGCCCTCGGCTCCGTTAATTGATCCCCGTCCCCGGAGAAGTTGCCGAACTTGACAGCATAATATTAGCGCATACTAATAATTATCTGTGAGCAGCGGCCCGCCCCCGCTTGCCCGCCACAAATCGGGCCCAACCCGATCGGCCCGCGCTCTCCGCCCGAGGCGCGGGCTTGTTTTCGAAAAAAAACGGACATGCTGCAATCGTCATTGCAGGACAACATTCCCGGATGGGGGTGATCGACAAGGCGCCGCCCCCCCTGCCCTGCCCAGGGTCCGTAAGGTTCGGTGGGTCTTCTTGGCAAACATAAAGTTTCACGTGAACTCCTCTTCCCCTAAGTGGAAGGGTGCGCAGCACTCGTGTCGGCTTCCCGCACGGTATGATGATCGGCGATATACTTGCGGAGACTGGACTGACGGCTGCAGAAAGCAGGAAATTTGTCCGCTGACAAAATCGGCAAATTGTGTAGCTTATTCAATTGCATGAATCGGATCACGTAATTCCGCTGCCGCGAGGCCGTTAACCTTTTGTTAACTTAAAATTTCTTGCCGGATCGAGCGAATCGGACATAATGACGCTTGCTTGGCGTCTTTGCGCCAAAAATCGTTTTTAGAGAGTGTCGATCGAATGAACGTGAGTTCGCCCGTTCCCACGAAAATCCCGTTGCTGTTCGAGAAAAGCATTCTCGAGCAAGGCGACCAGATATCGAAGAAGCTGCACCTACTCTCGATGCAGCGCTTCCCTCCCCATGCAAAGAAGAATCTTCGCTCGTTCTCGCTGGCCGAGGTTGCCACATATCTTGGGGTCTCCCAAAGCCATCTGAAGAAACTGCATCTGGAAGGCAAAGGCCCGGTGCCTGAAACCTCAACGTCGGGCAGGCGGTCGTATACTGCTGAACAGATGCTTGAGCTGCGCCAGTATCTCGACCAGTACGGGCGATCCGACGCCCGAATGTATGTTCCCCATCGGCGGCCGGGCGAGAAGCTTCAGATCCTAGCTGTGGTCAATTTCAAGGGCGGCAGCGGTAAGACCACCACCGCTGCCCACCTCGCCCAATATCTTGCGCTGACCGGGCACCGTGTCCTAGCTGTCGATCTCGACCCGCAGGCGTCGCTCTCCTCATTGCATGGGTTCCAGCCTGAACTCGACCAGACGAAATCGCTTTACGACTCGATTCGATATGACGACCAGAAGGTGCCTCTCTCGGAAATCATCAAGCCAACGAATTTCCCGGGCCTCGATATCGTCCCTGCGAACCTAGAGCTGCAGGAATTCGAATACGACACGCCTCTTGCAATGACCGACAGGTCTTCGAATGTGGGCAGGGCGTTCTTCACGCGCATCTCGACGGCATTGACGGAGGTCGACGATCGCTACGATGTCGTAATTATCGATTGTCCGCCGCAGCTCGGGTATCTGACGATCACCGCACTGACCGCGGCGACGTCCGTGTTGATCACGATCCATCCGCAGATGCTCGATGTGATGAGCATGGGCCAGTTTCTGCTGATGCTCGGAAACATCCTCGAGCCGATCAGGGCGGCGGGTGCCGAGGTGAACCTGGAGTGGTATCGCTATCTTGTTACTCGATTCGAACCCACGGATCAGCCGCAAGCGCAGATGGTGGCGTTCCTGCATACGCTGTTTGGCGAATTCATTCTCAAGAACCAGATGCTGAAATCAACGGCGATTTCCGATGCGGGGATTACCAAGCAGACCCTCTACGAAGTTGAGAAGAATGCGATGACCCGTTCCACATACGAGCGGGCAATGGATGCGCTGGAAGTCGTAAACGGTGAAGTCGCCGACTTGATTCATAAAGCATGGGGGCGCTGACTTTGTCCGCTGACAAATTCGGATCTTTTTCGAATGCATTCAATGGACTAGGCGCTGTCTGGAGGTAGACAAATATGGCACGTAAGAACCTTCTTGCAGGCCTCTCAGAAACGGAGACCGACGACCAGGTGTCGTCTACCTCCACGGCGGCATATCCGATCCGCGGCGCTTCGAAATCCATGATCCGCTCAGTCAACGAGTTGGCAAAGCAAGCGGATGCGTATCTTGAAGGCGAGCATGTGGTCGAACTCGATCCAAACGCCATCGACGGCTCGTTCGTTTCCGACCGCATGGGCGACGACAAGGAGCAGTATCAAGAACTGCTGGAAGCGATCCGGGAGAGGGGTCAGGATTCTCCCATACTTGTTCGTCCGCATCCCGGTATCGACGGCCGCTACATGATCGTTTTCGGCCATCGCCGCGTCCGAGTTGCTGGCGAACTGGGGCGGAAGGTGAGGGCGGTCGTCAAGGAGATCGACGACAAGACTCATGTCATTGCCCAGGGTCAGGAGAATTCTGCTCGGGCAAATCTCAGTTTCATCGAGAAGGCGATGTTCGCAAAGCGCCTTGAAGACTTGGGATACGACAGAGATGTCATCTCGTCGGCATTGGCCTCGAACGCCGCTGCTGTCTCGAAGATGGTGTCAGTTGTCACAAGGATCCCGGCATCTGTCATCGGCAAGATTGGATCAGCTGCGTCTGTCGGTCGCGAGCGGTGGGTCGAACTGTCCCTGCTTGTCGGCAGGAAATCCGACATGGTTGATGAAATCCAGTCCTCACCCGAATTCGGTAAGTTGGAAAGCAACGAACGCTTCGAAAAGTTGTTTGCGGCCCTGAATGCCAAGGGAAAGCCCGTTCGCAAGGCCAGTGTGAAGCCCGAGGCACAATCTTGGGCTCCTGAGGACAAATCAGTTAGCGTCAGTGTCAAGAAGGCAGGCAAGGCCGTCACGATCGCCGTGAAGGAGACAGATGGCGGCCGCTTTGGAACGTGGATTTCCGACAATCTAGGCGACCTTTATGAGGCGTTCAGGAAGTCGGAGAGGACAGCAACAGGAGACTGAACCGCAAAAGAAAAAGGCCCCCGACGGCGAACCGTGGAAGCCCTTCTCGATCTTTAGCAAGCCGAGAATCTCATTTCCGCGAATCAGTGTCAAGAGTTTTAAGCGTCGATTCGGCGGACGGATTTCTTTTGCCTAATTGAAGGCGAAGGAAGAAATGGAGACGGGTATTGCAACGACGCCCTTTGGGCGGCGGCCGATGTCGCTTGCCATGCTGGCAGCGCAAAACGAGTCACGGGAGATCCCCAAGGGCAGGGTCGCCGACAAATGGCAGGTCTACCGCAACCTCTGCGAGGGCAAGAGCATCATCGGCACCGGCGATCGCGCCCTGGCCGTCCTGAATGCATTGCTATCATTCTATCCTGACAGTGAGCTGAGTGAAGAAAACGGCCTCATCGTGTTTCCCTCGAACGCACAGCTGTCGCTTAGGGCGCACGGCATGCCCGATTCCACATTGAGGAGGAACCTGGCGGAACTGGTGAATTGCGGTCTAGTCATCCGTCGGGACAGCCCGAACGGCAAGCGTTACGCGCGGAAGGGCAGGGGAGGGGAGATCGAGGAAGCGTTCGGCTTTTCCCTGGCGCCGCTGCTGGCCCGCACTCAAGAGTTCGAGGCGGCGGCCGAGCGTGTTCGCGCCGACAACAGGGCGCTCAGGCTGATGCGCGAGCGGATCACCTTGCACCGCCGTGACATCCACAAGCTGATCGAGGCGGCCGTTGAGGAAGACGTGCCGGGCGACTGGGGAGGCCTGTGGAGGCGCTTCCGCGCCGTTGTGGAGACAATTCCGCGCCGAGCCAACATTGCCGACCTCGAACCTATCGTGGCCGATCTGGCAGCGTTGCATGACGACGTGGATAAGCTGCTGGAAATTCATATGGAATCCGCAAATCCTAGCGGCAATGAGTCCCAAAGCGAGCGGCAGCAATCTAATTCAAATACCGACTCTACTTTTGAATTTGAACCTGCTTTAGAGAAAAGCGGGGCGGCGGCCGAGCCACTAACGAGGACCGCAGAGCCCCCAAAAACCTACCCGCTAGGGATGGTGCTGAAGGCCTGCCCGGAAATTGGGGATTACGCCGTCGACGGGATCGGCAATTGGCGCGATTTCATGATAACCGCCGCCCAGGTGCGGGGATATCTGGGCGTTTCGCCGTCGGCGTATGAGGATGCCTGCCATGTCATGGGTCAGGAGATCGCAGCAGTCGTGATTGCGTGCATTCTGCACCGGGCGCAGCACATCGATTCAGCCGGCGGCTATCTGCGGGCGCTCACCGAGAAGGCGAGGGCAGGGCAGTTTTCGGTCGGGCCGATGCTGATGGCTGCTTTGAAAGCTAATGGGTCACTGACCAGGATGGCCGGGTAACTGGGCTAGAGCGTCGGACGTTCAGTTTGAATCGCGAGGGATTCCAGTGAGGCGTGGTTCATGATTCACTTCCTGTAGGAGGTGATTTG
>NZ_JAMYTF010000085.1:0-13731 GCF_040322295.1 Mesorhizobium sp. M0159
CGCGGCATCACTATCGCGCGTTTGCTCCAGAGACGAACGCCTATCGACAAGCTTCTGCCTCTGGTCAGTAGTCATAGGAGGGCTGCTTGCCCGCAAACGATCGAAATTTTCGCGCAGCGCAGCAACCTCCTGATCAAGCGGCTCAATCTGAGTGTCGAACTTGGTAATAAGTTTAGTGCGAGGGTTGGCAAGTTTAGCCACTGCCGATTCTAGCCTGCGTGCCGAGTCGCTGTCGCCTGAATCGCGCGCCATCTTGATACGTTCAACAAAGCTGTCGCGCTGGCGCTCGAACTGATCGACAGCGTCTTTCACTTCGCGATCACGCTGTTGAATCAGCGCCGATCGAACCGCGTTTTTCTCATCCACTTGATCGCGAACACGCGAGGCCTCTGGAGTAAGGGCTGTCGTTCCCTCCAATTCCGCATTAGCCTCGGCAATTTGCGACTGAAAGGTCGCACGCGATTTTTCCGCAAGAGGGGTCAGCTGCTCAATTTCGGAACGGGCTTGATCGACCTGATCGGCTCTTCGACCAAGTTCGTCAGCAGAGGCGAGCTTTGTCGCTTCCTGCTCAAGGGCATCAATCTTGTTTACGAGCTCCTCATAACGCAGCTGACGCAATGCGCCTGCCCTCTCCATCCCCATAAAGACAGTTTCGAAAGTGATGCCTGCAAGAACCAGGAGGAAGACCAAGATTATGGGCTTCCAGAGCCAAGACGCGCTGAAAAGCAGTGTAGCTATCGGTATCTTGGTGAGCTCTGCGATTGCCACCATGAGAAAGGGTGCACTGGCGAGCGTCAAATCCATTGCAGTGACAGACTCGCTTGCAGAAACGCTTGTACGCCTAATGCTACACCTGTCGTAAGACCAATCGCTGCGGCCGCAATCTCTAGGGCCCAGGCACCACGGTAGGTCCACTGGCCATAGCTTGCCAGCTTTTGACTCATCACAGTCTGCATTTTACTCGCCCCCCCGACAGGGCAACATCACGCCTTGATCGCCTGTCAGCATACACTGAAAAATAACTATGTTAACGATTTTGAAAGTCTTGGTTAAGGCGTCTTCTCTCTATTGTCGCAATAACTTTTTCTGCCCTTCAGATATAGAATACCTCGTCAAAACATGGGGTTAGCAGACCGCGCCGCCGATGCATGGTCTTCGTTGGATCGGTGTAAGCGGAAAGCCGAAACAGGCCGTAGCGCGCTTACTCCGTTACATTTCAGCTAGCAGAGTGTTTCGCATGGGATCCCATCCTTGTCGCGATCGAGTTTTCCGCCCCATGAGCAGTTTTGCAGGTACCAGTTGGCTTCGTCGCAGGAACCAATCTGCTTGCACGTTCTCCGCGGCTCGCAAGAATAGCCGCTCTGTGCGACCAGCTTACGGCTGATGATGCCCAGCGGGCGACTCGACGGCGCCGCGCCGTCGGCGTGCGCAGCGCGCCATTCCCAGGGTGCCTGAAACGTCCCGGCCCACAGGCCGATCTTTGAGGCTTGGGCTTGCGCCTGCTGCCCCGCATAGGCGCCCTGGCTGTAGTGAGGCCAATCCAGCGCCTGGCCGTGCTCGACCATCCAGGCGGCCACGCCCGCGCCGTCGGCGCGCCGACAATCGCCGACAAAGCGGTGGTAGCGGTCCCACGTTACGAATGTGCATTCGAGCGGCCTCGACGCGGCCAGGAAAGTGTCCAGCGCTCCGGCCGATCGCCGGCCGCAAGGATACTCGGCGCCATTCGCATCGCGGCACAGCTGCCGGCTCTCTGGCGCGTCGATGCCGTTGAAGCGGACGCGCTGGCCGTGGATTTCGATCGTATCGCCGTCAATGACGGAAGCGACACCGGTAAGCGAGGCGGGCGCCGCCCTTCGTGGGCTGGCCTTTGATGCATCGTCGCTACGTTGCGCGCCCGACGGCGCCAGGAAGGCGGCCACTGCCGCCGCTGCCGTAAGACCGAGCATTGCCGGCACGCACGCAAGTTGGCGCCGCCACAGCTTGGCACCGGTGGGTCTCTGCCACCGATTGGATCGACATTTGCGGTATGGCCTGCTCATCCGCTACGCCGACCAGCCCGGCCATGCGCTGTCGACCATGGGCAGGCCGGCGCAATAGTAATCGTCAAGGAACCGCCCCGTGGACCGGTCGCGGCAGCGCCAGATAACGCTGTAGTTCTGGCCATAGAATTGGTCCCACGCGACGCCATAGGTTTGTGGTGGCGGTGGCCGGTAATATGTTCCGCCTCCATAGCCGTTGTTGGCAGCGACACCCACAGCTGCGCCGCCGACAGCCGCGACCGCTATGCCTGTCGCGACAGCATTGTCGGTTTGCACAAGCCTGGTGCACTTCTCTGCTGTTGCGCGCCTGCGCACTAGAAGGGCCGCTACCCGACTACGATACTGTTCGTCCGTGCTGCTGGCGAGAACGTGACATAGCGCAACGGTATTCATTGCCGTGAGATCGCTGTCCGACACGACAGCGCTCGTAGAGCAGCCGCTGACGCACAGGGCTGCACTTGCGATGAGTGCTCCAATTTTCATGTGAATTCCCCCAAACAAATAGTGGGGCGAGTCCGACCTAGAAGTCCAGAGTTTTGTTTTTCACTTTGCTACGATTCACAGCATGCTGCGGCTAGCCGGCATCCACTGCAACCAACCCTTCCGCCGGTCGTTGACTGGATGCTGGGTTGATCTCAGCCACTCCAGAACTTGCCCGCTGGCTCAAAACCGGCGGGCTTTTTTCCGCGACGCCGGAAGGCTCTATCTGGCCGCATGTTGTGGTACATCGGCACGCCGTCATCGGGCCGTGCCGTTGACCAAGGTGGTCCCTCCGCCATGGTCGGCCGGCGCAGCCTTGACCGTCCGCGCGGGCCATCCCAATCAAGCCCGCTGGCTTCGGTCGGCGGGTTTTTATTTGATCCCCGGCGCCGTCGGCTTGGATCTAGATCCTCGCCAGTGCCGGATTTGAAGGTAAGCTGCGGCGGTATGATCGCACTTCGCGCGGGACGGACCATTGGTGTGCAGCAAGAGCGCCGAGTTCATTCGGCCAAGATTCTGCACTAGGCCGAGGTAGGTGAAGGCAGATAGCTATCCGGTAATCGCTGAGATATTGGAGATAATGTTCCGCCATGGAGGTGTGTACCAGTATTATAAGTTTCCAAACTTCATGTACGAACGCCGTGGACGAGCTGCTGTGTGCGCTTGCCGTAAATCGCTTCCGCGAGTTCACGGTCAGAGGTTGGCTAGGACCCTAACGCGAGAGCTTCAACGGCCCCCTTCGCGATGAACTCCTCAACGAGACGCGGTTCACGTCCCTGGCCCAGGCCCGCGCGAGGCTCAATGTATGGCGCGCCGATTACAACGGCGCGCGTCCGCACTCGCACATCGGAGGGCAGACACCCAACGAATTTGCATCGACCTTCAACCCGCGACGGTCGCTCGCGCTGCGCAACGTGAAACGCTCCGCGCCAGCACCCGTCGCGTCCACCGCCCATCAGGGCAAATCCACCCCCGGAAACGAACTCACGACTGAATAAAATTTGGGGGAAACGTCAGGGCGGCCATAACTTTGCAGTCTTCAGACGCGAGGCGGCGTACAACAGCGCTGCCCACCATGCTTGTGGCCCGCGACCCACACACGGCTTTTCCCTTCAGATCGTACATTATGCTTCCTTCATTATTACCGATGTCTGCATGACCTTGAGGTCTTCCCGCACCATTTCCGCGGCAAGCTCGCGCACGGATGTTTCATGCACCCAGCCGAGCTTCTCCTTCGCCTTGGTGGCGTCGCCCAGGAGAAGATCGACTTCCGTGGGGCGAAAGTAGCGTGGGTCTACCTGGACTAGGCATCTGCCGGTCTCGACATCATAGCCCTTTTCGTCGACTCCCTCACCACGCCATTCGAGCTCGACGCCGACATCTTCGAAAACCCATTCGACGAATTGGCGGACAGGGGTCGTCTTGCCCGTCGCCAGCACGTAATCATCCGGTTGATCCTGCTGCATCATCATCCACATACCACGCACGTACTCACGCGCATGGCCCCAATCGCGTTGAGCATCGAGATTGCCGAGATAAAGCTTGTCCTGCTTGCCGAGGTAGATAGCAGCGGCGGCGCGGGTGATCTTGCGCGTCACAAAAGTTTCGCCGCGCAGTGGGCTTTCATGATTGAAGAGAATGCCGTTGGAAGCATGGATACCATAGGCCTCGCGATAGTTGACCACGATCCAGTAGGCGTAGAGCTTGGCGGCGGCGTAAGGGCTGCGCGGATAAAAGGGCGTTGTTTCGTTCTGCGGTACGGATTGCACGAGGCCGTAGAGCTCTGAAGTCGAGGCCTGATAGAAGCGGGTCTTGTCCTTCAGACCGAGGAGGCGGATCGCCTCAAGAAGTCGCAATGTTCCGATACCGTCGGCGTTTGCTGTGTATTCCGGCGTTTCGAACGACACCTGGACATGGCTCTGAGCGGCCAAGTTGTAAATCTCGTCTGGCTGGGATTCCTGAACTACTCGGATGAGATTAGTCGCATCAGTGAGGTCACCGTAATGCAAAATTAGGCGCGGATCGGGATCGTGCGGGTCTTGGTAGATGTCTTCGATGCGACCCGTGTTGAAGGAAGAGGAACGTCGCTTAATCCCATGAACGATGTAGCCTTTTTCCAGCAGAAGACGCGTGAGATAGGCACCATCCTGTCCCGTTATGCCCGTAACCAGAGCAACTTTCCTGTTCTCGCTCATTTTCTTCCTGCTCTATGGTAGTTGAAGTTTCGAATCTGGCTCGCCACACCGCCAGCAAACTGCGGCCCGCCTCATACCCTATGGTAGGATTTCGACAGATGCGGCGCGGAGCTCGTCATTGACAGTGTCAGCCAGCGAGCACACCTGCTCCTGCTTGGAGGCATAGCAAAACAGAGTCTCGCCGCTAACCTGCCTAAGTCGCACATGCGGCCTGAGTGCCGAACTCAGCTCACGGGGTGAGCGATATAGATTTCAATCACGTCGCACCCGATTTGCTCATCAATCAGCGAGTTAGGACGCCCTTCTGGGATTCTACATCCGTTCTCAAGCACGCACAGTCGATTGCATAGCCGCTCCGCTTCTTCCACGAAGTTGGTGGCCAGTAGAATCGTATTGCCCTGCGCCAGCAGGGCACGTAGCCGTTCCCAGATAAAATGGCGAGCATGTGGGTCCAAGCCACACTAGAACTCCAACATCCCTCTTTTGCGCTGACCAAGTAATCTTTGCCTGCTTCAGCATCTTCTAATGGAAATTGTTTTGATCAGTGAAATCGATTGTTTGGATGAGGTGCATCCATAAAATGGATTGTTTGACAGGGCAGCGCGGCACCATCGGCGGCACAAAGTCGTGGGCGCGAGGTTTCGCTCCGCGCGAAGACAAAGTTCGTGGCAGTCGGGGGCTTCGGGCGAACCGCACATCTGAGACGGCGGCGAAAAGCCGGATAGGGCATTACGTATCGACCTCCAAGAAATTTCGGGCGCGCTAGCCCGAAAACGGTGGCTGGGCTTCAACGATGGGCGGGACGAGGCGAACATCAAACTGTGTTTCATACTGTAGGCGATCGCAGTGCGGCGAATTTGAACGGCCGCCTTTGCCAGCCCTCGCCATCGCATCCGGCTACAGGTGCCGAAGATCTTCTCGATCCGAGTACAAATTCCGTGGATCGGTTGGTTCCAGGCGTCGAGCTTTCGGCCTCGTCGCGCCCCCACATAGCGGTTGCGACGATGCGCGGCCTTCCACCCTTGGCGCGCACCGCGTCGCCGAGATGATTGCCTCGGTAGGCGTCGTCGGCAAACACTTCGCCGGGATTGTCGGGCAGAGCATCAGGAACGGCGTTGCCGTCCTCGGTGTGGGCGCCGTGACGGCGATCTCCTCGACAAGGGCCGTATCGGCGTAGGCACCGAAATGGGCTTTGAAGCAATGAAACGCTGGTCGGCGCTTGTACTTGACCCAATGGCCCTCTTCATCATCTTCGCTGGCCGAGGCGATGATCGCCGCATCGACAGGCGTGCCGATCTTCACCTGGATCGCTGAACTGGCGGGGGATCTCGGCGAACAACAGGGTCATGAACCTCAAGGGCCTGTCGAAAACGGACGAGAGCGGGTTCGCACAGGTGTCGGCTCTGACACCGAGAACCCGCAGAACCGTCGGAACGATCCTCCACATGGCTGCAGACGCCAAAAATCCTCTCTCGGCCATCGTCGCACAGCATCGCGTGCCAGTCGCTCAGTCCAGCCGGCTCGAAAGCTATCCGGCAGGAGTTGCGCCATGTTGGCGCACTTGAAAGCGTCAGAGGGCGCCGTGTCGCATCTTTCGATGGGAGCGGACGCCATGATGGCCATAAATGACGTGGATGGCCTGCGCCTGACATTCGGGCTGGCGGGTCCTGCACATCCGTCCTTCAGGAAACGCCCGCAAATGACATGTTACGTTGAGGCAGTTAAGAATTGGACTTGAAAAAGGGACTTTGTGGACTGCCTCGACCGGCTGTTTCGCTTAGCAAAGCGCGGCCCCACGTCAGCAGAGGCTCATGGTCAAGGAACGCCTTAGTATCCATCACATGGATGGGCCACATTCACGCAATCAATTTTACACATGTCGCCGGGCGCATTAGAGAACGCTGAATTTAAACCGGAAGCGAGTGTACCCGGCGTCAAGATTTGCGAGCGTCACAGAGATAAGGATAGGCAGTGCTGAGGGAGCTCTTCTGCCCCACGCGCAGCCTCCAAATCGCCCGGCGTAACGGTCGACTAGTATCGATTAAGAGATCCCAAGCCAGATGCAACCTCGTCTCTGAAACGAGATTTCCGAAAATGCAGGTCAGTGGATTGGTAAAGCGCAGGTTCGTCGTCTCTCAGAGGCGTACGGGGTTCGGTGATTGTCTGTGGTCGCTGGCGGCCGCTTGGCGCTACGCTCAGCGGTCGGGACGAACGCTAGCCGTCGACTGGCGCGGGTCCTGCTATCTCGACCAACCCTTCGCAAATGCCTTTCCGGTGTTCTTCCAACCGATCAATGACATCGCTGGCGTACCGGCTATTTGCGACGACCGGATCAACGACTTTTCCTTCCCGGGTCCATTCTTCCCGGAGTGGTGGAATAGGCCAGCGATCGACTGCCTTTACCGCCCAGATGAGCAGATTTTCCAAGAGCGCGACGAGTTGGGCGAGCTCTTTCAGGCCGAACACGATGTCGAAGCGAACACAGTAGTGTGTGACGCTTGCTTGATGTGGCGCTGCGATGAGGATGCCGAGCGGCAGGTCTTCCAGAGTGTCAAGCCTCGGTCTGAAATTCAAACACGCATAGATGCCATTTACCAAGAATGTTTTGAGGGGCACAGCATCATCGGGGTTCATGTTCGACATGGTAACGGTGAAGACATCATGGACCATGCGCCCTACTGGGCCGATCCGGAGTTCGCCGTTCGACAAGTGTGCACTGCGGTTGATAAGGCTAAAGCGTTACCGCACCCCAAGCCTGTGCGGCTGTTCTTGTGCACGGACAGCGCGCAAATCCTGGATCACCTGTCGGCCAGGTTTCCCGATCTTCTCACCGTCCCCAAGCATTTCCGATCCGATCAAGACGGCCCCTTACACACTGCAGCACTTGGGATGGACGGCGCAATTTCCGCCCTCGTTGAGATGTATCTTCTCGGGCGCTGCGATACTGTAATTCGGTTTCCTCCGACGAGCGCCTTTACACGATATGCACGCCTTTTCGTACCACGCGTAATTGAGTTCGATCTGAAGGAGCCAAGTCGTTTGATTTTGATAGAAGACAGCCAAAGAATCTCTGGTCTCAGTTAAGACCCGTCACCTGCACAATTCGGCGGGTGCAACCAACAGGCATAGTTGAATGTCCATTTCTCATCGAGGCCATGGAAGCGTCGTACGATACCGATAGCATCGTCATCTGAGGCCGTTCGGCCTCATCTGAGGCCGTTCGGCAACGCGCCAGAACTTCGCTGTTACTCGGAGGCCGCAGACCAAGCCAGAGCGACGGCGATCGTGACGCTAACGCTCGAAAGGGCGCGGGCAATCACTCCAGAGACGAAATCGAGGTTGTTATATGAAAGTGGTTCCCGTCATCATCAGCGGCGGAGCCGGATCGCGGCTATGGCCCGCCTCAAGGCAATCGCACCCTAAACCTTTCCTCAAAGTGGCAGACGGGCATTCACTGATGCAGCACACTGTGTTGCGCGTCGGTTCGATAAAGGGCGTAGTGGAACTCGTCGCCGTGACATCTGGGGAACACCTCTTCCTTACCAAGGACGAGTTCGACGAACTAGATTCCGTGGTCGTGCCACGCACCTTTCTGCTCGAGCCTGAAGGCCGGGATACGGCCGCAGCCGTTGCGGCAGCCGCCATCCATGCCAAGGCAACGCAAGGCCCTGACGCGATTCTATGCGTCTTCCCAGCCGATCACATGGTTGGCAACCTGCCTGCATTTTTAGACGTCATGTGCCGGGCCATCGAACATGCGAAGCTCGGTCGGATCGCCACATTGGGCATCACCCCAACCAGACCGGACACGGCATTCGGCTATATCGAAGCGGATGGTGAGAAAGTCGTCCGTTTCGTTGAAAAACCGGATCTGGACACAGCCAAAGCCTATGTTGCGTCCAAGCGCTTCTTCTGGAACGCCGGCATTTTCTGCTTTAGCGCACAAACCATGCTCGACGAGATGGCATCGCATTGCCCCGCGGTGATCCAGGCCGTCTCCGACAGCTACGAGAACGGCCGCTTCAGTCAAGGCGAAGGCTTTGCCAAAATCGAACTCGCGCCTGAGCATTTCGGCTCCGCCCCGCGAATCTCGCTCGACCACGCTGTCATGGAGAAGACGAACAAACTTGCCGTGGTTGCCTGCGACATGGATTGGAACGACATCGGATCCTGGAACGCAATGGCCGATTTGATCGCCGCCGACGAAAGCGGGAACAGGATACGCGGCGATGTGCATATGGTCGACACGACCGGCAGCTATGTGAGCTCCGACAAGCGCGTCATCGGCACGGTCGGTGTCAGCGATCTGGTGATCGTCGATTCCCCGGACGCTTTGCTTGTGGCATCCCGCGACCGCGTTCAGGACGTCAAGAAGCTGTTCGAGGGCCTCAAGGCTTCAGGACATGAAGCTCACCTGGTCCACAGCACGGTACACCGGCCGTGGGGTACCTACACGGTTCTTGAGGAAGGCGAGCGCTTCAAGATCAAACGCATCGAGGTGAAGCCCGGTCGGCGGCTGAGCCTGCAGATGCACTATCATCGTTCGGAGCACTGGGTCGTGGTCAGCGGCTCCGCGAAAATCGTCAATGGCGAGCAGGAGTTGTTCCTGGCGACAAACGAATCAGCCTACATCCCCTGCGGCCATAAGCATCGGCTGGAGAACCCAGGCAGAATTGACCTAGTGATCATTGAAGTGCAGAGCGGCGATTATCTCGGCGAGGATGATAACGTTCGCTTCGACGACGTATATGGTCGAACGTAGATTTCACCCGCATGACGAGAACGGTCAACGTGTCGCTGACTAATTACCACTAGGAAGGCCGTCTGCCCACTCAGGACCGGATGCTTGTGGAATCGGGAATTGACCAACGCAGCGGCGAAGGACCGCAATCGGCATCAGGGGTGGGACAAATCAACCGGAAAAGACCGGAGAGCATAGTAACGCAACACAGTCCCACTGTCGAATAGCCTTTGATATTTCTGACTTTCCAAGCACCCTCAGGGCCCACCAAAATTATATCAATGGCTTATGGCCGACTTTGCTCTGAAGTGGGCCAAATCGACCTCGCTATCCCCGCAGCACTCAGTTTGATTGTTTTCGCATGAAAACGAGCAAGGACGGGGGAAGGGCGATCTTGTGCGGCTTCTATGTCCAATCTTGCTCCTCTTCGTCGTCAGGTTGTGTGCAGCCACATAGCGCGGCTATCGCGAGGCTGGAAGGCCTCCGATCGATAGGTGCGGCGAACGGCGGCGACGAGGTGCGAATAGGATGGCTGAGCGTATGATCGAGAATACCGCAGCTGCGGTCTAGCGCGAAATGCAGCGTCTGTGACTCATCGGTCATTGCAGCGCGATGAACCGGAAATCATGACCCTAAGCCGCCCTTCATCAGCCCACCAGCGCGCAGAAGAAGGCGAAGATCCGTCACAATGCCTACCTGTACCAAGGCTTCAAGCAGTTCACCGCGAATGTGAAGACCGCCAGCCATTGCTTCTTCATTTTCGGCCATTCGCTCGCTACGAATGACGACCACGTCCTTAACCGCATAGCGCGTGGCAAGTTTCGCAAGCTCTGTGTTGGCATCTATGGTGAACCAGCATCCGCGCATAACCAGTGGATCATGAACCACGCGAACGAGCTAGCGGTGCAGCGCAACGAAAAATCGCCGCTTGATGTCGTCTTTTATGATGCTGGTACAGTTCATGTCTGGGGTTTAGGCTTAGAAGCGGAATGACTGCCAACCAGGTCATCGAGCCGGAAACTGACCGGCCGGTCGGCCCAAAAATGACATTCAGTTGCCTCCAGCCTTTCGACACGAGCCACTTCACGATCTCGCGATCGCCAGCTAGCGGCTTGTTGCTCGAGCTGCGCGATCCTAGTCTGTGGTCGCTATGCCTCAGCAAGAAGAGTCCGGTTCCTAGCCGGGCGGAGGCGCAACGAGATAGCCAGCTCAGGACAAGGAGAGCAAGCCATGGTCGCTTTTACCCTCAATGGCGAGGCGCGAACACTCGACGTCGATCCAGAGATGCCGCTGCTCTGGGCGATCCGTGACAGCATCGGACTCACAGGAACGAAATTCGGTTGCGGCCTTGCCCAGTGCGGCGCTTGCACGGTTCACGTTAACGGCATGCCGACGCGCTCGTGCCAGACCGCAGTCGGCGACATCGAAGGAGCCTCGATCACCACCATTGAGGGCGTGTCGGGCAAGATCGGCGAAACGGTCCAGGCCGTGTGGGCCGAGTTCGACGTACCTCAATGCGGCTATTGCCAGTCTGGCCAGATCATGTCGGCCGTGGCCCTCCTGACAGAGACGCCGAAGCCGACGGACGATGATATTGATTCGGCGATGAGCGGCAATCTCTGCCGCTGCGCCACCTATCATCGCATCCGCGCGGCCATCCACGAGACCGCCAACCGGCTGGAGACCTGAGGCATGTTGCAGTTTCTCCCGAAGCATAATGCCGTGGGGCCCACGCGCCGCCAGTTCCTCCTCGGCACGGCCGTCACCACCGCGGGCCTCGCCGTGGGCTACCGGCTAATGATGGCCGCGCCCGCCAACGCACAAACGACGCCTGCAGCGGTCCAGGCGAACCCCTTCCAGACCTATGTCGAGATCACACCGGAGAACCGAATCGTCATCCACTCGTCGCAGTTCGAGATGGGACAAGGCTCCTATTTCGGCATCGCCACCCTGGTTATGGAAGAGCTCGACGGCGCCTGGGCGCAGGTCCACGTGGTCGGCGGATATGGCAATACCGCGCTCTACGGCAATCTCGCCTGGGGCGGGGCCGCGCAGGGAACCGGTGGCTCCACGTCGATGAGCTCGTCGTGGGAGCGCTACCGCAAGGCGGGTGCTGCCGCACGGGCCATGCTGGTGGCGGCCGCGGCGCAGCGGTGGGACGTGCCAGCCGGCGAGATCACAGTCGCTTCCGGGGTCGTGTCGCACGCCTCAGGGATGCAGGCGCGCTTCGGTGACCTGGCTGAAGCCGCAGCGGGAATGCCGGTTCCCGACGACGTGCCGCTAAAGCCGCGCGACAAGTGGGCCCAGATCGGATCGGACAGCCTCAAGCGCTACGATTCCGCCGGCAAGACCAATGGCGCGCAGACCTACACGATCGACCTCAAGATGGATGGACTCAATACGGCCGTTATGATCCATCCGCCGAAGTTCGGCGCTGAGATCGAGAGCTTCGACGCCTCCAAAGCCAAGGCACTCGACGGCATTGTCGATGTCGTCCAGACGCCGCGCGGCATTGCCGTGGTCGGCAGGGACATGTGGACGGCGCTCAAGGGCCGCGATCTCGTGGAGGTGACCTGGAACGAAGAGAAGGCCGAAAGGCGCGGCACGGCCGAGATCATGGCCGAATACACTAAGGCAGCAGACGATCCGGGCGCGGCCACCGCGCGCGACGACGGTAACACTCCCGCAGCGTTGGCCAGTGCTGAGAAAGTCATCCAAGGGCACTACGAATTCCCCTATCTTGTCCATGCTTCGATCGAGCCACTCAACGCGGCCGCCCGAATCAACGAAGACGGCACCATCGACGTCTGGGGCGGACACCAGATGCCCGACCTTTATCAGGCGGCTGCCGCTCAAGTAGGCGGCACCACGCCGGACAAGGTGAGGCTGCACGTGATGAAGACCGGCGGCAGCTTCGGCCGCCGAGCGGTCTCGGACGCAGATCTCATTATCGAAGCTGTTTCCACAGCGCGTGCACTGGGACCCGGCAAGCCGGTGAAGGTGCAGTGGACCCGCGAGAACGACATGCGGGGTGGGCGGTACCGGCCGGTCTATGTGCACGCAGTCAAGGCGGGGCTCGACAAGGAAGGCAATGTCGTCGCTCTCCATGACCACATCGTGGGCCAATCGATCGCGGGCGGTTCGCCCTTTGCGGCGATGATCGAGAACGGCATCGATCCGACCTCCGTGGAGGGCGCCATCAACCTGCCCTATGCGATCCCGAACCTGAAGGTCGAGCTGACCACGACGGACGTGAACATCCCAGTGCTGTGGTGGCGTTCGGTAGGCTCCACCCACACCGCTTATGCAATGGAAACCCTGATCGATGAGCTCGCCGCCGCTGCGAACCGTGATCCGGTCGATTTCCGCTTGTCGATGCTCGGTCACCATCCACGGCATGCCGGCGTGCTGAAATTGGCTGCTGAGAAGGCAGGCTGGGACAAGCCTCTGCCGGAAGGGCGTTTCCGCGGCGTGGCCCTGCATGAAAGCCTCTCGACCTATGTCGCCGAGGTGGTGGAGATCACCTTCAACGATGGAAATGATTTCAAAGTCGACCGCGTCGTCTGCGCGCTAGATTGCGGCACCGCGATAAATCCTGACCAGATCCGCGCTCAGATGGAGGGCGGTATCGGCTTCGGGCTAGGCGCGATCCTCCAGGAGGAGCTGACCCTGACGGGCGGTGTCATAGACCAAGAGAACTACGACACCTATACGCCGCTCAGGATCGAGCAGATGCCGCGCGTCGAGGTGCACATTGTGCCGTCCGACGAGCCGCCCACGGGCGTTGGCGAGCCCGGTGTGCCGCCGATCGGCCCGGCCGTCGCCAACGCGCTACGGGCGGCGACGGGCAAGACGATCCGCAAGCTGCCGATCATAAAGAACTTGTCAGCATAGCCGGGAATGACACCATGAAAACGGCCGCGATGAAGATCGCGGTCGTAGGTCATTTTTGAACGCCTCCTGACAGGCGATCACCTCCATTCGATCAATTTCCGGCGGCTGCCCGGTCCAATATCCGGTTTAGAGACGGTAACCCGTGTTCTGAACGACCGCAGACGGTCGTTGGTGCTGGTAGCACTGAAGAACCGCTTTCGAGACGCAAATGCCGCACGCAAATGTCTCGAAAGGGTCACGCTAGAGACTTTTGTACCACCTAGTTGCATGTCTGCTATCGCTTTCTGGGCGCGAGAAAGTTGTGTGCGTCAAGTTCTGCAAAATGGCGTGGCATTGCGGTGACGTCGGCGTGTCCGCCGCGCAGCCCCCGTGTTTAGCGGAG